>JBJKQT010000103.1:0-13922 GCA_046705065.1 Desulfocapsaceae bacterium
AAAAAGCAACAGCATTATTGCGCGCGTTATTCCACGTCACGAACCCTTTGCCAGATGGGACCGCTGACTGTATCAATTACCGTGATCCCCATTTTGGCAAGCTTGTCCCGGGCGGCATCGGCGGCCTTCCAGTCCTTTTCCTCCCTTGCTTTTTCCCTCAATTGAATCAGGGAATTCACTTCAGGGACAAGCGGGCATCCCTGCAATCGGAAGACTTGGAGAATCTGGTTCATCTTGCCCAGGCTTTCAAGGATATAATCCTTTTGGTCGCGGTCGAGGTTATTGACCTGAAGAATGGGATTCACCTTTTTGATGAATTTATAAATCGCACTCATTCCCTTGGATACATTCAGGTCATCATCCATGGCCTCGAAAAACTGATCTTTCATGGCCGAGACAAAGGTGGTTACCTCCGGATGCGGTTTCCCTGGCGGGAGACAAAGCAGCTTACAGGCGAACTCGTCCAATCTCCGAAGCGCAGTTCGAACATTCTCCAAGCGCCTCAATGAGAAATTGATGGGTTTACGGTAATGGACTGTGAGCAGCATGAACCGGACCTCTCGTGCGGTAAAACCACGGGCCAAAAGATCTCGCAATGTTACTATATTGCCGTTTTCAGAAGACATTTTCTTTCCGTCAACAAGAACCAGCTCCGAGTGAAGCCAATAGCGGGAAAGGGGTTTGCCGGTCAGGGCTTCGGCAATGGCTATCTCATTTTCATGGTGAGGAAAGATCAGGTGACGGCTGCTGGTATGGATATCCAGCGTGGCTCCCAAATGTCTTGTCGCCATGGCCGAACATTCCACGTGCCAGCTCGGCCTGACGTTACCCCAATCGGTGGGAAAGAAGATCCCTTTCTTGAGCTCTGCAAGCGTCGATCTTTTCAACAGTGTGAAATCGCGTGGATTGTCTTTTTCATAGTTGTCGAGATCCACGGTCTTGCCGACCTGAATTTTGCTCAGATCAATCCCGGAAAGCCGGCCATAATTCTTGAATTTGGAGATATCGAAATAAATGGAGCCATGTTTTTCGTAGGCATAGCCTTTATGGATCAGCTCATGAGCTATTTCGATCATATCCTGGACATTTTCCGATGCCTTGGGATAGCCGGCCGCCCTCTTTACGCCAAGTGCGTCAATATCCTCCATGAAACCATCGATGAAGCCCTGAGTAAATTCAGCTAGCGGTTTGCCCGCCCTCTCAGCGCCTTCGATGGTATTGTCGTCAAGATCGGTGAAGTTCATATACGATTCCACCGTCATACCTTTGCTCTCCAGATATCTGGTAATCAAATCGGAGACGATGAATCGCCTGCACAGCAGGAGATTGGCCGGTTCAAAAGCGGTGGGACCGCAGGAATAGAAGGTAACATGCCCTTCTTTTTGAGGGGCGAAGACCTCCTTTTTCTTGGACATGGTATTAAAGAATCGAAGTTGCTTTTTCCTCCCTTCGGCCTGGACTTTTTTGGAAAACAGCGGCGTACTCAGGTATCTTTCGCCGCCATCGGGCAGAATGACGACAACCAAAGCGTCTTTCAGGTCCTTCCCATAATCGAGGGCGGCCGACATGGCGGCTCCGCTGCTCATCCCAACAAGGAGACCCTCTTTTCGAGCCAGTTGCCGGGCCATGCTGAAAGCATCCTCATCATCGATCCGAACGATTTGATCAGGAACGTTTTTATTGAATATCCCAGGCTTATAGGACTCTTTCATGTTTTTCAGGCCCTGGATCTTATGGCCTAAATGCGGCTCTACTGCGATTATCTTGACATGAGGATGAAATTCTTTAAACCATGCGCAAAGCCCCATCACTGTTCCTGAGGTTCCGAGGGTAGCCACAATATGCGTAACCTTGCCGTCAGTTTGTTCCCAGATCTCCGGGCCGGTGCCGTAATAATGGGCCTTCCAGTTGGCTTCATTGTTGAACTGATCCGTAAGATAGTAGCGGTCGGGGAATTCCCTGGCAAGCGCATACGACTTTTCAATGGCACCATCGGTGGCCCTGTTGGCAGGTGTAAGCAGAATCTCGGCCCCGTAGGCCTGCATGATTTTCCGGCGCTCGACGGAAGCCGACTCCGGCATGACCAACGTGCATCTATAGCCTTTGGCTGCGCAGACCATGGCCAGACCGATACCCGTGTTGCCGCTCGTTGCCTCCAATACGATCTTATCCTTTGTTAACTCACCGCTTTGTTCACCGGCCTGGATCATCGAGAGCGAGATACGCTCTTTTATGGAACCACCGGGGTTTCTGGCCTCGAGTTTTCCATACATCTGGACGGATGCAGAATCGATAAGACGATTTATTCTGACAAGCGGTGTATTGCCGATGACCTCTAAGACATTGTTAAATAACATTTCAAACCGAACGTGGAATCTATTCTCCTGACGGAAACACTTCTTTTCCCTTGAAGCGAAGCGTTTTCGTTCCGCAAGAAAATTCGTGCACCGGTATTATGCCCTCAATCGATCCGGGATTATGCCGAAAAGTCCTCCATCTTCTGCAATGGAAAAGAACCGGACGAATTTATGAGAATAATCCGTTCTGGAGTATGGTCAAGAATTTTCTTTTAGTTCAGCCGAATCCCGGCCATTCTATTCGCGGCGGCAGGCTTTGAACATATACCAGAGCCGGATCAAGGCTTTTCTGCTTTGTTCATCCTCGATCAATGCGGCCTGATCTTCAAAGGAACTTAATTCCATGGGATCCACAGGAGAAAAAACCACTTTTTTCCTCGACTGTTGACCGGAATCCTTTGTTTTGGCAGCCAGGGTAAATTTAATATCTTTGAGACGGGACAATTCGAGTATGGAATTCAGTTTATCCAAAATTTGAAGCTTCTCGAATTGGAGTTGATGGATCCAGGCCGAATTATCCACTTCAACCCAGAAAACTCCACGGACAATTTTCAACGGACGTGTATGTTCTGCTGTTGTTTTATCGACAATTTCATCCCACTTCGTAAAAAGTGAATAGAGATCAACCTGCTTTTCCCAACCCTTGTCATGGATCAATCCGGGCAGTGCCGCACCAAGGGCTTTTTTATCTTTACTTCTTGTCCGCTTGTTCATGGTTCTTATACAATAATACAATTATCGGCTCTTTTCCTCCTCAATCTCATGGCAAAGCTTTTTTGTCTCTTTCGAGGCTACCCAATAAAAAACCCGCACACCTCATGGGTGCGCGGGCCATGTCATTCCCATGAACCGGGGCATACTTTTAGGCCACCTTGAATTTGAACGAAAAATCGAATTTTCCAAGGTGGCCTTTAGTACCTTACAATCCGTTCCATTGTTTTTTACAAGAGAACAGACTGTCTCAAGGTTCTTATCCGGCTCAGATGGATTAATAGATAGGAAGGTAGTTATCGGTTTCCCAGTCGGTAACCGCTATGCGGTAGTCATCCCACTCCTTTTCTTTTGCTTCAATGTATTTCTCAAAGATATGCGCACCAAGCGTTGACTTTGCAATGGGATTGCTCTTCAACTCTTCGAGAGCCTCTTTGAGGTTTGCCGGCATAATGATGATTCCGGCCTCGTCCATCTGGGCGGAAGTCATCTTGAAGATGTCTTGATCCACGGAGGCGGGAGGAGTCAAATTATTCTTGATCCCATCCAGACCGGAATTCAGCATCATTGCCATTGCCAGATACGGATTGCAGGTGGGATCCGGGCACCGAACCTCCGTTCGTGTGGACAGTCCACGGGAAGCGGGAATGCGAACCAGGGCCGAACGATTTGACGCGGACCAGGCAGCATAGACAGGAGCCTCGTATCCGGGTACCAAACGTTTGTAGGAGTTTACGAGGGGATTGGTCACTGCTGCAAAACCGCGCGCGTTTTTTAGGATACCGGCGATATACTGGTAAGCGGTCTCCGAGAGTTGCAGTTTTCCCTTGTCATCATAGAAAGCGTTGGTGCCGTCCAGATTGAAGAGCGACTGATTGGTATGCATGCCGGAACCGTTTATGCCGAAAATGGGTTTTGGCATAAAGGTCGCATGCAGACCATAATTTGCGGCAATCGATTTGACGGCCCATTTGAAGGTGACGGTATTATCACAAGCCGTCAGGGCGTCGGCATACTTAAAGTTTATCTCATGCTGCCCCTCGGCGACCTCATGATGAGAGGCCTCGATCTCATACCCCATCTTCTCAAGCGTCTCGATAATCTCCCGGCGGCAATCGTTGGCGGTATCCTCCGGATCCAAAGAGAAGTATCCTGCGACATCACTGGTAACGGTGGTGGGATTGCCCTCTTCATCCTGCTCGAACAGGAAGAACTCGCACTCGGTTCCGACGTTCATGGTAAAGCCCATTTCTTTGGCTTCGGCCAGCACGCGTTTCAAGTTGACCCGGGGGCACCCCATGAAAGGAGTATTGTCGGATTTGTAAACATCACAGATGATGCGGGCGGCTGCCACACCTGCCCTGTTCCGCCAGGGAAGGATGGTAAAGGTATTGTAATCGGGCTTCAGATACATGTCGGACTCATTGATACGGACAAAACCGTCGATAGACGACCCGTCAAACATGATGTCTCCGTCAAGTGCTTTGCCGATCTGACTGCGCGGAATAGCAACGTTCTTCATGATACCGAAAATGTCGACAAACTGGAGGCGGAAATAGTGAATGTTCTCCTCCTCGATAATTTTCATTATTTCATCTCTGGTCATTTTACTTTCTCCTTAGATGTTGTATTTAACCAGCATTTCTCATAAGTTCAGGCGGCGTCAGGTTCGAAGTTTTTGGCAATCGGCTAGAGTAATCTCTGTTCACTGCCAAAAGACTGAAGAAGATGGCGCCGCATGGACTTATCCCCCAAGACTTCTTTCAGGGCGCTTTGGGTGAACACTGTGTGAATTTGGTAATGGATGAGTTTTCGCAAAACATGTTTGATCTCTTAACTTTCTTCCAAATTGACGCAGTGTTCGTGAGAAATGCGGGTTAAGGCAGAAATGCTTCTGGCTGGTCAAATTCACGAATATCTGATTCCTTATACCATCTTCTGCAAGGATTGCAATCCTCCCTCCGCCGGAGGATCATATTGTAAAAAAAAGGCCGCCCCTTATGCAAGGGGCAGCCTTGGTTGCGTCTGAGATGTGTTTCAGACTAACGACTAACGGATGAACAGCATTTCCTGGTAGGAAGGCAGTGGCCAAAGGTCGTCAGCCACGATCGTTTCCAGGGAATCGGCGAAGCCTCGTACACTATTCATGGCGGGCAGCACCTTGTTGCACATGTGTTTGGCATGATCCAAGGTATTGCCGCCTTCGTGGTCTAGCAGTTTCTCCAGTTTGTCCACCTCGGCCTGCATTGAGCGCAGTTTGACAGTGACGTCTTCGAGGGCGCTCATTTTGAAATCGTGGCCGATGACTTTCAGGTGACTGCAGGTCTCGGCAAGCTGCCCCTGGTATCGCATAGCGGCCGGGAAGATGACGGTGCGGGCCATACGAATTACCAAGTTGGCCTCGGTATTGATCGTCTTTACATATTGTTCCAGATAAATTTCCTGGCGGGACTTGAGCTCGACCTCGGAGAGAACACCGTATTTGGTAAACAGTTCGATTGTTTCCTTGCTGGACAATACCGGCAGGGCCTCAGGGCTGGTCTTGAGGTTCGGCAGACCACGCTTGCCGGCCTCTTTATGCCATGCCTCGGAGTAGCCGTCACCGTTGAAGATGATTGCATCGTGCTCTTTCATTATCTTCTGGAGAAGCTTTTGCACACCCTCATTGAACTGAGTTTTATTCACCCTGCCGAGCTTCTCCAACTCGGTTGCCACATAATCGAGAGATTCCGACATCATGGTGTTCAAGGCAACCTGAGCGCCGGCGATGGAATGAGAGGAACCTACAGCACGGAATTCGAACCGGTTGCCGGTAAAGGCGAACGGGCTGGTCCGGTTGCGATCGCCTGGATCCATGGGCAGCGGCGGCAGGGTATCTACGCCGATATGCATGATGCCCTTCTGTTTCGAACTCTTGACCTCACCTTTCTTGATCTGCTCGAACACATCGGTCAGCTGCTCGCCCAAATAAGCGCTTATGATAGCCGGTGGGGCCTCGTTGGCGCCGAGACGATGGTCGTTGGAGGCAGAAGCCACGGTGGCGCGCAGCACGGAAGCGTATTTATGCAGGGCACGGATGGCGGCAGCGCAGAATACCAGGAACTGGGCATTGGAATGGGGCGTGTCGCCCGGATCGAAGAGGCTGCCTAATTCGGCGTTGCCGATGGAATAATTCAGATGCTTGCCGGAACCGTTTATACCGGCGAAGGGCTTTTCGTGCAGCAGGCAAATCATGCCGTAGCGTTTGGCCACGGTCCGCAGAGTGGTCATAACCATCTGGTTGTGGTCTGTTGCCAGGTTGCCCTGCTCGAAGATGGGGGCGATTTCGAACTGGCTGGGGGCCACTTCGTTGTGGCGGGTCTTGACGGGCACTCCCAATTTGTAGAGTTCCCGTTCCACTTCCATCATAAAGGAGAGAACACGGCGTGGGATGACGCCAAAGTATTGATCTTCAAACTCCTGGCCTTTGGCGGATGGGGCGCCGAACAGGGTGCGGCCGGCCAGCAGCAGGTCTGGGCGGGCGAACGCGAAGTTGCGATCGATCAGGAAATATTCCTGCTCGGGACCGGCGAAGGAGGTAATGGGCAATTTGGTGTCGACGCCGAACAGCTTCAGAACCCTTTTGGCCTGCTTGTTCAGGGCCTGCAGTGAGCGTAGCAGCGGAGTCTTCTTGTCAAGGGCTTCTCCTGTCCAGGAAACGAAGGCTGTGGGAATACACAGGAATGTACCGTTGGGGTTTTCCAGGATATATGCGGGGTTGGTAACATCCCAAGCGGTATAACCCCGTGCCTCGAATGTGGCCCGTATGCCGCCCGACGGAAAGGAGGAAGCATCAGGTTCGCCCTGAATAAGCATCTTTCCGGAAAACTCGGCCAGAGCTCCACCCTCACTATCAGGTACAAGGAAGGCGTCGTGTTTTTCTGCGGTCAGGCCGGTCAGGGGATAGAAGACGTGAGTGAAGTGGGTGGCGCCATTCTCGACGGCCCAGTCTTTCATGGCGTTGGCAACCACGTCGGCGATGGTCGGGTCAAGTTTTTTGCCGAACGCGATGGTATTTTTCAGTGATTTGTAAACATGCTTGGGAAGACGCTCCTTCATGGTTTTGTCATTGAAAACGTTAGATCCAAAAACCTCGGTAGGCTTGGTCTCACTGAAATTCAAGGGGGAATGGGACGGTTTGTAGTTGATGATTGCCGAAATGGCATTCAAACGGGCCTGGATTCCACTCATAGTGCTTTCTCCATAATTGGTTAAGGATGACGGTTGTTGCAGGTATGTAATTAACAAATCAAAATAACGACAAAATTGTAAAACATACGGCATGGTTTTTCAACCACGGAATTGCAAAAAGCACAATCAGCAGTTCCTTCATTTTGGTGCCTGTCGAAGAAACGGAGGCTGAGTTTCTATATCTGAACTACCATCCGAGGCTTTTGAGCGGGCCTTCTTTTGGTATCATTATGCTCGCTAAATCACCATCGAGTATCACGGTATATTTCCATCCGGAGCATTTCTATTTAGCTGCGGACGAAGTTCAGATCCGGTTTTCTGGTTTAACAGGGATAATGGGCGGAGAGTTGATTTCAGCTTGTTCATTACCCTTATGACCCCGTGCTAGGCAATACGAGATCATCTGTTGCTATCATTGATCACTCCCCTAACAGATGTTCTCTATTCTTGATCGTTTAACAAGAACAAGTTTTATGCAAAAAACCTTCCAGAACAATGAGGAAAGAAAAATATCCGCTCTCCGGCAGAAAAGAGAGAGACAAAAGGAATCAAATATACTTGATAATACGAGCCACTTGCAAAAAGGCCTTTTCGTCCAAACTCTGCGTTATGCTCAAAATTTTATCCTCGGAATATCAATTATATACCTGCGGTAAAATTTTTCGCTTGCCTTGATTTTGAACAAAAATTCTCATTTTGCAAAAGGCTCAATACGGAAGACCTTTATTGCTATTTGTATTCTTTTCACTCTAAATTATCGTTCCTGCCATCCTCGCTGCAATGGAAAAAATAACATTTATGATATTTTTTATAGCTCCGAAACAAGTTCTTGTTACAAGTTTATCATCTTTTTAAAAGAGCACCCCCTCCTGCCATCGCACAACAAAACGGCTTATTTGTCGTTTTTGCTTATGGAATACAACAAGCCTTGAGTGATCTCGTTTTTGAACTCGGCATCGGTAATTTTCTTATGCCTCAGATCAAGCACATAGAAAACGTCAATCAGACGTTCAACTTCGGTGGCGATGAAGGCTTTATGAATATTTATACCGAAATCGGCTAGACTTTGGGTTATATGGTAGAGTTGCCCTGGCCTGTCAGGAGCATAGACTTCCACAACCGTATAAGTATCGGAAGTTTCGTTATCGATAATCACCCTCGACTCCTGACGCCCCAACAGTTCCTTGCGCCGACCGTAACTCGAAGAAAGCTTTTGATAGAGCCTGTGACTGAGCCCCAACCTATGATTGATGGCCAGGTCGAGGTCGCGGTTTAAAGCATCCCAGTCTTTCTCCTTGAATTTCAGACCGTCGGCGGAGCGTACCTCGATGACATCCACAACCGTTGCATCACTCCAGGTAAATATCTGAGCATTTAACACCGTAAGGTTGTGCAACGCCAGGACACCGCAGATTTTTGCCAGCAAGCCAGGTTGATCGACCGACACCACCAACAGAGACCACTTATCCTTTTTGTTTTTGGCAAACACAAGTGATTTTTGCCGGATCACCCGATAATGATCCCGATGAATGCGTATATGTTCCGCCACCGTCTCCGGGGCGAAACTCAAGAGATAATCTGCGGAAAGGTCGGCGACATCCATGCGGATGTCTTTATCATTACGCAACAGCTCCGTCACCTGTTCCTTGAGCCAGACAACACCCTGTTCAACCTGCCGATCGATTACCGCCGCCCCCTTGTGGTCAAAATGAGCAAGCTCGAGATACGGATGGATACGCAGAAACATCTCCTGCATCAACGCCGCTTTCCAATCACTCCAGGCAGACGGTCCGGTTGCTTTTGAGTCGGCGATGGAAATCAGGTAGAGCATGGCAAGTCGATCGGCCGTACCAATGGTTTCAGCACAACGTTTTATGAAACCACCATCGTTGAGGTCGCGGCGCAGGGCATTTTCCGGTATGAACAGGTGATACTGAACAAGAAAACTCAGCGTATCGCATTCAGAATCTGAAAATCCAAGCCGCCTTCCGATATCCTTGATCAAACCTGCACCGATCACGGAATGATCCTTGTGTACGCCCTTGCCTATATCATGAAACAGCATTGCCGAAAGAAGGACCTGCGGAGAAATTACGGCCTGGAAAATGGAATTTTCCTCGACTATCGCATTACGCAGTTCGGCAACAGCCTGCAGAGAATGCCGGTCCACCGTGTATATGTGGTAAAGGTCGTGCTGGGCAAGTGTAATGACTCTTCCGAATTCAGGAACGTAGGCGACAAGCAAACCCGTTTCCAACATGAGCTCCAGAACATAAAGCACATCTTGAGCGTTCTCGAGAATATCGAGAAAGGCCTTGGACATCCGGGAAGAAGAGCAGACCTTGTCATTGATCAGGCAAAGATTTGCCTTGATCGCCTTTCGCGCCCGATGGTGGATCGGCGCACCGGTTTTTGCCGAGGCGAGAAAAACCCTCATCAAAAGATAAGGCCGAGCCTCAAGATCGTCGCTGCCGGCGGTGAGGTGGATGAATCCGTTGCGAAGCTCAATGCCTTTTTCGATGACCCGGTCACGCTCATGACCGTCCCCTTTTCCGGCAAGACCGAGTACTTCATCGACATGTTCGAAAAACAGATCGGTGGTTATGGCCACCGTCTGCATGTGGGCGTACATCTCCCGCATGAAAGCCTCCACCCCGAGAACCCCTTTGCGAGCTTTATAGTCCAGGGCGGCGGCCAATTCCTCCTGCTGTTCGAAGTAGAGTTGATCGTTCTTTCTTCTGCTTATATAGTGCAGCCTGTTCCTGATTTTTATGAGGGCTTCCCAGGAGTCGGTAAAATCCAACTGCTCCTGTTCGAGTAAAATACCGGCATTGACGATCCCGGTCAGACCTTCCAGCCCGAACACGACTTTTGCGGTCCAAAGCATGGCTTGGATATCCCGCATTCCTCCTTTCCCCTCTTTTATATTGGGTTCCAGAAGATAACTGTGGCTTCCGAAACGGTCGCGGCGATCATCCCGGAAAATTTTCATGCTCCTGACAAATTCCTCTCTGCTTCCTTCAACGAATTTTTCCTTGTATTTGGAGAGCAGCTCAAAAAAAAGAAGTTGGGAGCCTCCGATCAGCCGCGCATCGAGCATGGCCACCCGGAAAAAGAAATCTTCTCCGGCCTGCTGCAGGGATTCCTCGACGGTCCGCACTCCGTGGCCGACGTCGAGCCCCGTATCCCAAAGAGGATAGAGGATGGAATCCGTGATCTTGCCGACCTCCTTCTTGATGTCCGATCGGTAGAGGATCATCAGATCGATATCGGAAAACGGGAAAAGCTCCTGACGTCCATACCCCCCGAGTGCCACCAGTGCAACGGATTCAGCGGCACCCGCCACCTTAGTGTCTTGAAAGCACTGCACAATAAACTCATCCACAAGCCTGCTGTGCTTGAGAAGCAGGGAATGACCTGTCAGTCCCTGCTCCCAAAGTTTCTCCAGCGACTCGCGTTGCGCATGAAGTGGTGAATTCATACGCTGAGCTTATATTGCGTCGAGGTTCTCTTCTCCGGTTCGGACGCGGACAATCCGCTCGACCGGTGTTACAAAAATCTTTCCGTCACCGATCTTTCCGGTATTGGCCGCATTTCTAATCTTTTCCACAACCTGGTCTGCCTGATCCGACGAGACGACAATTTCAATTTTTGTCTTCGGGATAAAATCGACAACATATTCGGCGCCTCGGTATATTTCAGTGTGCCCCTTCTGGCGGCCGTAGCCCTTTACATCCGAAACGGTCATACCTTTAATGCCGATCTCATTCAAGGCATCTTTCACTTCATCGAGCTTGAACGGTTTGATAATTGCTTCAATTTTTTTCATATTCTTCCTCATTTATCGCTCGATTTCCCCCGCCGCAGACTCGACGGGGGAGGTTTGAGCCAATAGATTACAGGACAGTCCTTATAACGTATAGCCGACTTCGCTGTGTTCGGACAAATCAAGTCCCTGGACCTCACTTTCAGTTTCTACACGAAGACCAACCACTACGTCCACTACTTTTAATATAATAAAGGTTACAACCACTGACCAGACAATTGCCGACCCCGATGCTATTGCCTGTATGCCAAATTGTTTGGGATTTCCGTAAAAAAGTCCGGTTCCGCCGACTGATGCAAAAAGACCGGTGGCAAGGGCGCCCCAAAGACCGCCGACACCATGTACCGCCACAACATCAAGAGCATCGTCATAACCTATTTTTCCCTTCAAAGTCACTGCCAGATAACAGATGACACCCGCAACCAGCCCTATCACAATCGCTGCAAGCGGGGTAACGAAACCTGCCGCAGGAGTGATGGCGACAAGACCTGCCACAGCACCGGAAGCAGCACCCAGCGTCGTGGGTTTGCCCTGGATTTTCCACTCGGCAAATGCCCAGGCCAAAGACGCGGCGCCCGTTGCAATCTGTGTAGTCATAAGCGCCAGCACAGCCACAGGACCCGCGGTCAGTGCACTGCCTGCATTGAAACCGAACCAACCGAACCAGAGAACACCGGCTCCCAGGACGGTCATCGGCACATTGTGGGGATGAAAGGATTCTCTACCGAAACCTTTCCTTTTTCCGATGACAATGGCGCAAACCAAAGCTGCGGCACCTGAATTAATATGAATAACCGTTCCACCGGCAAAATCAAGCGCACCCATGCTCATCAACCATCCGCCGCCCCACACCCAGTGACAAACGGGCAAATAGACAAACGTCATCCACAGGGCGGTAAAAAGCAGATAAGCCGAAAATTTCATTCTTTCGGCAAAAGCACCGGTGATAAGCGCCGGTGTAATGATTGCGAACATCAGCTGAAACGCACAGTAGAGCAGGTCCGGAATGGTGCCGGTTGTCCCTTTTTCCCAGCTGACATTCTTCAGGAAAGCAAAATCGAAATTTCCTATAAAGTGCCCGACATCCGGACCAAAGGCCAATGAATACCCGTATACCACCCAGATAATCGACACGATACCGAGACAGAGGAAACTCTGCATGGTTGTCGACAAAACATTTTTGCTGCGTACAAGTCCACCATAAAACAATGCCAGTCCCGGCGTCATGAGCATGACCAAAGCCGTGGATACGAGCATGAAAGCAGTGTCCCCAGAATTCAGTGCCATATCAAACTCCTTTTACTCAAAATATCAAAGATGTAAATTGGGCAACACTGCTGTTTCCGAGGTCCTGTACGCAGAGCCGGCAGCCGAACCTTCTTAGTTATATGCCGTCTCGGAATGCTCGGTGGAGTCCATACCGATGACCTCCGCCTCTTCGGTGAGCCTGAGTCCGAGAAGAGCATGTACAACCTTGAAAAGGATCCAGCTGACAACAAAGGTATAAACACCTACTACGACAACACCTGTTGCCTGTTTAACAAGCTGGGCCGAAGCTCCGGCCAACAACCCGTCAACTCCACCGGGATTTACCGCCTTCGTGGCGAAAATCCCTAAACACAGTGTTCCGATCGCCCCACCGACACCGTGTATTCCGACGACATCAAGCGAATCGTCGAGCTTTAAATGACTTTTTGCATTTACAGCTGCAAAACATACGATTCCGGCAATGACTCCAATAAGTATTGCCGAATTCGGTCCTACGAAACCGGCTGCCGGAGTAACCGTCGCCAGTCCGGCGATGGCCCCCGATGCAGCACCCAGAGTCGTCGCCTGTCCCTGGGTTAGCCATTCCATCACGACCCAGGTCGCCATGGCCGCCATTCCGGCAAGATGGGTGGCTACAAAAGCGGTTGCCGCCACATCGTTTGCGGCCAGGGCGGAACCGCCGTTGAACCCGAACCACCCGAACCAGAGGAGGCCTGTACCCAACATGGTCATGGGCAGATTGTGCGGCATGAATTTGGTCTTCCCATAGCCGCTTCTTCCTCCAATGGCCAACACACCGGCCAAAGCCGCCGCTCCGCAGGTGACGTGAACAACAAGACCTCCTGCGAAATCATACACGCCGAGACCGTCGGGTCCCAGCCAACCACCTTTACCCCAGAGCCAATGGCACACAGGGTTGTAAACCAAAATCGCCCAAAGCAGTGAAAAAACCAAAAAAGGCACAAATCTAACCCTTTCGGCCAAGGCCCCGGTGATAAGCGCCGGTGTAATGATTGCAAACATACATTGGTAAATCATAAACACCGTCTGCGGAATCGTTGTGGCGTAATCCGGGCTTGGTGCATTGGTTACTCCGTGCAGGGCAAACCATGACAAGTTACCTATAACGCCTCCAACATCCGGTCCGAACGACATGGAATACCCGAGATAAACCCACTCGAGACTGATCAATGCGATCAAGAAAAGACTTTGCATGATCGTTCCCAGTACGTTCTTGCCGCGTACCATTCCGCCGTAAAACAGGGCCAGTCCCGGCGTCATCAACAGGACGAGTCCCGCCGCCGCCAGAACAAATGCCGTATCCGCCTTGTTCATCTGTGTTCTCCTCTATTTTTTATGACCGGTGCAAGGTCTCCCGTCCCTGCTCCAACCAGATCCCAGCAACGAATATTAACATTTTCGTCACTAGTACAAATTCAAAGGATCCGAGAATAACACAAATGACACATATTTCAATAGGCTTAAATTTTAATCCAAAGAATGTGCCATTTCCTCTTATTTAATTATCT
>JBJKQT010000104.1:0-18115 GCA_046705065.1 Desulfocapsaceae bacterium
CAAGAAGATTGTGCGTCCCCATCCGAGAATGCTCCCCGCCGGTTTGCGGCTCGACACCAAGTGTTTTCACGATGAATTCGGCACCTCTTTCAAGGGACGGCGACACAACAATTAAATGATCTATAAAGCAACGTGACACGGTAATCTCTCCTGTTAGTGTTTCTTTGTTTGCAGATCAATTTTAATGGTGTTTGGATCTCTTATGGTTTTACTATGGATTTTGCGGAAAGATCTTATAGCCTGTATTTTTGCCCATTCTGTAACAAATATTTCTCTTGCCGTTTTTGTTTTCATAACGGGAAAGTGGAATTTTTGGTAATCCGGCTTCCGGGAGATAATCTCTTGTTATACCAGCCCCCGTTTTATTTGGCCTCCTTGGCAACCCCCGGGGCATCTTTCTGCACTTTCTGGGGTCTCTAAGTAACCGTAGGGGAAAGTATGACGTGCACCTTTCTCGCCAAGTCATTAACCGAAAATGGTTTTTGGATGAAGTTCACACCCTCCTCAAGTATCCCATGGTGAGCAATACCGTCGGCAGTGTATCCGGACATGAACAAGGTCTTGAGCTTGGGGCAATACTCTTTGAGCTGCGCCGACAGCGCCTTTCCATTCATCTCCGGCATGACCACGTCGGTGATGAGCAGATCGATTTTGACCTGCATCTCTTTTCCGAGAGCAAGTCCCTGGCCCGGATTTTGGGCTGTAAGCACCGTGTACCCGAGTTTTTTGAGGATTCTTTCGGCAAGCTTGAGAATCGACGGTTCATCTTCCACGACCAGGATGGTTTCGCCATGACCAGCGGGAACGTCTTCGTTCGGTTCTTCAGCGGTTTCATGGGGTAGCTCGGAGTGGCGGGCAAAGAAAATCTTGAAAGTGGTTCCTTCACCCGGTTCGCTGTAAACATTAATAAACCCGTTATTTTGTTTTACAATGCCATAAACCGTAGACAGTCCGAGACCTGTGCCTTTTCCGACTGTTTTCGTTGTAAAAAAAGGTTCAAAGATCATATCGAGGGTATTTTTGTCCATTCCGCAGCCGTTATCACTCACCGCAAGGAGGACGTAGTCACCGGGAATAAATCCGGCATGATCTGAACAATACGCCACATCGAAAGTTGCCGTATCGGTTTCTATGGTGATCCGCCCCACCCCGTCGATGGCATCACGCGCATTGACACAAAGATTGACGAGAATCTGATCAACCTGCGAAGGGTCCATTTTTACCGGCCACAGATTGGTTTCCGGGAGCCAGGCAAGATCAATGTCTTCTCCTATCAGTCTGCGCAGCATCTTAAGCGTGTTTTCAATCGCTTCATTCAAATCCAGGGGAATAGGAGCGATAATCTGTTTCCTGGCAAATGCCAGAAGTTGCCGGGTGATATTCGTTGAACGAACAGCAGCCTTGTGAACTTCCAGGAGGTTTCCATAGACATTGTCGCCAGGATCGACCATGCCCAAAGCCAATTCCGAATAGCCGACTATGACGCTGAGCATATTATTGAAATCATGCGCAACACCACCTGCCAATCTGGCAATGGATTCCATTTTTTGAGCTTGATGTAGCTGAGATTCCAGATTTTTTTGTGTTTTTTCCGCTCGCACCCTCTCAGTAATATCGCGTATAAGCCCGATGAAACCGGTTGTCTCCCCGTCATCGTTTTTAAGAAAAAAAACTGTTATCTCACCCGGAAATATTGCATCGTTCTTTTTTTTAAAATTTATGGAATACAGGTGGACTGAAGATTCATCACCCTTAAGAGATGAGTCAAGCTTTTTGAATTCCTCCTCATTCTCACAAACGACAACAGTATTTTTTCCTTTAATCTCTTCAATGGAATAATCAAACAGATCGACAAAGGCCTGATTACAGTCCCAAATAACCCTGTTCGTATCCGCAACCAGAATTGCATCCCGAATGCTGTTGTAGAGCGATTTATATTTTTTTTCACTCTGCCTGAGAGTTTCTTCGGTATGCTGCCGGGCCTGTACCTCCTTTTCCAGTTGCAGCATTTTCTGCTCAAGCTTTCTGACCAGACGTTCGCTGTAGAGTTTGAGTGCCTCTTCCTCGGGGACCTGCTGTTCGGAAGACGAGGCGATGTCACCTCTTTGGGCGGCCGCTAATACGTCGCCTATAGTGCCAAGAAAGATATCGGGCTCACAGGGCTTTAGAAGAAATTTGTCGGCGCCGGTTTTCATGGCAAAGGCTTCATCCTGAGGACCGGTGTACGTAGCCGTATAGAAGATGAAAGGTATTCTGCGCAATCTCTCGTCCGTCTTGACGATTCTACACAGATGAAAACCGTCCATAACCGGCATGAGAATATCACTGATAATCAAGTCAAACGTCCCTTCCTTCAGCTGCTTGAGCCCTTCAGCCCCGTTAACGACGGAAACAACGTCGTAGCCGTTTGCTTTCAGCAAGGTTTCAACGAGATAGCGGTTGTCTTCCCTGTCGTCAATATTCAATACTCTCATACCCTTTCCCCTGAGTTTTCCTGCTCTTCGGGCAAATATTTTATGATCTCAGCAACAAAGGTCTCAGGATTTATGGGTTTTTCAATGTAACCTGTGGCACCTGCCGCCAGTATGTTTTCCCTATCCCCCACCATGGCATAGGAGGTCACGGCAATAATCGGAGTGTCATCCAGTTGACGATGTCTCTTCAGCTCTGCGGCGACGGCATACCCATCCATTTCAGGTAACTGAATATCCAATAAGATCGCCAACGGTTCGCACGACAACGCCATCTCGATCCCTTTACGCCCATCTCCTGCACCGATAACGACAAAACCGTTTCTTTCAAGAAGAAATCGCATCATATAAAGATTTTGCTCGTTATCCTCGATAATTAAAAGTGTTTTATTCATGTCGCCACCTTTGTCTTTTGGGGAAGATAGACGGTAAAAGTGCTTCCTTCCCCCAACGCGCTTTCCACCGTAACGGAACCACCCATCATATCGAGGATCTTTTTACAAATGGACAAGCCAAGGCCGGTCCCTTCGCGCTTACGGGCAAGCCCGGTATCTATCTGTGTAAACGGCTGAAAAAGACTCAAAATATCTTCCTGGCTGATGCCGATCCCCGTATCGGAAAAAGATACGGCGAAACCATTGTTTTCGCTTCGACACAGGATGCTCACTCGTCCTTGCTCCGTAAATTTCACCGCATTATTCAAGAGATTCAAAATGATCTGTTCCACACGGCGCTGGTCGGCGACGATCGTCGCTGCCGATTCCGGCAGCTCAACACGGATTTCCAATCCTTTTTTCTCGGCCAGCGGTGAGATCAGTTTACACATTTTTTCAATCGACGCTCCGAGATCAAAAGATGTGGACGAGAGGACTAACTGGCCTGCTTCAATTTTAGAAATATCGAGCACATCATTGATCAGAGAGAGAAGATGCCGGGAACTGTTTTGAACCATTGCCATCTGTTTTTGTTGTTCGGCATTCAAAGGCCCGGCAAGCCCTTGCAGCATGATTCCGGTAAAACCGATGATCGAGTTCAAGGGAGTGCGCAATTCATGGGACATGGTTGCCAAAAAAGCCGATTTGATTTGATCCGCCTGCTCGGCTCTTTCTTTTGCCACCTCCAGTTCTGCTGTCCGCCGGTTAACCCGTTGTTCCAGCTCTGCGTTGAGTTGTTGCAGCTTTTCCTCTGTTTGCCGCCGTACCGACATTTCCTCGCGCAGGTGTGCGATATTTAGAGCGTTGGTCACGGCAAGCCCCACAGTCTGGCCGATAACCAGCAGTTCTCCTTCCTGTATCAATGGGATATTTTGGCAATCCGGATACAGCAAATTCAAGACACCCAATACTTTTTCTTCAGCCAGGAGCGGCACGGTCACAGCGCCGCGATAGCCGGAATCCATAAGCCATTGCCGGACAGCAGGTTCGATTCGATCATCCTTTGACATGTCCTTGCTGACCATGACCTTTCGGCCTATTACAGACAAGCCCGAAAGACTGCCGTTCACGGGAAGCTTATTCGCCTTCCTCGATACGGAGTCCGCAAACCCTTTGGAGAATATCAAATCAAGAGAAGATTCTTCCTCATCCAAAAGATAAATAGCAGCAGACGGCGAATTGGCGCGGGTGATCATGGCACAAACAGCCTGTCGGGCAACCGTATCCAGATCAAGAGACCGGTGAAGCTTGTCGGAAATTGACCGAATAGCCTCAAGCGACTCGGTTTTTGCCTCCAACTCCTCCTGATATTTTCGCAGGTCGTTCTCAATGAGTTTACGCCTCGTGATATCACGGAAACCGACCACACGGGCCTGCGTATTTTCAAACTCTATAAATCGCGCACGAACCTCAAGAAAAATTTGTTTTCCATCCTGGGTGACACCGGTGACCTCGTAAGACCCTTTCACTTCTTCTCTCATCTTTTCCAGCACAAACTGCCTTGATTCGGGAGCGACGAACGTTATGAGATCCCGTCCGATAATTTCCTCCTGAGAATAGCCGAAAATTTCGGTAGCTGCCGGATTCACGTCTATGATTCGCCCTTCAATATGCATAAAAATGCCTTCGAATGCAGCCTCAAAAAATCTGGAAAGCCTTTCCTTGTGCTTGATGAGTTCTCGTTCGATCCTGTGTCGCTCGTCCAACTCCTCCCGCAGCGTGGCCGTTTGGCGCCCCACCATGCGACGAAGCGAGTGGTTAAGAACCAAAACGAATCCCAATGCCGCCAACGCCGTGCCGATAATCCCCAGAAGCGTCGTCCAAAATGCCTTATGGGAGATATATCCTTCCTTTCCAAGGACAACCCATCTTTTTATCAAGCGGTCTCGCTCGGAAGGACCTATGGATTCAAGAGCCTTTTGCAAAATGGAATTAAGTTCCGGCCAATCCTTCCTAGAGGCAAACGACAGAGGCCAGGTCACATCCGACTGACCGGCAATGAATAGATTGGTCAGCCCCAATTCGTGCGTATAATAGGAAGCCACGGCCTCATTTACGACCATGGCGTCGGCAACTCCGAAGGAAATCATTTTAAGACCGGTTGGGACATCCGGAACCTGAATTTTCAGCAAACCCGGATAATGCTCATTTAGAAAATCATCCGTCACATATTCGGAAGGCGATACAACCTTCAAGCCTTGCAGTTTATCGAAGGTCAAGTCTTTGTATGTATCTTTTTTCACAATTATAACAGCAGGAAAACTCAAATAGGGTTTCGTAAAGCGCATTAGGGTTTCACGTTGAGGCGTCTTTGTGGCAGCACCCCATATATCCACATCCCCTTTTTCAGTGCTTTTCACAACTTCCTGCCAATTTGTCAGGTGCTTGACGGTAAAATGAACACCGAGCCTGCGTTCCAAAACACTGGCAAAATCTGCTGCAATGCCTTGGTAGCGGCCGTTTTTGTCAAAAAATTCGATCGGGGGAAAATCGGGAGAAGGGGCAATCACCAAGTGCGGATGAGCTCTGAGCCAGGCAGCTTCCCTGGCTGTCAGATGGACGGATGACTCCGGCTCATTTCTTGTCGCAGCACACAGTTGGCCCGGCACTCCCTTGTCCAAACAAATAAAGGCCACAATAAAAAGCAGTAGAGAAAGGCCTAAATTTTTCCGATGAGAAGTGCTCGCTTTTCGTCTATCGGAAGGGAATGCAAAAGAGGAATGTGTTTGCATGTTGTCAGTTTCGGCCTCATAGGAATTAGGCGAAGCCATATAAAAAAAATCTTTGCAGGGCAACTTTGCAGAAGTGCCCTAAATGAAAATTAAACCTAAAAAAGGCTGGAGAGTCAAGAAATCCACTGTTTTTAACCAATTCGCACCTATAGATCGGTTGGCAGACATCCAGGAAAAACGGTGCCGGTCTCCTGAAATATCAAGGATGAATTTGCGAAGCGCCTGAAATATTATCTGTTTGTTATTCGATATTTTTCATGCTTCAACTTAGAAAAAAAGCTTGTAGTTTACTCAAAAAAGACATATCAGGTCAAAAACGAAAGGCATGGTTCAAACAACTTTGTAAAAATTTCCATAAATAGGGACCACTATGGCTTGGGTTTTATCACTCATAATAAGTTGTACGGCATTTCTTCTACCAGCTTTGTGGAATGGTTTTGCCCTCGTCTTCTTCGACACAGGCGGGTATCTGGATCGCGTGATCACAATGTCGACCTATCCCGGACGTTCTTTTTTTTACGGTTTCTTTCTCTGGGCAACGTCCTTCGGCTGGTGGTTCTTTTGGGGCCCGATAGCAGTACAATCGCTGCTCTGCTTCTGGATGATTCACTTAACACTGCGTTGTCATCATCTTCCCGCCGGCCCGTTTGTCACAACATGTTTTTGCCTGGGGCTCAGTCTGCTGACGGGTATTTCCTGGTATGCAAGCCAGTTAATGCCGGATATTCTCGTTCCTTTGGCGATACTGGCCATGGGACTGCTCGGTTTTCACTGGCAGAAGTTGAGAGTGTTCGAACGAGTTGGAGTTTCTGTAACCGCTCTTTTAGGAATTACCTCACATAACTCATGTCTCGCACTTGCAATAGGCTTGCTTCTCGTCATCTCCATGATTCGTAGTATCGTAAACCGACAACATTGGCCTGTCGCCACCACTGTTCTGCCTCCAGTGGCTGTAGTCATAGCCGGTCTGCTCTTGATACCAACGGTGAATCTCTCCGTATCGGGTAGAGCGACATATGCTTCGGGAGGCCCGGTCTTTCTCTTTGCCAGATTTGTGCAGGCAGGTATTGCACAACGATGGTTGGCGGACCATTGTCCCGTTGCAAATTTCAAGTTATGTAAACTGCAAAAACGACTTCCCAAGACCTCCAACGATTTCCTCTGGGCCAGAAATTCTCCGCTTCAAGATATGGGGGGATGGACCGGAACACTCGCCAACAATGAGTTCGGACATGTGGTGGATGAAAGCGTCCTAGATTATCCCAATTCTGTTATTCGAACGTCCCTGGACGCTGCAACTCGCCAGTTCTTCATGATCGATACAGGTGAAGGAATGGATTGTTATCAGGATTATACGAGGAAAGTTTTCTCAAGTTTACCGCCGCCGGTCGCCGGCTCATTCAATACGGCCCGCCAGCAACGCAACATGATTTCGCAGCATGCGTTGAACGACTTGAATCATATCCACGTTCCCGTGGCCTATCTATCGATTTTGGGCCTCATTATCATCATTGTATGGGGGATAAAGGTTAGCCGACCCGATTTCGCAGGCTTTGCTGCCTTTATATTTTTAGCACTATTGGGAAATGCGTTTATCTGCGGCGCTCTGTCCAGTCCTTTTAACCGCTACCAAAGCCGCGTCGTCTGGCTTGCAACACTCGTGGTCGGAATGGCCGGACTGCACCGATGGCATCGGCATCAGAGACAAGGACATTGATACTTCCGGCATGCAAAATTCGCAAATATCCTCCGGAATCAAAACCTCCGGAATCCTCGTTTTCCGGTAAAATAGGAGATTTTACCGGATAAACGGAAACGCATTTCTCTCCCCTCAATCCTTGCAATCGACGAGAAAAAAACTTTAGTAAACAAAACGGAATGCTACGACAATCAATCCCATTCTGGCAATAAAATTGCAGTAAAAAGGCAAGTTTTTTTCTCCCGACTTCTTTTCCCACTTCATACCCCAGCCCCAACACTATCGAGCGTGAAAGGGGCTGCGGTTGCACGTTGAACCACCGTATGTTGTCCCACAAAAGGGACGCCATCATATCGGGCCGTACGATCTTACTCACAGGAGGAAATTATGTGCCAAACCGCCTTTCCTTGGAATCCAAGTCTCGTTACGCAAAGCATGTTTCCAATGTTCATCCAACCGATGGTTCCCACGAGCCCCTTCTGTTGTATGACTCCGCAAATGCAGGCCCCCTCTCCTGGCGCTCCCCAGCCAATGGGGGCAATGCCATTTGGAACACCGCTATCCGAAGAAGTCCAACAGCAACAGGCAAAATCGTTTTTGAACGCTCAAAAGCAACAACTCCTCCAGACCAAAAAATTCCTGGAAGAGCAGCAAAAAGCTCTTGATGAAGCCCTTTCCGCCATTGACAGCCAGATATCAAAGATCTCGAAAACGGAGGCTGAGACAAAAAAGCCAAGCAAGTGACATCACAGGGAATGTGTAGAGGTGAGCCGATCTGATTATTAACGGCTCTTAACCAAGTTAATTTGTATAACAAAAAAAGGTGCTCGCTATGCAATTCTTCCCAATCGATCCCACAATGGTACAAAGTGCAAGCAATCCGCAACTACAGCAACTTCAGCAGCAGATGCAGCCGCAACTTCAAATACAGCTGCAACAGCAAATACAACAGCAGCAGCTGCAACAAATGCAGCAGCAACTTCAGCAGGTAACGATTCAGCCGCAACAAATGGCTCCACGAGCCGTTCAACCTCAAATGCAGCTACAGCCACAACAACAGGCATTGCAATATCAACCGCAACAACTCCAGCTGCAATACCAGCCGCAGCAACTGCAATTGCAACAGCAACTGTATTACGGTCCGGGCGACCTCGGACGGCCGGTTCTCTGATCCCATTCTATTCAATCGTTACCATCACCATCTCTAAACGAAAACGGACGGTTATTCTTTTTTTCCTTGTTTGGGATGGTGATTTTTTTTCGGTGACACTTTCTGTACATCATGCAATGCAAACCGTTTGCATTCGGGGCGGATTTCAAGTGCAAATCCGGGCTGAAATCGCCCAATTTGGCATCGCCGACAACCAAAAACAAAACTGGTGCGAGATGACTTCCATGTTTTCCACATTAAAAAGACCCTACAAAGAACGCAGCGCTGAGGACACAACCGGTATCATACGAGATATTCTAAAAAAACACGATTTGTTGCCCACGGAAACCTTTTTTTCAAACCCCTTCCCTGAGGTCTACTCGGTCAGTCTGGAACTCGAACCTGAAAAGGGTAAATTCCGGACAAACGGCAAAGGGAGATCAAGAGACTACAGCCTTGCCAGCGCCTATGCCGAATTTATGGAGCGGTTGCAAAACGGACTCTACGCCTCTTTCTCACGTACCATGCAGTGCCGCATCAAGCAAGAGTTCGGATTTTACTACGACCCGCGGGAAAAATTTCTCTCAGAGAAAGAGTTCGCACGCTTGCCGGCCTCTATTTCCGATGATCTGGTACGCTGGTCTGGAAAGGATCGCAAGGAATTCGTATCAGCATACTATGACAGGCTGAGACGCAACGACACTCCAGGGGCAATTGCCGTCCCCTTCCACTCTTCCAGCTCCCGTGAGGTGGAGTACCTTCCGTTGAATCTTCTGCTGATGACTGCCGGCTCCAACGGCATGGCGGCGGGAAATAGTCCTGATGAAGCGATTTTTCAAGCGCTTTGCGAGCTGATGGAACGTTGGGCGGCAGCCAGGGTCTTTTACAACCGGCTTACACCTCCAACAATTCCTGAAACATATCTGCAACAGTTCGGACAGGAATTCGAAGTCATTCGGGGTATAGAAAGAAGTGGTAAATACAAGGTTACGGTCAAGGACTTTTCCGCCGGAATGCGCATCCCGGCAATCGGACTCATCGTTGAAAATAAAGATCTAAGAACCTATCGACTAAACGTAGGTTGCGACACGTCATTCCAGGTCGCCTTGAGTCGGAGTCTCACTGAAGTTTTTCAGGGAATACAAAATGAGGAAGTACTTGATTATTGTCTGCTGAAAATTCCGGACGAGGATCAGCCGTATTTCGCCAACGATGATGAGTCTTCTTTGAATATGCGGTACCTGGTCTTCTCGCAATTCACGAAGGATAACAGCGGAGTATTTCCGCAAAGTCTTTTCAGTGAAGAGCCGAGCTATCAATTCGACAGCTCAGTTTTCACCTCCCGCGACTCGTATCGGCAAGAGGTCGCAGCCGTCATCGAATTCTTTCATGCCCATGGCCACACCGTGTATATTCGCGACGTATCTTACCTTGGGTTCCCCTCAGTATTCGTCTATGTTCCTGAAATTTCGACCTTAGGGAGAAAAAATGTCCCGCCGATGCGCAACAAGGCCACGTACGACATCATAGAATGGGACAAGGCCGAGACCAAGATTTGCAATATCAAAACGATTCAACGAAACGATGCCATCACCTTGGCCCAAAGTCTGCAAACACTCCCTCCCTATGCATCGATTACGGATCTTCTGAACATCAAGCTGAAAGAAGACTGCCCCTGGTCCCAGATGAACATCGCTTTCCTTCTTACCCAACTATGGTTTAAATTGGGCAGAATCACCGAAGCTGCCGAATCTTTTCATGTTTTCCGGAAGGGAAGGCCCGACGACATCGAGTATTATCAGATCATGGAAAAGTACTTGTCCAGCAGGGCATCGGGATATTCGATTGATGAAACCCGCCGGGGTCTGGAAACCGAATTCGGAGCAACGGAAACGATTGAACACGTTTGCGATGATATGGTCAGGCCTGAAGATATCTTCCAACATGTACGTTTGCCGGAATGCCCCGATTGCTCACACTGCGGACTTGCCGACGATTGTCTGACCAAAAATCTCATGGAAATTTCCCACATTGTCTACCCTGTTATGAAAGAAACTTTACCGGCTATGAATAACCATGTCTTTATCACCGATTGAAAGTTGGGTTCCCGGTTATTCTGCATTATTTTTTGCTAACAAGGACGGTTTAATTGGCGTTTATCGAACAACAGAAAAACCCCCTTGTGAATATTTCAGGAATTGTTGTTTTTAAATCCAGGCTGCAAGGCACGCCGACTAAACAAATAACTTACTCACCGTCTTTTCCTGATCAGGAAAAGACTTCCAAAGGTGATATCATGAAAAATTTCAATCCTTCCGCCGGATCGTACGAACCGCAAAACGCTCTTTGGCTGGGAAAAGCTGCCGCTTTGGCCTATGAAAACGAAATTTCGGTGAGTCAAGCACTTCAGGATTTCAAGGTTACACAAATCGCCAATCCGACCACTGATACCCAAGGATACGTTGCCGGAAATTCGGAGATGGTGGTGGTGTCCCTGCGGGGTACCGAACCGAACAAATTGGTCGACTGGCTCACCGACCTTGATGCCATCCTCACCTCCGGACCTGTCGGTGAAGTACATAGAGGCTTTTACGACGCGTTGATGAGTATCTGGGCCGATCTGGTTTCAACTCTGCAATCCACGAGGCAACACAAACAACCGATCTGGTTCACGGGGCACAGCCTTGGCGCAGCTCTTGCAAATCTGGCTGCGGCGAAACTTTTAAAAGACGAAATGGTGGAATCGATCAAAGGGCTTTATACCTTCGGCCAGCCACGAACCGGTACCCGCACATTTGCCGATTGGTTTGACGGGGAAATGAAGCCTCAAACGTACCGTTTCGTCAACCACCACGATATCGTCCCTCATGTACCGCTGCCGCCGCTTTACATGCACTCGGGCAACCTGATTCATTTCGACAGTAAAGGAAATATCCATACCGATGAAGCATTCTGGGACGCCATGAGGGAAAAACTCGACGAAACCGCAAAGAACCTCATCAAGGATAAGTTCATACCCGACGAAATCGAGGATCATTTCATGAAAAATTATCTAAAACGCTTGGAGCAAAACGCGGGGAACAATCCCATGTAACGAAGCGTGTGCATTTTTTCCATCGACACGGCTCTTAACGTTTCGAAATCGCCGTGCAGTATTTTTTCTTACTGCAGGCTCTTTAAGACCGCGTCCAGGCTCTCACGGGCATCGCCGAAAAGCATCCGGGTATTTTCTTTGGAAAAAAGAGGATTGGCGACGCCGGCATACCCGGTGGCCATGGATCGCTTCAGGACAATGGTCAATTTTCCTTCCCAGCATTCAAGTACAGGCATTCCGGCGATGGGACTGTCCGGAACCTCTTTGGCCGCCGGATTGACGATATCGTTGGCACCGATGACCACAGAAACATCGACGTTGGAGAAATCGTCATTGATCTCATCCAACTCAAAGACAATATCATAGGGGACCTTTGCCTCAGCCAGAAGTACGTTCATATGCCCGGGCATACGTCCCGCCACAGGGTGGATACCGAAACGCACATTTACCCCCTTTTCCTTCAACTTCCGTGTAATTTCATATACAACATGCTGAGCCTGGGCGACGGCCATTCCGTAGCCGGGAATGATCATGACTACTTTGGCATTTCGCAGGACATCAGCAGCTTCCGCGGCCTCGATGGGGACGATTTCCTGTGCCTCTCCGCTAGCTGCTGCTCCGCTGGTTCCTTCAGACGTCCCGAAACCGCCGGCAATCACCGAGAGAAACTTACGGTTCATGGCGCGGCACATGATGTAGCTGAGAATCGCTCCGCTGCTGCCGACCAACGCACCGACCACGATGAGCAAATCGTTGCTCAACATAAATCCGGTTGCCGCGGCGGCCCATCCTGAGTAGCTGTTAAGCATGGAAATGACCACCGGCATATCGGCACCACCTATGGCCATAACCATATGCACACCGAGAATCAGTGCGACGACGGTCATTAATAAAAGCGGAACGGCACCTCCTCCCATAGCTGATTGCGCTATGAATTTCCACCCGAGCAGGATCACCCCGAGCAGAAGGAAGAGATTGAGCCAGTGACGGGCCGGGAGCAGCAAGGGCCGGCCGCTGATCTTGGCACTGAGTTTTAAGAAGGCGATTACCGACCCCGAAAATGTAACGGCACCGATGAATATGCCGACAAAAGTTTCCACATTGTGGATGGTTTTTGCCGCTCCGGCAAGTGCCGTATCATGAGCCATGAAATTGGCAAAGCCCACCAGCACAGCCGCCAGCCCAACCAAACTGTGAAGAATGGCCACCAACTCCGGCATCTGGGTCATGGCAACTTTTTTGGCAACGGCAAGGCCGATGGAGCCGCCTATGATGATGCCTCCGAATAAAATAAAATAATTTTCGGTTACGGTTCCGGATATTGTGGCGGCAAGGGCGATCAGCATGCCGATGATGCCATAGATATTCCCCCGCTTGGACGTCGCCGGCTGGCTAAGACCGCCAAGGGCGAGGATACAGAGTATACTAGCGCCTATATACGATATGTTTACGTATCCCTGTGGCATGAGCGTCCTCTTATTTCTTAAACATTGCGAGCATACGATGAGTGACCGAGAAGCCACCGAATATATTAATGCTGGTTATCATGATGGCGATTCCGGCAAAAAGCTTGATAAGCGACCTGTCCGATGAAATCTGCAGCAATGCGCCGATAATGATGATGCTGCTGATTGCATTGGTTACGCTCAAAAGTGGTGTATGAAGGGAAGGTTTCACATCCCAGATAACCATATACCCGACAAAGCAAGCGAGAACGAATACGGTAAAATGGGACATGAAGGAGGGAGGAGCGACTCGCCCCAATCCCAGCAAGGCTAGGCCGCCCATAATAAACGGCACAAGGTGCCACAAGGGACTGCCATTTTTTTTGTTTTTTACCGTCTCCACAGTCGGGGACGGTTCCTGCTTCGGGGCAAGGGAAAGTTTGGGCGGAGGAGGCGGCCAGGTAATTTGCCCATCTTTGATCACGGTTGCCCCGCGAATGACTTCATCTTCCATGTTGATGACGAGTTTCCCGTTCTTCTCCGGGGTCAAGTCAGTCAGCAAATGGCGGAGGTTTGTTGCATACAGTTGACTTGATTGCGTGGCAAGGCGGGATGGCAGATCGGTATATCCGATAATCGTAACGCCATGTTTCACGGTTACCTTATCGGCTTCGGTCAATTTGCAGTTCCCACCCATTTCCGCGGCCATATCCACAATGACACTGCCTTCTTTCATGCTCTTGACCATATCTTCGGTAATCAATTCGGGGGCCGGCTTGCCGGGGATCAGGGCCGTGGTGATGATAATATCCACTTCTTTTGCCTGTTTGGCAAACAAATCCATTTCGGCTTTGATAAACTCCTCGCTCATTACCTTGGCGTATCCGCCCTCGCCTGCACCGTCTTCTCCTGCAAAATCAAGTTCAAGAAATTCGGCATCCATACTTTCAACCTGTTCCTTGACCTCAGGCCGGGTGTCAAAAGCCCGGACAACTGCCCCCATGCTTTTGGCCGTCCCTATTGCCGAAAGACCGGCAACACCGGCACCGATAATCATAACCTTTGCCGGAGGAATCTTTCCTGCCGCGGTTATCTGCCCTGTAAAACACCGGCCGAAATGCTGAGCGGCTTCAATGACCGCCCTGTAACCGCCGATATTGGCCATGGAGCTTAAGGCGTCCATTTTCTGGGCCCGGGAAACCCGTGGGATGGAATCCATCGCCAGAACGGTGATCTCTTTATCTGCAAGAGCTTCCAATACATCCTGATTTTGACCCGGCTGAATAAAACCGATAAGAACCTGGCCCGGTCGAAACAAATCTTTTTCTTCCATTTGAAGTTCAGGATGAACCTCGGGCGACCGGACTTTTAAAATTATATCGGATTGACGATACAGATCTTGGATATCTTTTATAATCTCAACACCTGCTTCACGATATGCTTCATCCGTGAATTTCGACTCTTCGCCCGCCCCGGATTGAACCGCAACATCATATCCAAGATGTATGAGGGTGCCGGCCACTTCCGGAGTGGTTGCCACCCGTCTCTCTCCATTATGAATCTCTTTGGGAATACCTATGCGCATATTCGGCTACCTCTCGATTCGATTCCCTCTCGGGTTGCCACGGGAATACCTCTTCTGCCTCTCCGTGAATCATCGCTTTTTAAGGTCAAACATAAGGGAAGGGGCGTGTATCTTGAATTCCGTCTCCCTTTTTCACCCCAATTCCTTAACGAGAATAATAATCATTTTTTTATTTTCCTCAAACCCCTCCTCTCCGAGAATGAGGCAAAGATATGGGTCATCCCGAATATACTTAAAAATATCTTTATTATTCAAATAGGTTACACAAACAAGGATTGACGACGGGCAGACGCAAATAGAAGTGAATATGTAGGGACAAAAACAAACAATCATATGATACCTGACAACCTATTGCGTAAATTTACACAACAACTGTCCATCTGAAAGTGCCATTCTCAGCTGACTCGTTGTTTCGCTGACAAATTATCACCGCAGACGTATGCAAATATTCCGAGGATAAAATTTCAAACATAACGAAGGATTTGCATCGGGAAGTGAGCCGGTGAGACTCCGAGAAGACCATTTGCAAGAGACTCTAACCCGCATGGACTGATGAGGTAAATGCGGGTTAAAGTGATCAGGCATCAACCATCTGCAAATAGACCAGAGTCTGATTCAAAAGCTGATACGCGATTTCACCAAAGGTGATCGGCCCGACAAACGGAGTGGTGTGTTTTCCTTCCAGACCGGAATAGAGGTAATTTAAAATGCAATTACACGAAAAGACGACACTCGCCTCAGGCAAGCCGATTTTTTTCAGCTGGTCGGTGAAAGCGGAAGCATAGTCGGTTACTGCCTTGGCATGTTTATACCGCACGCCACTGAAAACAGGAGCATAAAATTTTACCTCGCCACCGTCTTTATCCACGCTTTGGAAACTGATATTGATCAAAGCTCCGTAATAGTCGGCAACCAAGGGAAGCTTGGTATCCAACTTATTTTTCTCAATATAATCGACGAAATTTTCTTTTACACCGTTTACGGTGACATCCGTGCAGGAAAACCCGTCTGCCGGAAAGGTTAGCGTATCGCCGGAACTCTGTTCAAAAATATTTACAATACCCACATCGACGGTTTTCCCCGACGGCAAGCTTACATGCATGACAATGGCCTTCTGCTCGATCACATCGCCCGTCTGGCCATTGAAAACCTTAGGGACGCTTTTGCCCAGTTCATCGAGATGAACGCCGGAAATCCAGCCGATCAGCGGCCTTGCACCGAAATCTTTATAATTCGGAGCATTTATGGCAAAAGTACTGTGAACATTGCTCAGAGCCGGGATGATTATGAAACTGAAGCCGCTGTCTCCTCCTTCGGAGTATACCTGCCCCAGTTGATTCTGGTCGTAGGACTTGATTTGGACCGCTGCAGCCATCGCCGATATATCGGTCGCGAAAATTTTGTCCTGGGAAACCATCCCCCCTTGCTGCGGGGTGATGAAATACGGAATAGTGCCACCTATCCACTTCCCCTTCGGCAACTGTGAGAGAAGTTTTTCCTCACCGGCAAGCAGAAGCGTCTGCCCTGCAGAAATGCGCTGTGCGACTTCGGCTGAAGTCAGGATATCCTGTTGCATAATGCCTCCTTATCCGAAGATGGTTTTAAGATCGGTTTGGACAGACGGACTGGCACTGTTTTTTTCGAAGAGGGCGTGGAGTTGATCGACACCATCACGAATATTTGCCGGTGACGAATTCGAACCGATGGATCGTACCAAGCGTCCGAGAAGAATTTTCGCCGCCAGAAATTTTAACTCATAGGTCTTTTTTCCCGTCACAATATCAGCCCATTGTGTTTTTGTTTTTGGGGGAACGTCCATGAGAGTTCACCTCCTCATGAAATTTTAAGGAAGAGCACCTGACGGGAGAAGCCATCAGGTGCTCGGAATGTTAATTACAACGCCGCTTCATAAATAGCTGCGACATCTGCATCCCTCAACTTGCGGGGATTTGTCAAACCGCAGGCATCTTTTTGAGCGTTACCGGTCATAATGGCAATATCTTCCTTTTTAACCTCCTTGCCATACCGTTTTCCAAGTTCAACCAACCCGGATGGAATGCCAATGTCGGCAGACAACTGCTGTATGGCCTCCAGACACATTTCGGCGCCATCCCGCGCGGAAAGACCGTCGACATTTTCGCCGAGAAACCTTGCCATATCGACATACCTTTCCAGCTTGGCATTGAGATTGGCCCGCTGCACATGAGGCAGCAGTATTGCATTGCATTCCCCGTGGGGGAGATCATAGAACCCACCCAATTGATGCGCCATGGCATGGACATGGCCCAAACTAGCATTGTTGAATGCCATGCCTGCCAGGAACTGGGCGTAGCACATACCGTCGCGGGCCTCGAGATCTTCACCGTTGGCCACGGCCTTACGCAGGTATTTAGCGATCAACTCGATAGCCTTCTGGGCACATGCGTCGGTCATTGGCGTCGCAATCGTCGAAACATAGGCTTCGACCGCATGCGTCAAAGCGTCCATACCGGTGGCAGCCGTCAATCCGGGAGGCATTCCGACCATCAGCAGAGGATCATCGATGGCAATGCCCGGCGTGACGCGCCAGTCGACAATTGCCATTTTCACTTTGCGTGATGTATCCGTAATAATACAGAACCTGGTCATTTCCGATGCAGTTCCGGCAGTGGTATTAACGGCCAGGTAAGGCGGCATGGGATTCGTGGATTTATCCACACCTTCAAAATCATGGATTTTACCGCCGTTGGCGACTACGAGGCCGATACCCTTACCGCAGTCGTGGGAACTTCCACCGCCGAGTGAAATCAGGGAGTCGCATTTTTGTGATTTGTAAATCTCGACTCCGTCGTGAACATTCTTGTCCGTGGGATTGGGGATTGTTTCGTCGTAGACATGGTATTTCATTTTCGCCGCATCCAGCAGGTCGGTGATTGTTTTGGTAATCCCCGATGCCGTAATGCCTTTGTCCGTAACGATTAAAGGCTTACTCCCTCCTAATGCCTTGATTTTCTCAGGGATCTGTTTTGAAGCACCGATGCCGATCAGAGTAACACTAGGAATGAAAAAACCATACACCATCTCTTGAATAGCCATGATCACACCTCATTTGTTTTTTTGAGTTATCACAATAAAATCACAACTTTTTTTTGTTCCTCAAGTAAACAAAACATGGGTGATGCGAAAAGCTCGCGCGCTTTATGACCATCCGGTCATAGTTGACCCTTTTTGTGTCCACCTCCTTGTGTTTGCCTGATGAAAACTCATCAGGATTGAATATGATGACTTTCGCCTCTTAAGACTCATACTGTTCTACTCTACCGGCAGAAAAAGGAGTCGGTTTGGTTGATCCCATCACAAATCCAACACCATATCAAAGATAGGCCAGTGAATAGAACAACCGCCGGCGGTTCCTATGGCCACAGCCTTCTGCATACAACTTCCCGATATCGAGTGAGGATTCAGGATATCATCAGGGAAGTTTTTTTCACCACCACTCATCGTTTTGTAAATCGCTCTCTCTCCA
>JBJKQT010000105.1:0-4138 GCA_046705065.1 Desulfocapsaceae bacterium
CCGTCCCATAACCCTTTGGAATACGGCGGCTATAAGTTCAATGCAGCCGATGCGGGACCGGCTGCGTCCGAACTCACTCGTCGGATAACCGACTCGGCAAGAAAAATCATAGACCGTGGAGAATCGCTATACGCTGCGGCAAATACCTCTTTGCCTCTTCCCGGAGATAGACATGATATCAAGTGTTTCGATGCTCTTTTGAGCTGGAAGTCCGTGGTTCGTAAAAACGTAGGGAAACATGGAATCGAGTACGATTCGGTTATGGACCGGTTCGAAAAAAATAAGGACGTTGTTGTTGTTGTCGATTCGGTACATGGCGCCAGCAGATTGCATATCGCTGATCTGTTCAAAAAGACGAGATCGTCTCGACTGATACATTTGCGTTCCAATGATGATGTGACGTTTGGAGGAGTCGCGCCGGAGCCTTCATCAGTTAATATGCAGGGTGTCGTGGAAATATTGAAAAAAAGACCCGAGAGACTGAAACTCGGCGCCATAATAGATCCGGATGGCGACCGGATACGGTTTACAGATGGTTCAAACGAGATAAGCATGAACCAATTCGGGGCGATGAGCTATCATTTCCTTCACGAGGTAAAGAAGAAAAAAGGTATGGTCGCCAAAACCGTCGCCACTTCCAACATGGCCAATGCTCTGGCAGAGGCCTTCCAAGAGGAGGTGTATGAGCCTCGCGTGGGTTTTAAAGAATTTAAACCGGTAATCGGGAAGGCATTGATTTGTTTTGAGGAGTCGGATGGTATCTCGGTCATAGGCCATACCCCGGAAAAGGATGCATATATCGGTTTATTGCTGGCTCTTGACATGATCACCACCATGAATATCAACCTTGGAGAATATCTGACTGATCTCGAAAACACGTTCGGTGCCTATTACCCGGATAGGGATGGTATCCGGGTAAGTCTTCAAGGCGATGAATTGAAAAGAGCCCTTGCCGGATTGGAGAAATACACCGCCGGCGCCGGGGTTTCGGTGGGAGACACCAATATGATTATCCGCGAGGTCATCGACATTGACGGCCGGAAAATGATTTTTGAAGACGGTTCCTGGTTGATGATCAGGCCATCGGGAACCGAACCGAAGGTCCGGTTCTATGTGGAGTCCAGAACCAGAACTGGAACATCGAGCCTTGTGGATGCCGCAAAAAACATGCTTGCGGAAGTTGGGCTTTTATAAAACAAAAGCAAGATGCAGGTGTAAAATGGTCATGAAATACAACATGAAATGCCGTGGCCGGTTCGCATTTGCATGGGAAAATTCCCGGTTGCATTTTGGGTAACACGTATTACTTTCAACTATTGCCGGGCTGGATCGGCCGATGTGTTTTTTTTACTTGGCCGGGAAACGAAAAAAATGAGTATTTAATAAGTGTTACCCAGTACTTTTATCATATATGCCATTAATTAATTTTGGGGAGTAGTCTATGTGGGAATATACGGAATTGGTTCAGGAGCATTTTCTTCATCCAAGAAATGTGGGGGAGATTGACAACCCGAGCGGAGTAGGGGATGTCGGTTCGCTTGCCTGCGGCGATGCGTTGAAATTGACACTCAAGGTCGATGAAAATGACCGAATAGTCGATGCAAAATTCAAAACGTTCGGTTGTGCCAGTGCCATTGCCTCGTCTTCGGCTTTAACTGAGATGATCAAGGGAATGCATATTGATGAGGCTGCAAAGATAACAAATCAGGACATTGCCGATTTTCTGGGTGGTTTGCCGAAGGAAAAAATGCATTGCTCGGTCATGGGAAGGGAGGCTCTTGAAGCTGCAATTGCCGATTATCGCGGCACGGCTTTGCCCATGGCGGAAGGAGAAATCGTCTGTGAATGCTTCGGGGTAACTGATCTGGAGATCATCAGGGCCATTAAAGAATCGAACCTGCGTTCCGTCGAAGAGATCACCAACTTCACTAAAGCGGGTGGCGGCTGCGGTAAGTGTGAAGACAAAATACGCAATATCCTGAAGGCGACGGCAGGAGAGCTTTTTGAACTCAAAACACTTGCCAAAAAAACCGAAAAGATGACGACTCTGCAGAAGATTAAAAAGATTGAGGAGGTTCTGGAGAGGGAAATAAAACCCGGCTTGCGTAAGGATGGCGGAGACATCGAGCTCATCGATGTGGACGGTGATTTCGTGAAGGTTTCATTGCGGGGAGCATGTACCAGCTGTGCCAAATCGGAGACAACACTGAAACAATATGTAGAGAAAAAGCTGCGTGAGCTGGTCCTTGATACGTTGATCGTGGAGGATGCAAACTCATGAAAAGTACAACCGATCAAGTCATCTACATGGATAATAATGCAACCACCCGGATAGCTCCGGAGGTGCTTGATGCCATGATGCCGTATCTTACCGATCTTTATGGTAATCCATCAAGTATGCACAACTTTGGGGGACAAGTCGGCAGGGAAGTTGCCAAGGCCAGAGAAAAAGTAGCCGATCTTCTCGGCGCTGAACCTGAAGAAATCACTTTTACCAGCTGCGGGACGGAGAGTGATTCCACGGCTGTCCTCTCAGCGCTTCAAGCGTCTCCGGAAAAAAGGCATATTGTAACCACTCGCGTTGAACATCCGGCCATCAAGAATCTTTGCGATAATCTCGACAAATTGGCGGGGCATAGATATCGCGTGACAAGATTGAAGGTTTCTGCCGACGGCACCCTCGATCTCGATGAATACAGAGCCGCTTTAGACGACGATACTGCCATCGTCAGCGTCATGTGGGCCAACAATGAAACGGGGGTGATTTTTCCCATTGAGGAAATGGCCGCCATCGCCAAAAAGCAAGGTATTCTTTTTCATACAGATGCCGTTCAGGCCGTGGGAAAAATACCCATCAACCTGAAAAATCTCGATGTCGACTTTCTTTCATTGTCCGGGCATAAGCTGCATTCTCCCAAGGGAGTCGGTGTGCTCTATGTTCGCCGGGGCACGCCTTTCGTACCTTTTTTGGCCGGCGGTCACCAGGAGAGGGGGCGCCGGGGCGGCACTGAGAACGTTGCCTCCATCATCGGTCTCGGAAAAGCCTGCGAACTTGCAGCCCGGAATATGGAAGAAGAAAACTCTAAAGTGCGAGCCTTACGAGATAAATTGGAGCACGGTCTGCTTTCCACCGTGCCGAGCTCGATGTTGAACGGCCATAAAACCAATCGCCTGCCCAATACCGCCAATATCAGCTTTGAATTCGTTGAGGGAGAGGCCATCCTGTTGCACTTGAATCGATACAATATTTGCGCTTCGTCCGGGTCTGCCTGTACTTCCGGTTCCCTGGAACCTTCCCATGTTTTGAGGGCAATGGGGGTTCCGTTTACTGCCGCTCACGGTTCCATTCGCTTTTCATTAAGCGTTTATAATACAGAGGCCGAGGTGGATTTTGTTCTTGAAAAAGTCCCTTCGATCATCGCTAATTTGAGAGAATTGTCTCCATTTTGGAACGGGTGATACCACATGAAAATCATTGATCCGAGTTTTCAGATTCAAGACGACCTTGACCGGAAAAGTCTGGCCATACGCCTCGAAGCCTGCGGCCGCATTTGTTACAAGAGTGAAGATCTGATTACAGAGGCTTCCGCCTTACCTTTTGTGACGAAAATTGCAGCCCATGGCCACAATTCCGTTTTGGAGATGGCCGTTGTGACTCTGCGGGTTGATTGCAATCCAGCTCAGATCGTAGATCTTTTGGGTTGTCTGCCGAAATTCCTGATTATTGATAAACGAGAGGGAGGGCTGCTGATTACCGGATCTGTACGAGCCTTCCGCGAACTTTATATACGTTGCCCTGAAAATGAAATCATCGCATCAATCACTTCTTTTCTCGGCCGGCGTCATCCCTATCTTTTTGAAGGCGTTTGGAATGCAGGCAAGGATTGGCATCCGGAGAAAGTTCTTGATGTGAAAAAGGTTCCTTTGGATGAAGTTGAGCAATTTCCCTCAGACCTGCTGTTGAGGCATCGGTATGTTGGAGTAAAATTCAATGTCAACAGGGCTGTGACGCATGAAATTGTCAGGCACCGGCCGTGCTCCTTCCTGCAGGAGAGTCAGCGCTACTGCCGGTATAGTGAAGACAAATTCGATAACCAGGTGAGTTTCATCAAGCCGATGTTCTATAAAGAGGAATCGG
>JBJKQT010000106.1:0-14105 GCA_046705065.1 Desulfocapsaceae bacterium
TCATGAACAAGTTTTTAACCACAAGTTTTAACAAGTTCATTGAATCTGAAAGCGCAGGCGGTATTTTTCTCGTGGCAGCAGCGATACTGGCCATGGGCCTTGCCAATTCGCCCTTACGCAGCATCTACGACCTCTTTATTTCAACTCCGGTTGAAATTCGCATCGGCCCCCTGGAGATAGCCAAGCCACTGTTGCTCTGGGTCAATGACGGTCTAATGAGTGCGTTCTTTTTCCTGGTTGGCCTGGAATTGAAACGCGAACTGCTTGTGGGAGAATTCTCCGATCGGAGTAAACTGGCTCTTCCGGCACTTGGCGCCTTGGGCGGCATGGTTGTGCCGGCCATTATCTATATCGCGGTTAACGAAGGCGACACCGCGGCAATGAACGGCTGGGCAATTCCTACGGCCACGGATATCGCCTTCGCATTGGGCATCCTTTCTTTGCTTGGGCCACGAGTTCCGTCAAGTCTGAAAGTGCTGCTGACGTCACTTGCCATTTTCGATGATATCGGCGCGATTGTCATCATCGCCGTTTTCTATACCACCTCGATCTCCCTGCTCTCCCTGGCCATAGCTGCCTTATGCATAGGTATACTTTTTCTTATGAACAAAAAAGGCCAGGAAGCAATTTCCATGTATGTTTTCATAGGCTCGATCATGTGGGTTGCGCTGCTTAAATCCGGCGTACACGCGACCCTGGCAGGGGTCATTCTCGCCATGTTCATTCCTCTGCGATCCCGAAAGGACCCGGAACACTCGCCGCTTGTGCAGATAGAACACGACCTTCAACCGGTTATCGCATTTTTTATCCTGCCGCTTTTCGCTTTCTGCAACAGCGGCATCAATGTAGTCAATGCCACCGCCGATTCTCTTTTCCACGGCGTCCCGATCGGCATCGCTTTAGGACTCTTCATAGGCAAGCAGGTCGGAGTTTTTGCCTTCATCTGGCTTGCTATTCGCACCAAAGTCTCAGATTTGCCGGAAGGAACAACTTGGGGGTCTCTCTGGGGCATGGCCGTGCTCTGCGGAATCGGTTTCACTATGAGCCTGTTCATCGGATCACTGGCCTTTGATCAAACCGCAAAGCAAACGGTCTTTGACGAACGAATGGGCATCATCCTCGGCTCATTCGTCTCCGGCATCCTCGGTTATTTCCTCCTTCGCCGGAGCCTGGGCGATACAGATCAAACGCAGCAATAGTTGCTTTTTCCCATTTTTGTTTGTTATGACGAAGAAGCGTTATTTCTGAATCTTCTCAGACCAATGAACCGCAAATTTAACAAGCTCTGTGAAATGCTTTAGATTTAATTTTTCCTTGATATTTTCTCTATAGGTCCCGATGGTTTTGATGCTGAGATGTAACCTTTCGGCAATTTCCTTGGTTGACAGGCCTTCGCCGATAAGCCGGAAGACTTCCAGCTCCCGATTGGTCAAAACATCCAACGGGGACTTCCCAACTGAGACCTGCGAGGACGTCAGACGTTGAAATACCTTGTCCTTTACCGCCGCGCTGGCATAGACTTCACCGGCTAAGACTTTTCTGATGGCTTTAACCACTGAAGCCACCGCCTCCTGCTTCATGATATAACCACGGGCACCGGCAATCAGAGCCCGCTCGGCATAAAGCGATTCATCATACATGGACAGCACAAGCACCGGCAGTCCAGGAAAACAATTTCTGATTTTCTCGACAAGATCGATACCGTTACCGTCTTTCAGGGAGATGTCGACTATGACAAGATCCGGGCCAAGTTTTTCGATCGATTCGCAGGTCTTTTGTGCACTCTCGACACTGCCGCAGACAAACAAATCGCTCTCTTTATTGATCAACTCGCTCATCCCGAGACAAAATACCGGATGATCATCGACGAGCAAAACCTTGTACCCTGCCCCTTTCTTCATCTCTTGCTCCGCTCTGCTCGTTCCCAAGATGTATGCGAAATATTTACAGACAAACCTTCAACCGGTCGATTTTTGCTACTCTTTGCGGAAAATATGTATCGTCGATCCGCATCCGTTTTCAATCTTGATCTCCATGAAAGCACCGATGACGCCGGCTCTATATTTCATGATCAGCATGCCGATTCCGCCGGACCTGCCCTCCGTGGCGATTCCACGTCCGTCATCTGTGATGAAAAGATGAATATACCCGTCTTTGCGTGATAATGACAAATTAATATGATGGGCTCCGGAATGTTTTACAGCGTTATTAACGGCCTCCTGAGCAATATAATAAAGGTGTGTCGCCACCGCATTGTCTTCGAAATTAACCCTTTCATCTCCACTGAAACTGCAGACAATGCCGGAGTTCTGCTCCGTATTGACTGCGATTTCCTTGAGTGCCGATTGCAGACCGTGTGAGACCAGATGGACTGGGCACAGGCCGCGTGCCAGTCCCCGAGCTTTGTCGGTTGCCTCTTCAAGCAAATTTTCAATCCTTCCCGCCAACTCGCTGTTTGGTTTTGATATGGTCTCCAGGTTTTGCTCCAAAACCTTGGTCAACCCCGCAATGCCGATCAAATGCGGACAGAGATCGTCATGCAGGTCCTGGCCGATGGTCTGCCGAATCTGGTCACCGATATCCATCAGTTGCTTAGTCAGACGCTTGTTTTCGGTAATATCTCTCAAAATGATAATGCTTCCGGCAAGTTGCCCGTTACGATCCCGATATACGGCTCCGCTTATGCTGACATTGAGGATATTTCCGTTCTTGGTGTAGCGTTTCGTCTCCGTTGCAGGGACCATCTCTCCGGAGAGAACTGTATCGATCATCCTATGGGTCTCGTCCCAGTTCTCCTCCGGTACGAAATGATCCATTTTTTGTCCTAGGCATTCCGCAAGCGTCCATCCGAAAACCCGGCTGAAGGCGGGATTGAAATATACGGTTCTGCCCTCGATATCATAAATAATGATCGGATCGGCGGCAGCCTCCATGACGGATCGGTACCTCTCCTCACTCTCCCGCAGGGTATTTTCCACCTCTTGGCGTACCTTGATCTGTTTTTTTAAGTTATCGCTGTACTCAGAAAGCTGTCCCATAAAACGGTTGAAATACTGGGTGAGAAGCCCTATCTCATCACTGGTTGGGTCTACTGCTCTTAAAGAGAAATCCCCAAAGCCGGCTTTCTCGAAATGTTGTCTCAATTTTTGCAACGGAAGCGTGATTGAGTTGCTAATTTTATAGGTCAGGACCAAAACCAGCAAAAGCGTCACGGCAAAGATGATTGCAAAGAGTTTGTTGATGGCCGCAAGCGGCCTGAAAAACTCTTCCTGGTAACTCGAAGAACCTACGATCCAATCATATTCCGGGATATAATTAAAGATGCAGAATTTGAGTCTCGGCTTGTCTTCCCCCGGATTTTTCCATGAATAGACGAGCTCCCCGGTCTTTTGCCTCAACATCTCTTTAAAAAAATGCGTGGGGTAGATGTTCTGGTTCAACAGGTTGATGCCTTGCAGTTTCGGATGAATCACAGCATTGCCCTTTCCGTCAAGTACGAACGAGTACCCCGTTTCACCGAAGCGCAGGGACAGGATGCTTTTTTCGAAATCCTCAACCCTGACCAACCCTTTAAACTCCTTGCGATAAGAAGAAACCGCGATGATCCAGTCCCACCGAGCAAAATAAAGCATGTACAATGCCTTTGGCCGTGCTCTGCTCTCCCCCGGATTTTGCCAGTCGTACTCCATATACCCTTTTTTTCTTCTGAGCATCTCCTTGACAAAACCATACTGAGCCACGTTCACATGCATAAGCGCGCCCTGGGGATGGACGACAACATCGCCTTTGCTGTTCAGGCAATAAATATATCCCGACTCCCCGATGGTCTGACTCAGTAGCACCTTGGCCGCCAAGGTCCTGGCTTCTTTTTCCGAAAGGGCCCCTTTTTCGTATTGGGTATAATAGAACTTTGCAATTTCGATATTTTTTTCGGCGATTGCGCGAAGATAATTTTTAATGGAAACCGCAGCCGAGGTCTTGACCAAATTCAGGATGGTCGTCGTGGTGTTTTTCAGCTCACTTTCGATGTTGGCTTCGATACTCTTCCGGACAATGGAGTAAATTAAAGCAAAACCAAGAGACATGGAGAGAATAAAGACAAAGGAGTAGCTCAGAAGAAGTTTATGACGAATCCGAAGAGAGCGCAAGATACTCATTTCATCAGTATCCGAATCATTTCAGGGTAACTTGAAAAATTTGAAATTTCGTTCAAGATCACGGCATGGAAAAATTTTCCGTAGACATATAATTGATATTCCAAGGATAAAATCTTGAGCATAACGAAGAGACTGAACGAATAGGCAATTTTTCAAAGTGACCTTCAGCAAGTGAAAAAAAGACGGCAGTTACTTCTCGAGTTGTCCCCCCAACCAGACACTTGTCCAATCTAGCTGCAGAAGGACAACTTGACAACCGTTATATTCGCGCCTGCCCATGCTGCACAGCCAAAGGAAAGGTTACGGAACGGGACTTCATCTGATTCTTTTTACGGATAGACTTGCGGGTTTGCAAAAACCGCTGCATAATAGAGTTGGCCTCAATCATCATAACGCATTACAAAGACACCATATGAAATCTCACCTCTTTTTTTTATGAATTGCTCACGCACGACCATCTGCTCCTTTATTGTCCTAACCATCTTAACACCTCTCATCTCAGGATGCCCATTGAACGGAGAGGCCGATAAGAACGCTTTGGTCCTTGCAAAAAACAAACAACTGCAACAGGAAAACACGCAGCTTGAAACGGAGATAAACACCAGAAAGACGTTGAACGCTAACTTGAAGATGCAACTTCTGGAGAAAAATGCCGAAATCAAAAAGCTCAAAGTGATACAAAAAGGTCTTGGCAAAGAGATTGTGAGAAGCAGAACCAAAATACGCTTCCCAAAAAATAAAGCTGAAGCCGTGTCGATATTAGCCGAAACAGAAACCTTGATCAACACGGCCAAAGAAAAGGCCCTGAATGCAGACCCAAAGCAATCTTTCGACGAGTCCGATCAACTCATGTCCGAAAGTAAAAACGAACTTGACAAGGGCAACTATACCAAGGCGTGTTACCTTGCCGCACAGGCTTTGGAACAGGTTCAAACAATACAGATGAAGGCGGAAACTGATTCCGGGCCGACGAATGCGTCACTCAACCACTTTGTCTTTCCATTAATCATGCAGGTTACGAAGATGAGCAATTTGCGCGAACATCCGGGAATGGACGCCAAAGTTATATCTGTACTCAAAAAGGGTGCAGAGGTGACAGCAAAAGGCTACCGGGGACATTGGATACAGATAACCGTCAAAGACGGGCCGTCCGGCTGGGTTCACTATTCTTTACTCGCCACCCCGGAAGTCGTGAAACAACCTTAAAACCCTCTTTACATCCACCGGTTATCCTGCTGCCGACTTTTCTCCAACCATTGATTTATTATCATTGACAACCACGCGATTCCGCCCTCCGGCCTTGGCTTCATAAAGGGCGTTGTCGGCCCTTGCAATCAGGCTGTTGTCGGTCTCCTCCAGCCCCCCGATTGCCGTCACGCCTACGCTGATGGTGATATGGAGTTCGGCTTCCTGATAGGAAAAAGTGTGGTTCTCTATTGCGCGTCGAATCCTTTCCGCCGTCGACATGGCATTGCGGATATCCGTCTGCCCCAGAATGACAAGGAACTCTTCTCCGCCATAACGGCCCGCAACATCCATGGTTCTCAGGATGTTGCTGAAAATCTGCGCCACCTGAACAAGAATGGCATCTCCCACCAGGTGCCCATGGGTATCGTTGATCACCTTAAAATGATCGATATCTATCATAAGTACGGAAAATTCATTGCCATACCTCCGATAATTTCCGATGTGGGTGTTCAAATCCGTCATGATCCGTTTACGATTGGCAAGCTTGGTCAAGGCATCAGTTACGGCCAGCTTTTCCAGTTCCTGTTTGTTCTGGCGCAAGCGAACCACCATCTCGTTGAACATCCCGGAAACAATACCCAACTCATCGTTTCTCTTCACCTCCAACGTGACATCCAGATCACCTTCCGCAACCCGCAGAACCCCACGAGTCAGTGCATCGAGCGGCAAAATAACCTGCCTGCCCACAATGGACGCGCCCAACCCGATAACCAAGGTAAAAAGTATCGACGTCAGGATGATCTGATCGCGCAGACGGATGACGTCTGCATAGACATGATCGTAACTTTCCGATATCACCAGCCCCCAAGGGAGATCTTTAAAAGCCACGGCAAAACCGACAATCCATTTCTTGTTATGAAAATTATTGAGCTGAAGGGGATGGCGAAACAACTGTAATTTTTGCCCGGGAGAAAGCAGCGTTTCCTCTTGACCTTCGGGAAAGACTGCGGAGAGAATCGGGCGACCGTCTTTCTGAACAAGATCGATGGACCAAGGACCGGCTTCGGTTCCTGAACGCATGTTTTTCAAATATGGACGAAGCACCTCCAAGCTGAGCTGAACCGCGAGCACGCCGAGCTTTCGGTTGGATTGATCGGAGACGAGTGGAATTCCTATGACCGCCAAGGGCACGGATGAATCCGGTTCGAAGGATATTTCGCCAATAAATGCTTTGGCTGCATCAATTCGATTCTTCCAATCGTCCGGCAGTCTAAATGGCTCGGCCCCGGCATGGGATTCCGATGCGGCAATTTCCCGCCCGTCTAAATCGAAAACCGCAAGCCTCCTATAGTCACTAAATTTATTCCGGACAAAGTCCAGGTAACCATTAATCTTTTTTATTGACGAGGCAGAGGAAGCTTCCTTGGAGTTTGTGCTATCGCTCCCCATTGAATCCATATATTTTGTCAGATTGTCGATGAGCACGAATGAATTGGCAAAGACATGAAGATCGTGTTCTCGATCAGCCAGCCAAAGGTCCATATCGCGTTCCACTTTGTCGGAGGAATCCATGAGCCTCTGCCTGGCTTTTTCGGCCATTGCTTTATACGTCATGTCATAGAAAAACCATCCCATACCAAAAGACGGAACCAATGTAACAAGGATCGAAAAAATGAGAATCCGATTTCGAATAGATGACGTACCATGGGCTTTTTTCTTCATTTTCATTACCGGAATTGCGGATGGAGGTGGATACAGCACAACCGGAAGCAAGAGTTCCGGATATCGTCATATTTTTATATTATACAGATTTTTTAGATAAGATATGAGTCGAACTTCCAAGATAGAGCTCAGCCGCTTCGCCTTCGGTCTCCGATAGTGTCGGATGGGGATGGAGACTCAAGGCCATATCCTCGGCCAGCGCCCCCATTTCAACTGCCAAGCTGCCCTCCGACACAAGTCCTTCCGTTTCCCGGCCGACAATGCCGACACCTGCAATTCGGCCGCTTTCTGCATAGGTTATGATTTTAGTCAGCCCTTCGGCCGCTCCCATGGTATGGGCTCGTCCTGAAAACTTCCAGGGAAATCTGAGTATCCTGACCGGAATATTCCTCTCTTTAGCTTGCTCCTGCGTCAAACCGCACCAGGCAATCTGCGGGTCGGTGTAGATAATGGCAGGTATTGCCCGAACATCAAAGCCCGAGGGTTGACCTGCAATCACCTCTGCCGCCACTTTCCCCTCCCGCGAAGCTTTGTGGGCAAGCATCATACCGCCGACCACATCGCCCACGGCAAAAATAGCGGGATCTGAGGTGCGTTGTTGTTCATCGACGAGAATGAAACCTTTTTTGTCGATATCGACCTTGGTCTTTTCCAGACCGAGTCCCATGGTCGACGGTTTGCGGCCGATGGCCACCAAGACCCTGTCGAATCGCTGTTCGCGCTTTTCCACATTGCCTTCCAAAAGAACGTCGACACCGGTGTCCACCTCCTTGAGGCCGGCAACTTTCGTATTCAAATGAATCCCTGCAAAAAGGGCGTCAAGGCGCCGTTTGAGCGGTTCCACAAGATCTCTGTCTACACCCGGCAACAGAAGCTCCGCCAACTCGACCACGGTCACTCTGCTGCCCAACGCACTGTAGACTGTCCCCAACTCCAACCCCACATAGCCGCCGCCGATAATAAGAAGGGATTTCGGGATATCGGCAAGGGCCAGGGCTCCTGTGGAATCCATGATCCGGCCGCCCTTTTTGAACGGGACGCCCGGATAGGGGATCGGTTCGGACCCCGTGGCAATGATAGCCTGCTTAAACCGAACGCGACGGACTTCGGAGTTTTCCAAACGCACTGTCCGAGAGTCTTCGAAGAGAGCCCGTCCCTTCAACAGTTGCACACCTCGTTGCTTGCTCAGGCTGATGAGACCTCCGGACATGGTACTGATCACCTTCGCTTTCCATTTCCTCATGGAATCAAGATCAATGCGCGGCGCCTCGAAACTGACGCCCATATCTTTCGCCCGGGCGGCGTCGTGAATCAATTCCGACAGGAAAAGGAGTGTTTTTGACGGGATACATCCCGTAAAAAGACAAACTCCGCCCGGCTGCGGAAAAGGGTCCACCATGGTCACATCAAGACCGAGATCGGCCGCCCGGAAAGCAGCGGCATAACCGCCCGGTCCGTTACCGATAATCAAAAGTCCTGCTTCCTGTTCCAATTCTCCCATCACCATGGCAGATCTCCTTTTTTGCACATCTTGGCAATTAAGGCATTCAAGCAATGTCGTTCAGGCTGCCGGCTGCAGGAACACGTCTTTTTGCAGACAGGCGCTCCTTCCTTGAGCGTTCTTGAAAACTTGCCTAAATCATCGAGATCAAAAGCTCCTCGGGATCCTGAAGCGCCCCGATCAGCACCTTCATGAATCTGATGGAGTCCGCACCGTCAACCACACGATGATCGACGCAGAGGACAACCGGCATCATCAAACGGGGAACGATGTCATGCCTTCCATTATCCCTTTCGATTGCCACCGGCTGCATACGCCCCTGCCCAAATCCGAGAATTGCCACCTGCGGGAAATTAATGATCGGAGAAAAAAAGCCCCCTCCCATGGCCCCTGCATTGGTAATTGTAAAGGTCCCGCCCTGCAACTCCTCACGGCCTATCTTGCGGGCACGGGTTCGCTGCACACAATCATGCAGCTCCACAGCCAGCTCTCTGATGCTTTTACGATCCACATCCCGGATAACCGGAACGATCAGCCCGTCCTCCGTGTCCACGGCAATCCCTATATTAAAATATTTTTTGACTACAATCTCCTGAGCCGCAAGATCAAGGCTCGAATTGAACATGGGATAGGCCTTGAGAGCGCTTGCCGCTGCCTTCATTGCAAAAACAGTCATGGTAAGCCGGCCTCCCGACGCCTTGATTTCCTCTTTATGTTTCTGCCGGAATGCCTCCAATTTGCTGATATCGACATAATCCTGACTCGTGACATGAGGAATCTGACTCCATGCAGTGGACATCTGTCGGGCGATGGCTCTTCGGACCGACCTAAAAGGTACTCGCTCCACCTGACCCCATTGACTAAAATCCGGGAGTTCGGGCGACGCGATGACACTATGCTTTTCAACCTCGGATTTCTGCGAGGAGGAAGGGGCCGCAGGGACCTCTTTCTCTTTATCAGCAAAGACTCGGACATCTTCAGCCGTGACCAGGCCTTCCGGCCCTGTAGGCGGCACCTGCTGCAAGTCGACGCCCAGTTCCCTTGCCAGCCGCCGGGTGGCTGGAGAAGCGGGCACAGGGCCTGTTTTTTTTCCTTTTTCCGAAATTTTCTCTACCGGTTTTTCCTTCTCTTTTTCGACAGCAGGTGCCTGAACCGATTCCTGTTCGGCCGCCCCTTCGCCTGCAAAGACAATCATTACAGCGCCAACCGTAATAAGATCACCTGTCTTGACGAGCACTTGATCGACCTTACCGGTAAACGGAGAGGGGATCTCCACGGCGGCTTTATCGGTTTCTATCTCCAGAATCACATCACCTTCCTTGACCTCTTGGCCTGCGGCAACATGGACAGCCAGAACCTCGGCTTCGTGTACGCCTTCCCCCAGATCCGGCAAAGTAAACGATCTGCTCATCTTCTCATCCCTCTCCTTTGGTTAGTTTTTGAAAATGGCCGCTTTTAACACGGTAACACTTGGACGTTTCCCATGGAAAACGGGGGGCCAGGCGTTAGAAAAGATGATCTTCCGTGAAATAAAAACAGACTCAGTTTTCTAAAGTTTTGGCTGCCGCGGCAACAATACGCTGCACGCTCGGCATATAACTCTTCTCTCGAGCAAATAACGGAATAACAATATCAAATCCGGCAACCCTTTCAATGGGGGCCTGCAGATAAAAAAAGGCCTTCTCCATCAGACGCGAAACGATCTCCGCGCCTGGTCCGAAACTACGAGGTGCCTCATGGACAATCACCGCCCGGCCGGTTTTTTTAACCGATTGGACCAGAATCTCCTCGTCAAGCGGCGAAATGGTCAAGAGATCTATGATTTCGGCCTCCACACCGTTTTTCTCCCGGAGAACATCCGCTGCCTCCAGAGTGGGCCTCATCATCGCTCCGTAACTGATCATGGTCAGGTCATCGCCCTCGCGTACGATCTGCGGTTTACCAAGGGGCAGGGTTTCCTCTTCCTCCGGAACCTCCTCCCGAAAAGCCCGGTACAGCGCCTTCGCCTCATAGAATATGACCGGATCCGGATCGCGGATCGCACTCACTAAAAGAGCTCTGGCATTACGCGGCCCCGATGGAATAACCATTTTGATACCCGGCGTGTGCGCCCAATAAGCTTCACGACTCTCGGAATGATGTTCCAGGGCCCGAACTCCACCGCCATATGGTGCCCGCAGCACCACCGGCATCGGATACCTTCCTTGAGAACGCCAACGAAGACGTGCCGCATGATTTTCTATCTGATGAAAATTCTGGTAGCTGAACCCGGAAAACTGGATTTCGCAAACCGGTTTCAACCCAAAAGCCGCCATACCCACGGACATACCGACGATGGCCGATTCGGCAAGGGGGGTATCGAGGACTCTTTCTTCACCGAACTTATCGACCAGTCCGTCGGTTACGCGGAAAACGCCACCATCGCGGCCGACATCCTCTCCTAGAAGGATGATGCTGTCGTCCTTTTCCATCTCCTGCTTAAGAGCCAGGTTCAATGCCTGCACCATATTCAGTTTCGTCATGACGCCACCTCCTCACCCGCTCCGGAAATCTCATTGGCGAGAAACTCTTTCTGGCTCCTCAAATACGGGGGCAGATCGGCATACATGTGGTTGAACATATCAAGGGGATTGCCCATGAGCTGCATTTTCTTTTCGGCATTATCTACGGCGTCCTGAATCTGTTGCTTGACCTCGGCCTCCACCTCTTGCTGCTGCTTGGTTGTCAGAACTCCCTTGTTCAATAGATAGTCCTCAAATCTGGGGAGCGGATCTTTTTTCCGCCAGGCTTCGACTTCTTCATCGGTACGGTAGCGTTTTGGATCGTCTGCCGTGGTGTGCATCATTAATCGATATGTCACACATTCGATAAGCGTCGGTCCCTCGCCTGCGCGTGCTCTGCGGATCGCCTCCTCAGCCGCGGTGTACACAGCAAGAATATCATTGCCGTCCACTTGAATTCCAGGCATTCCATAGGCAACGGCTTTTTGGGCAATGGTCTGCGAGCGGGTCTGTTTGGAAACCGATGTGGAAATTGCCCACTGGTTGTTCTGACAAACAAAGACCACGGGAACCCCGAAAACGGCGGCGAAATTCAGCCCCTCGTGGAAATCCCCTTCCGATGTCGCTCCATCGCCGAAAAAGGTTACGACAACATTGTCTTTCCGGCGATATTTGACGGCCCAACCCAAACCGACCGCATGAAGAATCTGGGAGCCCACAGGTACGGAAACAGGAAGAACGGTAGATTCCGGCGGGATCGCAGCTCCCTCGCTAAACCCGTTGTTGCAGATAATGACACTTTCCAATGATCTGCCAAGCCAGATTTCAGCTGCTGTTTCCCGGAAAGAGGGGACCAGCCAATCGCCCTCGCGAAGCAGAACGACGGCCCCGAGCTGCGAGGCTTCCTGCCCTTTAATTGGAGGAAATGTGCCGATGCGGCCTTGACGCTGCAAATCAAGCAAACGTTCGTCGAACCTGCGTCCAAGCAACATGGCTCTGTAGAATTTTAACAACATTTCTCCGGAAATATCCGGCTCAAAGTCCTTATCCAGTTTACCGTTTTCATCCAAAACAGAGAGACGTTCAATACTTTCTGAAAGCGTAATGCGAGTTCGTGGCATATTCGCTCCTTCCCGAAAAATTTTCGACTCCTTAAAAAACCTTATACTACCTAGTGCCGTAATGATATCAGGACTGATTTCTCACTCCCACCTTGTTAAAATTCTATTCATAATACGAATTTTTTCAACTTTTCTGCGGGAAAAGGGAACTGTATTCACTTTTGCATGGAAAAGGAATTTTTTAAAATGGAGTGTGACTTTATTTTCCGGAAAAAACACATTGTTTTCCAGAAAAATGGAAAATCACGCCCCTTCTTTTTCCTTATCCCGCTAGGCTGCTGCCGAATAATACAACGAGATAAAGGGATAACTTAGAAAGGCTGCCAGCTTCATTTTTTTGGCCTGCAAATTGCTACCAGATTATAATAGATAATGATTTACCAGTGACAAAATAACCTGGGAGACTGATAACCATGAAGTATTTGATGATTTTTGCAGCAGCAGGGATATTGTTGTTTGGAACGACAGGGAGGGCAAATGCTACTCCTCTCATAAATTACGGATCTGCTACTAATCAAATAACAATAAACGGGAAGACATACACAATTGCAGACAGGCACTCGGATGGTGACACCTGGGTTTCCGGAAAAGGAGGTTATCTCTCGGTTGACAGCATTCCGGCCAACCCAGGTGGATATATCGACAACGCTCCTAATTACTACTATACTGGCTACTATTTAGGTACCGTTATAGATGACAAAAATGACAATAAAGGCGATCTTCCAAATCTTATAGAGTATTTCCTTGGCAATCATAATATTTCTCTTGCAGAAGAAAAAATTGACATGCCTGATACTGTGGATTCCAAAAATTCGGGTTCAATTACATCGGGCGATTTAACCATCAACTATAGTACGGGATGGCAATCCGGAACATGGTCGGTAACTGATCATTTGGGTTTAATCGATTTTTATTCAGTGAAAGGCTCTACCGAATACGCCCTATATTACGTAGACCCTGCCTTAATGAAGGGCAACTGGGTTACCAGAGATTTGCTTACTTCAAAAGGAAACAACGTTCCTGCCATTTCCCATTTGACCGTTCTCCATGATCCGCCGAATCCTGTACCGGAACCGGCCACCTTGATTCTTTTTGGGACAGGGCTTGCAGGATTGGCCGGCTTCATCAGGAAAAAATTTTAGAGGCAAAGATCATTGTCAAGTGGCAATTCCACAAGGTGGAGCCTTTAGGCTCTACCTTGATTTATGTTGCGGCACTTCCATACCCAAACCAATTGGTTTGCTTATCAATTTTCAAGATACGTTCTTCGCTGAGCCATCACTTGTTTGCCTGGATGAGGACTACAACACACTCCTAACCAACAAAATATTCACAAAAATCTTCATGTAATTTCGATGCATTACGCGTTAGCAGAGTCATTCCTTGTAAGCCTCAAATCGTTCCGGCTCCAAAGGAGCCTTATCATTTCTAAAAAAGTAAGCATCTCATCCATTTAAAAATTTGCTGTTCTATTAGCAATAGGTTGCGTTGCCTATCAACAAAAATCCGTCCTCAGAAACATTTTTAGATGCCTCATTCTTCCGCCTCGATTAAAATTTTACTTTTTATTTTTATGTTCCTCTTGTATTAATTTCGGCTACTCTTATTATTGGGAAAAATTAGAACGAAATAAGAGAAGGCAACACGAGAAGCCGTTGCTTCTACAGGTTGTGGCCAAAAACGCAACGTACTAATATTATAAACAATAAATCCTTAAACAAGGAGTACTTAACCGGCGTTCGCGAAGTATGGGCCTGCCATACCGGTTAAAAAGGGTTCCACCCCTTGCAAGGTAATTTTTGTATATCTTTCTTATTATAAGAAAACACCATTTCGCCACTATTCCTTAAGCCAAAGGACTCACTGTAATGTACCATAAAACCAATCTGTTACCTGGACAGAAAATTTCGTCTAA
>JBJKQT010000107.1:0-82007 GCA_046705065.1 Desulfocapsaceae bacterium
AAATGTTTATGCGCATTCTTAATCGTACTGAAGAGGCGATTATCTGCATCTTGCTGATTGCAACGACTCTGCTCGTCTTTATGGATGTTGTCATGCGTTTTGGTTTTGATGCCGGGTTTTTGTGGTCACAGGAATTGACTCTGCTTTTAGGGGCATGGCTTGTCCTTTTTGGTGCCTCGTATGGACTGAAGGTTGGCTCCCACATCGGCATGGATGCATTCGTAAAACTTTTTCCCACTGGCGGCCGCAGGATTTTGACGGGAATCGGCGCCGTGCTGTCCCTTATCTACTGTGGTCTGATCCTTTACGGCAGTTGGGTCTATCTCGCAAAGGTCCAGAAAATAGGTCTTGAGATGGAAGATCTTCCCGTCCCCGTCTGGTTGGCCCATAGTATTCTGATGATAGGATATGTATTTTTGTCCATCAGAATTCTTATTATTTTCTGGGACGTCATCACCGGAAAGGCCGATGGATTCAAACACGCCGACGAGGCAAAAGACAGTATGGAACTCGTCGAAGATATTACCAAAGAGGAGGCGTAATAATGGCTACCGCATCACTTTTTATCCTCCTTTTCGGCTGCATGATCATCGGCATGCCCATCGCCTTTGCTCTGGGTTTGTCGAGTGTGGCAACGATTCTCATGTTTTCCCAGGATTCCCTGGCATCCATCGCCCTCAAATTGTTTTCTTCGCTTTCCGAACATTATACACTCCTGGCCATTCCGTTCTTTATTTTGTCTTCCTGCTTTTTGCAGACAGGCGGTGTCGCCAAGCGGATCATTCGATTCGCCCTCAGTCTGGTTGGTTCCATTCAGGGCGGTATGGCAATGGCCTCCGTCATCGCCTGCATGATTTTTGCCGCCGTATCCGGATCTTCTCCTGCAACCGTTGCCGCCATCGGCTCCATCACCATCGCCGGTATGGTGAAGGTAGGCTATCCTGAATCAATCGCAGCAGGCGTTATCGGCAACGCCGGTACCTTGGGGATTCTGATTCCGCCGTCCATCGTCATGCTGGTTTATGCAGCGGCTACAGAGGTCTCGGCAGCCCGCATGTTCGAAGCAGGATTTCTGCCCGGCATTTTAATGGGCGTCATGTTGATGATCGTTATCTATCTGGTTGCCCGGTTTAAAAAAATTCCAAGCCAACCGTGGCTTGGCTTTAAAGAGATCGTGCAGTCCGGGATCAGTGCTTCCGGCGGTTTGATGTTGATCGTTATCGTTCTCGGCTCCATTTACGGCGGTATCGCCAGCCCCACGGAAGCGGCAGCCGTATCCGCCCTCTATGCCTTTGGCGTAGCCATCTGGGGATATCGGGACATGGGGCCGCTGAAGCATGTTCCCTGGCGGAAGGACGACGAATCCGTCTTGGACATGTTGCTTCGTAATTCCTGGGAGACTATCAGGACGCTACCCAAAATCATCACCGACAAGGAAATCAACAAGGTCGTACTCGATGCCTCCAAGGTCAGCATCATGCTGCTGTTCATCATTGCCAACGCAATGCTCTTTGCCCATGTTCTGACAACGGAGCGTATTCCTCACCATATCGCCGAAAAGATTGTCGAGATGGGCTTTTCGCCATGGATGTTCCTTTTGGTTGTGAACATAATTCTGCTCATCGCCGGTAATTTCATGGAGCCTTCGGCCATCGTGTTGATCATGGCGCCGATATTCTTCCCCATTGCTGAAAAACTGGGGATCGATCCCATCCATTTGGGCGTAATCATGGTCGTCAATATGGAAATCGGTATGTTGACGCCACCGGTCGGCTTGAATCTCTTCGTCATTTCGGGTATTACCGGGCGGAGCATGGGATGGGCGATCAAGGCCTGCGTACCTTGGCTTCTGGTCCTTCTTACCTTCTTGGGTGTCATTACGTACGTTCCCGAGATAACACTGATTGTACCTCAAATTCTCGACAAGATACACGGGTATTGAAAACACTTATTTTAAGTGTCATTTCCAGGGCCATCAATCGATTGGATGTAATCGGTTGATGGCCTTTTTTGTTTTTCTCATAAACATATCCAAGTCATACTTTAAAAAAACCAAAAGAGTTGCTATTGTCTTTTCTACCCTTTTGTTCGTGAGGTGATTTCTAATTTAGAAATTTTGGACAGAGTAGATATCCATGGAAACGAAACCGCTGACAGGAACCAATGGTAAAAGTAGGGGGATATTGAAGGCGTTTGCCCTTATTCTTTTCATCGTTGCGGCCATTGTCATTGTCCGTTTTACGCCGATCGGTGAATACCTCACGCCGAAACAAATCAATGTCTTGCTTGCGACAGCAGGTATCTGGGCACCTGTGGTTTTTATTATCCTCTACGCTGTCGGAGTCTGCCTGTTCGTGCCGGGTACGCTTCTTACGGCTGTCGGTGCTGCTGTCTTCGGGCCTTTCCAAGGCTTTGTCTATGTTTGGGTCGGGGCAATGCTGGGGGCTGCTGGAGCCTTTTTGATCGGCAGGTATCTGGGCCGGGAATTCGCAGCATCGCTCATCGGACCGCGGCTGAAAAAGTATGATGAGGCAATAGGCCGGAACGGCTTTGCCACCGTTCTCTATTTACGTCTTGTCTACTTTCCCTTTACACCCATGAACTTCGGTATGGGACTCACCCGGGTACGCTTTCAGGATTACCTCTTAGGTACCGGTGTCGGCATTTTGGTGGGAACTTTTATATTCACTTTTTTTATCGGCACCCTGACTCAAGTCTGGGCAGGAGGTGATTGGAGCCGCTTGAACAGCTGGCAGACATATCTCTCACTCGGTCTTTTTATCTTTTCCTTTTTTCTGCCTAAAATTATCAGCAAGTTTCGTGTTGGGAGCCCGCAGGGCTGAGCTGATTTTCCATTAAGATCATTGGCTGTTTTACTCGTGGCGCAGCGCCTCTATCGGATCGAGCCTTGCAGCCTTACGGGCCGGAAAGTAGCCGAAAACAATACCCACTCCTCCCGAGAAGAGAAAGGCCACAACGACGATACCGGGGCTGAAGATAAAAGGCATTCCCATGGCCCGGACACCGACGGCTGCCGCCCCTAAACCGAAGGCGATGCCGAAAAGCCCACCGAAACAGGAAAGCACCACCGATTCCACCAGGAACTGAAGCAGCACATCCCTCTCCATGGCGCCGATCGCCAGACGAATCCCTATCTCCCGTGTTCGCTCCGTCACTGAGACAAGCATGATGTTCATTATACCGATTCCTCCGACCAACAGGCTGACGGCAGCCACGGCACCAAGCAGTGTGGTGAGAATCCGTGTTGTTCCTGTCAGCGTGGTCATGATCTCCTGCATGTCTCTGACAAAAAAATCGTCGGCCTCGCCGCTGGCGATGTGGCGGCGTTCGCGCATGAGTTTTTCGATATCTTCCTTGATTTTCGTGGTGGAGACCCCGTCCTTGGCAGAGACGTAGATGGCGTTGATATCGAAATTGCCTGCAATACGGCGCTGCAGTGTATGCAACGGGATCAGAACGAAATCGTCCTGATCGTTGCCGCCGCCCGATTGCCCTTTTGACTGGAACAGCCCGACTACCTTACAGGTGATGCCGCTGAACCTGATGGATTGACCCAGCGGATCTTTGTTGCCGAACAATTCCTTTTTCACGGTGTTGCCCAGGATTGCAACAGCTTTTCCTGAACGCAGCTCGCCAGTAGTGAATTCACGTCCTTGGGCAAGCGACCAATTGCGTACATGGAGATACGCATTGGTACTGCCTGTGATGACCGTCGACCAGTTGAGATTTCCCGCGATAACTTGGGTGGATTTGGAAGTGATTGGAGCCACTGCTGCAATTCCATATATCTGTTGGGCAATTGCTTTTGCGTCGTCGGATTTAAACGGCCTGGCGGATGCACTGGCCCCTCCCGGGCCTCGAAAGCCCTGCCCGGGACGGATTTGCAGAAGATTGCTGCCCAGGCTGGAAATTTCTGCTGCAACTTGAGCTGTGGCGCCGCTACCCATTGTGACAAGGGTGATAACGGCCGCGACACCGATCACGATGCCGAGAATGGTGAGAGAAGAACGAAGGACATTGCGGCGGATCTCTCGAAAGGCCAGGATAACGGTTTCCCAAAGCATCAGCTTATCCTCCCGGTTTCCCCTGCGGTGTCGATCAACCCGTCGAGAAAGTGAACCTGACGGCTGGCATAAACGGCCATGTCGGGCTCGTGAGTAACCATGATTATGGTAATGCCCCGATTACGATTAAAATGAGTGAGCAGGTCCATGACCTCACGGCTTCGGGCGGAATCCAGGTTGCCGGTGGGTTCGTCGGCCAAAAGAACTTTTGGCTCGGTGACGATTGCCCTGGCGATGGCAACGCGTTGCTGCTGGCCACCTGAGAGTTCGCCCGGCGTATGGTGCTCCCATCCCGTAAGGCCAACCGCGGCCAGGGCTTCCTGGGCCCGCCTTCGTCTTTCGGAATTGGGAATGCCTCTGTAGATCAACGGGAGTTCAGCGTTTTCCAATGCCGAAGTCCGACTCAGCAGGTTAAAGCCCTGAAAGATAAATCCCAGATAATTCCTTCGTATGACGGCCAGTTGATCGCGGGACAGGCTTCCCACGTCGAGCCCTTCAAATAAAAAGGTTCCTGACGTCGGAGTGTCCAGGCATCCGAGGATGTTCATGCAAGTCGATTTACCTGAACCGCTGGGGCCCATAACCGCTACGAACTCACCTGCGGCGATGGACAGATCGATTCCCCGCAAAGCGTGCATGGCAGCGCTGCCTGTGCCGTAGACTTTGGTCACCTTTTGAAGATTGATGAGGCCGGACTTCCCAGGTTTGCCGGAGTGGGAAGGGTTCATTTTTCTCCCGTCTCCATGTCGACTATCAATTCGGTACCGGGTTTTATATCGCCTTTGACGACCTGGGTGGAGGTTCCGTCTGTGAGCCCGGTTGTAATCTTAACCGCCGCCGGTTTGTTATCGTCAATCGTCCAGATATTTTGGGTCCGCATCGCGGTACTTCCCGTTTCCTCACGAGTTTTGCCGTTTCGGTTGTGCCGGGGATGCGGAAAAAGTTTGCTGAGAATGGTGCCTTTTCTCGATTCTGCCGTGTGCTCAATCGTCGCCGGTGTAAAACGCAGAGCGGCATTGGGTACCAAAAGGGTATTTTCAACTTTGTCCACCGTGATATCTGCAGTGGCCGTCATTCCGGGCCGTAGGGATAGGTCAGTATTGTCGACCTGCAAAATAGCCTCGTAGGTGACCACTCCGTTTGTAGTCTTGGAACCGTATCGTACTTGCGTGATCGTAGCCGGATAGCTCCTGTCCGGATAGGCATCCACCGTAAAAACAGCCGGCTGCCCTGCTCTGACCTGGCCGACATCAGCTTCGTCCACGTCGACATCCAACTCCATTTTGGATAGATCTTCGGCAAGTGTGAAGAGAACAGGCGCCTGTAATGAGGCGGCCACTGTCTGGCCCGGCTCCACCGATCGTACAAGGACTATACCGTTGATGGGAGAACGGATTTCGGTTTTGGCCAGATCCGTTTGATTCAGTTTGAGGGTGGCTTCCGCCTGGGAGACAGCGGCTCTGGCGGCTGCATCGTCGGCTTCGGCGCGCGTCAGGGCGGCCTCGGCTGCATCGAGATCGCTTTTGGATACGGCTTTGTTGTTGCTTAATTTCCCGACTTCCTGAAGACGTTCCAACGAGGCTTTTGTCTCCTTGATGGTTGCCTGGGTCTGTAACACCTTGGCTCGTGCAGAGGCCAGTGCGGCTCGAGATTGGAGAACCTGGGCCGACAGTTTTGAGGTATCAAGCTGTGCCAGGATCTGACCGATCTTGACATGATCGTTGTAGTCGACATTGACGGACTCGACGGTTCCGGAAAGCTCACTGCCGACATCCACCTTGTTGATGGGTTGTAGATTCCCGGTGGCCGAAACCGTCACCGTAATATTTCCCAACCGGGCGGGTTGCGTCCTGTAATGTATGTTGTTTGAGTTGTTTCGCATTCCCCAAGCCAACAGAACCACAACCAGCACAAGTGTCGGGGGTGTCCAGGCAAGGATTCGCTTGAGGCGTTTTTTCTGGCCGGTGCCGGATTGACCCTCCAGGGTCTTAATAATATCGTCTTTTATGCCGTTTTGTGGTGAATGTATGGCCATTGTTTTAAGTTTTCTTCTCGGGAAGTCGTTTAATCTTTGGTGTACTTTGGTTGTCCGCTCTCTGCCGTCTGATATTGCCATCCTCCCCCAAGGGCTTTGTAGAGACGAATCACATTGGCTATCATCGTTCCGTTGCTCTGGGCCAACTGGTCCTGGAATGAGAGAAGGGAGCGTCTGGTGTCGAGAACATCGCTGAAATTTATCAGTCCCGATTTATACTGCATTTCGGCAAGCGTCGCAGCCTCGCCGGCTGCGGTGGCGGATTCTTTCAAGGCTTGATTCTTTTCCTGTTCCCGGGCATAGGCAACCAACGCGTTTTCAACCTCCTGCAGGGCATTGAGGACCACGGCCTTATAGCCGGCCAGAGCCTCTTTCTGCAAGGCGGATTGGAGCCGTATGTTGGCCCGGATCGCTCCGGCATCGAAGATGGGCCAGCTTATACTCGGGCCTACGGAATAGGCACGGCTTGCTGAGGTAAACAATTTTCCGGAGGAAAGCGACTCAAGCCCTAGGGAACCGCTGAGTCTCAAAGAAGGGTAGAGTTCCGATTCGGCAACGCCTATATCTGCGGTTTGAGCAGCCAGCAAACGTTCCGCCTTGCGAATGTCCGGGCGTCGTTGAACGGTGTCGGCCGGAATACCCACGGCGATTGTGGACGGAAGGTTCGGCAACGGAATCCTGTTCTGAAGTTCACTGTTGAGCGAGCCAGGGTTGCGACCGAGAAGGACCGCCAGCTGGTTCGAAGCCTTGGTCAGTCCTGTGAGCAGATCGGGAATCTGGGCTCGGGTGGCAGCGACCAGATATCTGGCCTGTTGCACCGCAAGCTCCGTGGTTAATCCGCTTTGATAGCGGGCCCTTGTCAAGGAGTATGTTTCTTCTTGGGCTGCAAGGTTTTGCCGGGCAATTTGAATACGGTTCTGGTAGGTCCTGATTTCAATATAATTTAGTGCCGTTTCTGAAAGAAGAGAGACCAGGACATCTCGAAGATCTTCTTGGCTCGCCTCTACTTTTGCTTGAGCAGCTTCAACCGAACGTCGTGTCCCGCCAAAAAGATCCACTTCCCACCCGGCGTCGAAACCTAAGGAGTAGGCATTGGTTTCGGCGCCTCCGCCACGATTTTCGCTGCTGCGGCTTTTGGTCGCCGATCCCGTGAGATCGACGGAAGGAAAGAGGGGCGCCCGGCTGATGTCGCGGTTGGCGCGAGCTTGGAGCAGGCGAGCCTGTGCCTGTCTAAGGTCGAGGTTCCCGGCTATTGCCTGGTGGATATATCGGTTCAAAAGCGGGTCTTTGAGATTTTTCCACCATGTGGCCAAATCGTTGGGATCCGGTCGTTTTGTGCTTAAACTTTTGGCGGCCGGTGCCTGCCATGCGGCAGGAGGCACTACGCCGGGTTCCATATAATCAGGTCCGACCTTCATGCAGCCGGTAAAAAAAAGCCACATGCATGCCGCCGCCAGGCAGGTTGTCAGGGATTTGTTTTGCATAAATGATTTTTTAAACAAATTGCGTTTCCGGTCATTAGTATAACTCTCTCTTTGATGATCGCAATATACATCGGGAATATTCATATGAACAAAAATAATGGAAAATTACAGATTGGGGAGGCCCGAGAGGGCATTATCCATGCAAATATATAGTTACAGATAATCTCGTCTCTTTTGGCCAGGATGCCCACCTGGCTTAAAAATGGTGCTTTTGTCCTTTTGTTTTCAAATAAAATATGCTAAGCCTTTAATTGGCAATTTTTCTAGAGCAACCAGCAAAATGGCCTTCTCGGAGTCTCGTCGGCTCGCTTACCGGCCCAAACTCTACTTGTGGGCAATTTATATCTCCGGAATCGATTATACGCCTGAGGTAAAAATTTGCGCATGCTTTGATTTTGAACGAAAATTCGTGTTTTGCAGAATACTCTCTATTCACCCCATCTACTAGAAAATTTCTGCCGATTGTGCGACGGATTTGGTAGTGAGACCGGCCTGTAGGACAATTTGCATACTTCATTTTGCATAGGGCAAATTATGGAAAAAAGAAGATACCAGCGAATCTTCCCCCTGGGACTTTCTGCCGAAATATCGGACGGAATCGGTTTTTACAAGGGCTTCGTTTCCAATATCTCGATGAACGGTATTAAAATTGAGGAGTTGCCGTCTCGGATCGACGGGAAATCCTCATGGTATATCGCAGTCATCAAAGATCACGACGCTTGTTTTCAGATTTATATAAAACCCAAGTGGTCGGTTTTGCAGGGGGCAAACAGCACCATAGGAGGGATGATCGTTGATCCTTCTTGGCATTGGGCATCGTATGTCCACACTCTGGCCGAAAAACCTAAAACCATCTGACCGAATCTTGAGCGAATACTAGCCACTCCGTTGAGAAATCTTTCCCCTACCCGCGCATTCCCATCCGACTGCAGCAACGACTCCACCTCGTATTTGGGCGGTGGTATTTTTCATGTCGAGGTATTAAGGCATTCCTTAACTTTTTGAAAAAAATTGATATTCGCAATAAGATTTAATAAAATCGAATATTCTTATTTCAATTGTGGCTCTGTATCTCAAACAGGCGCAGGATTTTTCATTTGGGGCAGGGCAATCGTAATTGATGGGAAGAAAGAGAAACGTTATTACATTTTGGTTCAGCGTTCAATCGGTTTATGTGCCGATGCACAAGGAATTTTAAATGATACCCAAGCTGCAAATATTCTGGGACTGGCTGTCGAGGCTTTCTGGTTTGGACCAGATTGCTCTTACCGTATTTTTAGTGGGGGCGACCCTTTATAAGCTTTTTCTAATGTGGCAGCTTCAAAATGAAAAGAAGCCGACGTATGTCCATCAGTTACAGCATATCCGCAATGCCTGGATTGAAAAATACGGAATGGGAACTGATCCCATACTGGTTGTGCAGACCATGCGAAACAAGATTATGATATCTTCTTTTATGGCCTCCACGGCGCTGATAATGATCATCGGCGGTTTCAATTTTGTTTTCGGTGTCGATTTTGAAAAGATCAAAACGGGAAAGCTCTTCTTTTTCAGTCTGCAGGACCCTAACCTCGGTATCGTCAAGGTTCTGCTGATCATCATCGTTTTGCTCTATTCTTTTTTTCATTTTCTCTGGCATACAAGAGAGTTGCATAATATGACATTGATACTGAACGTTCCGAACGACCGGCTGGGAGGAATCGTTTCATCGCAGCCTTCGGATTTCCTAACTAAAATGTATGTCAATTCGGGTATACATTTCACGCTTGGGATTCGCGGCTACTATTTTCTTATTCCTCTGCTTCTCTGGATGTTCCATCCGGCGATGATGCTCTTTTCCTTTTTCAGCATCGTACTTTTTTTGATCAGAAGAGATTTAGGTTTGGCACCGTACCAGAAATAACCGGCTGCGGTCCCGATCGGCTTGTTTACCACGGTAAGCAATTTTCTCCGCTTGAAAGCGACAGCGTCCGCCATTCCGCATCCATTCCTTGCGGCGTTCAACAGGCGGCAGGAAAAAGGCCGACCTTACGGGCAGAGTCAGCCCGGTCCTGCCTGTTTCTTTTTTTCTGAATTGAGGGTGATCCGTTCCACGACCTTGCGATAGTAGTCGTCCTGCATGGCGATATTGGAGGGAGTTGAGCGTTTAGACTCCAGCTTTATCATCAACAGATTCAGTTTTTTCATCTGCTTGAGCCGGACGTGCTCGTCTTCCGTGCAGGCGATCAGGTCTTCTAATTTTTTGATCTCCTTTTTGGTTTCGATCTCCGGGGGGAGATAGCCGCTGTTTTTCAGGATCTTATAGGCCATCTTCAGATCTTCGGGGACAAACCGGTCATCATCCAACGGCAGAGGTTTGTTTTTCCACTTCTCGGAGGCGGAGGTCAGTTCCCCTGATTCTATGGCTTCAAGGATTTTCTGTTCCGCTATTCTGGCAAGAGCATCCACTTGTTGGTCCTCCTTATATTTCATTTCCCTGGAGTGTAACGGTGTCCAGTAGGGAATATATATGAAATCAAAGGGGAACTCTACCTTTCACCAGGGATGCACCCGATTCGACCGGAAAGGTTGAGTTTTGACCCTGTAGCTGATTTCCTGTTCCTGACCTGAGTCCATCTTGCGTTTTACTTTTACTGTCACGTTGTCGCCCGGTTCGACATCGATCATGGCTATTCGTACATCTTGCATATCATATACCGGATTTTTATCGATTGCGAGGACGATATCGTTCACCTTCAATCCGGCTTCCGGTGCTTTGCTGTCTGGGCTGAATCCGTCAATTTTCAGCCGTGACGCCCCTTGGCCGCCTACCTCCTCCAAGAGAATGCCTATTTGGGCAGGCGGCGGGAGAGGAGGGGCCTGCTCTGTAAAAAAATAATTTGCAATATCGGAGAGGTCTGAATACTCATCTTGAGACGTAATGTTGACAACCGAAGACTGTTTGACATGGATGCGCCGTGCCAGCCGTGGAGGGATGCCCGAGTCGGCTCTGATGTGTTCAACTCCGGCCAAAACGACCAGATGTCCATGGGGATGTTGCCTGAGATATACAGCTGCGTTTTTGGCCATACTCTCGTCCCAAACTGCCTGTGCCTGAATGAAACCGCTCGCTGTACCGTGTGCCTTGATCTCACCTGTGTGGATGCCGAAAACATCTCTGAGCCGGTCTGCATATCCAGGCAGGGCGAGATTTCGGTCTACGGGGAGTTCGTGTTTTTCTTCCGAGGTGAGCGTATCGGTGGAGCCGGTTTTAAAGATTTGGCCCACTATTTTGGCGTCGATATTCAATGCGACAACAGGAATTTTATAGGTGCGGGCAAAGTTGAATATTGGCCGAAAGAGGCGAAAGTCATATTTCCATGTTTCAAAATACCTTGATTTTTTAAGAAACTCGCTCTCTTTCATCCTTCCGTCTCCCAGGATATACTCATCGAGTGCCTTCTGGCTCGATGTGGGAAACATTTCCATGCCGATGGCTAAATCGGGATTTTTTTTGTAAAGAGCCTGAATAATACGGAATTCGAGAAAATGATCGGCTACGGAATTATGGATCTCTCCAACATAAACGACGCTGGAGGTTGCCAGATCGTCGATAATCCGGGGAAAAATTTTAATTGCCGCTGTCGGTGCTCCCTTCGGGAGTTGTTCCAGAGTATAAATCTGGCCGGATTCTGCGTGTTGTGTGGTTTTTTTTATGAGGTTCCCGTTTTCGAATTGGATAGAAGAGAAATTGCCGGATTTAAGGAGAGGGTTGAGGGCGGATTTTGTTTGCTCCTCACTATTGCTTATACAACTTGCCGCCAAAAACTCGGGGGCAAGAGGGTTGCGATGCACTTGCAGGTTAAATCCGGCCTTGGGCCTTACAGATTGGCCAAAAAGACTTCGCTTCGCAGTGTTATCTGCTCCGAGAAACAAAAGGGTAGTTTTGGAGAGCATTTCATTTTTGATTTCGTCTGCCGCAACGATTTTCACCTTGCCGGCAAGCATATTGATCAGCGGAGCGTACTTTTTAACTTCCACCGGCGATTCCGGCACTACGGTTATTTCTTGCGCCTGAAGAAAATGCGACCAAAGCGGGGGGACTTCGGAAGGAGTCAGCATGCGGTCGAGTTTCCGGTCGGGGTCGATGACAAGCCGGAGGGGCGGGTCGGGTAGGGCGAATGATAAATCGGTATGCAATGAAGAGATTGTCCGGGTGAAATGGAAAACTCCCACTCCCGATGTGATTTGGATGGGCACTCTGAATGTTTGAGGTTTTGCGCCCTGTTGAGAGATGCGGAAGGAAAAAACGGTTTGTCCTTGCTCTGTTTTTGTTTGGATGTTGCTCACGAGAAGTCTTGGGGGGGCATGGTTGGTGGTTGAGTGCCGAGGGTTTTCCTCCGCTGCCCGGGCAGAACGGAGAAAAGGGAGGCACATCAGACAGAGAATGAAAAGCAGACAAGACTTTCGTTGAAGAGACGTCATAAAAAATCCCCATGTGGATGAATGAATTCTTAGAAAAAGATACTACAATAATAAGCAGTATCCCGGCAAATAATAAACAGTAACCCGGCAAAGGCGAAAAATGCCGACTTTTTTTCTTGTACGCCGCAGGCAATGGGGTGCATATTCAGGCAATGTTGCAAAATTTACCTCTCGTCCAACCCTTGCGCAGCATGAGGACGTTTTATAATGTGGAAGAATAACTTTTAATCTCCAACAATCTTTTCTTGCGAAATTTGGATTCGGACGAAAAATCTAATTTTCCAAGGGATTCTGCCGCCTTTCAAATACCGGTGAAAGGTCAGTCTGAAAGGAGCAGTACTTTTGCCGGTGGATAAAAAATCGAGAAATAAACAAACCATGCGTATTACACTCGTTGCTTTCAATGCCCGTTACACTCACTCCTGTCTGGGCCTTTTTCATGTCAGAAATGAGCTTGAAAATCATTTTCCCGACTTGAATCACGAGTTTTTGCAACTGACCATCAATGATTCCACTTATGAGGCGCTTTTGCGCATTACCGCGACCCGACCCGACTATGTTTTTTTCTCCGCTGCCATCTGGAACAGCAATGTGGTGGCGGATTTAATTCGCAGCCTCACAACCTGTCTGCCGGCTTGCAAATGTGTCGTGGGTGGTCCTCAGGCCGAGGTAATTGGGGCAACCCTGAAAGAGGGAACGTGTACGGTTGTGCTGGGGCCTGTTGAAGCAGTCAATTCCGATTTTTATAGGGATCTTGCGGCACGGAATCTCAAGCTGGTGTATGGCTCATGTTCATCATCGTCTGCCAAGGGGTACTCCTTCGTCTCCCCATATCGGGACTCCGATTTTCGCTCGCACCTCGTCAATAGACACGTCTATTATGAGACATCCCGCGGGTGTCCTTTTTCCTGTATCTACTGCCTGTCATCTGCACAGAAAGGTGTGCTTCACAAGGATCTGCCGCAAGTTGCGGCGGAACTTAGTCACATTCTCTCCCACCGTCCGAGGGTAGTCAGATTTATCGATCGGACTTTTAATGACAGACCTGAAAGGGCCTTGGCCATATGGCGGTTCTTGGTGGAGCAGCAAACACAGACGCTGTACCATTTTGAGATTTCCCCTGATCGTTTCACAGATGAGATGTTCGATTTCCTGCGTGGGGTTCCACAGGGAATGTTTCAATTCGAGATAGGGATCCAGTCCACAAACCCCGATACTTTAAAGGCTGTCAGACGGCCAATGGATGTTGGCAAAGCTCATGAAATTGTGACCAAGCTGGCGTCTTTGAATACCATTTTTCTGCACGTCGATCTGATACTGGGCCTTCCGTATGAGACAGCGCAGAGTTTTTATCTGTCCTTTGCCGATGTCTTTTCCATGTCCCCACACTATATCCAGATGGGTTTGTTGAAAATTCTTCCCGATACACCGATTTGTCATACTTCGGAGGAATATGGTTACCGATTTTGCAGCACTCCACCGTACAGCATTCTCGCAAATAAATGGATCGATCATGAAAAACTTCGTGATCTTTACTGGTTTTGTGAATGTGTGGAGCGATTTGTGAATAATCGTTATTTCTTGAGCCTTTGGTCTTACTTGCGTCGGAAAGGTGAAGATATCACCGCGTTTTTTCTTCATCTGCTCTCCGTGTGTCTCTCACGCTCTTTTTTCAGTCTTTCTCCTACCCAGGAACTGCTTTGCTCCATGTTGCTTGCCGCAACCTCCAGCCGATCAGATGCTCCTGTGGTTTTTGAGTTGTTGCGTTTTGACTGGTTGCGCTGCGGACATCGCTTCTTACCAAAATGTCTGGCTACAGCGGAAGAGACATCTTCCGTTTTGAAAAAACGATTGTTTCATGTTCTTCCTGAAAGCATTGACGGTGTATATGACGTCGGTGAGAAAAACCAGTTCTGTAAAAAAGGGCTCTTTCTAATCTTCTCGGAGAACTCTCTGCTTGAGCTTGGGTATTCCGCTCAGAAAGGAAAGGGATGTCTTTGCTTTTTGCCGGAAAAAGTATCGGGACTCTACGGTTTCAGCCGGGTCGTTCACCTGCCGCTGGACGGCCGGTGTCTGCTCGCCTAACGGTGAAAATCGTCGTGGAAGAGAACGGTTTGAATCGGAAATCCGGTGGTGTATTGTATGACTTTGATATTAATTGTTAAATTTCCTAAAAATCATATGTGAGAAATTTCATCCAACCTTTATAAAAGGATAGGCCTAAAGGCTGAAATTCCCGGAAAATGAATTGACGGCGGGAAAACATGTCGTATAGTTGCAGCTGTTACCGTTCTTATATCGACACGATAAAACCGAGGAGAGGACATGTCCGTATATCGAATCAAGACAATGAATTCCATTGCCGAGGAAGGCTTGAAACTTTTTCCGGAGAGTTTTCATGTTTCAGCGGATGAATCATCGCCCCACGGGATTGTTGTGCGAAGTGCCAAGGTAGATGTCGCCGATTATCCCTCTCTTTTAGCGGTATCAAGGGCCGGATCGGGTGTCAATAACATCACCGTGGAAAAGGCAACGGAAAGGGGTGTCTGTGTTTTCAATACCCCGGGAGCAAATGCCAATGCCGTCGTTGATCTGGTGTTTCCGATGATTGGCGTCTGGATGCGTAACATCTATCAGGGCATTGAGTTCTGCCGTTCGCTTGCCGGACTTGATCCCGAGAAAGTATCCGGCGAGGTCGAGCGGAGAAAGTCGGCTTATAAAGGAGTCGAGATCTCCGGAAAAAGCCTGGCCGTCGTAGGACTCGGACAGATCGGTGTCAAGCTGGCTAACGGCGGAATTCACAGACATATGAAAGTAAAAGGATTCGATCCGACTCCGGGATTGGAGAACATTCATCAACTGTTGCCGGAGGTCGCTATTACAAGGACATTAAAAGCTGCCATTGGTGATGCCGATATCGTCAGCCTTCACCTGCCTTTGACCTCGGGAACCAGGCACCTCGTCAACTCGGAGTTCATCGGGAAAATGAAACAGGGGGCAATACTTGTGAATTACGCACGTGGGCCGATTGTTGATGAACCGGCAGTACTTGAGGCTTTGAACAATGGTTTCCTCGCCGGATATATTACCGATTTTCCGACGAGGGCCAATATAAAACATCCCAAGGTATTGACTACACCGCATCTGGGGGCTTCTACCTCGGAATCCGAGGAGAACTGCGCCAGCATGGCGGTGAATGAACTTTGTGCATATCTTGAATACGGCAATGTCGCCAACAGCGTCAACTTCCCGAATATCGAGTCGACCCCTTCCGCAAAGGTCTGCAGCCGCTTGATCATGATCAATCGCGACGTTCCGGGGATGATCGCCTTCGCTACGAAGGTCATCAGTGGATACGGGGTAAACATCGCCAGTTATCTTAACGAATCCAACGGTAAAATCGGCTATAATATCATTGATGTCGAATCGAAAATCCCTGATGGTATCCTGGGTGATTTTGAGAAGAACCGCGATGTGATTCGCACCAGGCTTATCAAAATGTTTTGAAGCCGACCTGCTCAGGTGAGGCCTGCGAAAATCGAAAAATTATGACAGCAGGGTGATCGCCTCAGTAAGGAGCGGTTTTGTTTTTTTACTAATTATAGGCAGTTGTGCTTTTTTTTAAGGGGGAAAGGTCAGGGCGTTTTGCAAAGTTAGAGGAGTTTAAAAATCTTCACTTTTAATTTCTTGAATTTGCGAAAGTAATTTTAGGAGGTGCGGGCGGTTAAAGAAAAGTGTATAAAAATTTGTATCAACGACCTATTTGAACGACCTGGGTGGCTGGGTAGAGCGGTGTCTAATTTAATGAAAATACAGTACTTATATGTAATGCAAATTTTTGGCATGAATCGTGCAGCGTTAATTATGCTTTTTATCTCTTCTCTCCTTTCTCCAGGAGAAGCCGGTTCTGCGTATGCGGAACCGGCTTTCCTGTTTCTGGGGCCTGCCGATTTCCTTCAATCATCAGTTGTCATATGAAGAGGCCCGTAAGCGTCATACTCCAAAGGTGCGATTATACCGCACAGTCTCTTGATGCTCTCATGGAAAGTGTTGCCCCTTCACTCGGGATAGCCGGCAATTTAAAAGGCAAACGGATATTGATAAAACCTAACCTGATAAGCAGCCGGGGCCCGTTGCTCGCCTGCACCGATCCACGATTTATTATTGCAGTCTCCAGGTGGTTTGTAGACAGGGAGGCATCAGTCACAGTCGGGGATTCTCCCGCTTTCGGCAGCGCATCAGGGGTGCTCCGGCATATCGGCGCCTTAACCGAACTTATACGTTTGGGGGCGAAGGTGGTGGAGTTCGCTACCCCGAAAGCGTTTACCCTTTCCAATGACATCCGTGTAGGTGTAGCCGCAGAAGCCCTTGACTGTGATCTTATGGTGAATTTGCCGAAGGTCAAGGCCCACAATCAGATGCATACGACCATGGCAGTAAAGAACTTTTTCGGAATTGTCATAGGGATGCGCAAATCTCTGCTGCACATGGTGCATGGTGGATCGCATGCACGGTTTGCAGGGGTTATTCTGGATCTTCAGGCGCTCTTACCAGAACACATCACCATCGTTGACGGCATTTCGGCGATGCATGTGGCAGGCCCCTTGCATGGAAAGTCACTTGCTTTGCATTGTGTGGCTGCCTCGATGAATCCACTGGCAGTGGATACCGCACTGTATGCTGCGCTGGAGCTTGAACATGAAAAATGTCCGCTTTTGCGTGAGGCGAGAACACGAAGATATGAAGCTGTTTTTCCAAATGAAATTCGATATCTTTCCCTTAACCCCAGTGACTTTTACGGCTCCGGCTTTGTAGCGCCTACGGACTTGGCCCCCGTTCGATTCAATCCCTGTCGATTTCTTTATGGGCATCTCAAACGAATGGTTCTTGCCATACGGTCATAAGTGTGGTGAAGTAGAAAGAAAAGTGTCCGATGGCATGCTATCGCGATGTCGGGAGACACTCTCTGGAAGATTAGGCAGCATAAATGTTGATTTTTGAGATATACTCTCATTGTTTGAGGATTTTAAATGTTTGAATTAAGAGATAAAATTGCATTGGTCACCGGTGGTTCCCGGGGTATCGGCAGAGCGGTTGCCGTCAGGCTTGCCGAGCATGGCGTCGATTTGATCGTCAACTATGTTCGGCATCGAAAAGATGCCGAAGAAACATCGGCTGCCGTTGAAAAACTCGGGCGGCGTTGCCTTCTGGTAAAAGCCAACGTTGCCAATGAGCGCGATGTCAAGAATATGTTCAATGTCATCGGTGAGGAGTACGGGCGTCTGGATATTTTGGTGAGCAATGCAGCATCAGGTGTTTTGAAGCCGTGTCTGGAGTTAACCGAACGGCATTGGAACTGGGCTATGGATATCAATGCCCGGGCTTTTCTTTTTCTTGTTCAACAGGCTGTTCCGTTTATGGCTCCCGGAAGTCGGGTGCTCGCCGTGTCAAGTCTCGGCGCCATCCGAGCCATTGAAAATTACACCATTGTCGGAGCGTCAAAGGCCGCACTTGAATCCCTGGTTCGCCATCTTGCCGTCGAACTGGGAGAAAAAGGAATCAATGTGAATACCATCAGTGCCGGTGTGGTGGACACGGACGCGTTGAAAAAGTTCCCGAACAGGGAAGCAATACTGGCCACTTCCATGGCAAAGACTCCTTTGGGGCGATTGACCACTCCCGACGACGTCGCGGATGTCGCTCTTTTTCTCTGTAGTCCGTTTGCGGCGATGATTCAAGGTCAGGTCATTATCGTTGACGGAGGATATGCAATCAAGGGATAAGGGGCAGAGAGAGTGGGCAAAATGGTTTTTAGGACTCGAAAACCGCTGATTCTAGCCTCCGGATCGCCGAGGCGGAAGCGCTATTTCGAAGATCTTGGTCTGAACTTTACCGTCTGCACGGCGGATGTCGTCGAGGCGCAGCTGCCGGAAGAACGCCCCGATGCGTTTGTCAAACGGATGGCCGGGGAAAAAGCGAGGGTTGTAATGGGCGAAAATCCCCAGAGCTGGGTCGTTGCGGCAGATACCGTGGTTATCCATCGGGATGTGGTTCTCGGCAAGCCCAAAGATCGGGATGAGGCGGTGAAGATGTTGATGCGTCTCTCCGGGGAAGAGCATTGTGTTCAGACCGGTTTTTGCATCGGGTGCCTGAACGAGAACGAAAGGATGCTCGATAGCGTTTCGACAAAAGTCGTTTTTGACGATTTCTCAGAAGAAGTCGCAAAAGCCTATGTTGCCACGGGAGAGCCGTTGGACAAGGCAGGGGCATACGGTATCCAGGGCAGAGGAGCATTTTTGGTGGCGACAATCACGGGCTCGTATTCCAATGTGGTTGGCCTTCCGCTTCGCGAAGTAATTGGCTGCCTCTGCCAATATGGCGTAATAACACCTGTTTTATGTTGATTGATTGAGGAAGAACACATCCGGATATACGGTTTGTAAAATATCATTTTGTTATTATTTGAATATTTAATAAAAAGAAAACGGATATTTTTTTGACCAAAGGGCATTTTTGTTGACTTTTACGAGGTTGCTGTGATAGTCATTTTTTTGAAAGAAGTGCTTGAATTACAAGAGATTCAATGAAAACTGCCGACGTGTCCATACAAAAGTCTTATGCCGTATCTTTTCAATAAATATTACCACTTCAGAGACATCGTTTTTTTCTTTGGCGAAGGTCTTCTTATCTTCATGTCCCTGTTGATTGTGGATTGGATCTACCGGGGAAGTTTTCTCTTCCGCATCAGTGCCTACGATGAGATTGTTCGGGCGGCTGTTGTAACGGTAATTTTTCAGTCGAGCCTGTACTTTTTCGATCTCTATGATTTAAAAAAAGATCTTTCTCTTTTCAACACGGCAACGCGTATTACCCAATCCTTCGGAGTCGGATGCATTATCCTGGGAATACTTTATTATTCGTTGCCGAAGATGATTATCCCATCCAAAGTATTCTGGACGGGATACCTGATTCTCTGCGTGCTGATTTTGCTTTGGCGTGCTGTGTACTATTTCGTGCTGAGAAGAAGAATGTTCGTGAGGGAAATAGTCGTCCTCGGCACGGGGAAGTTAGCGGAAGATATTTCTCGGGAGATCGAAGGGAAACACAATTCCTCCTATCGGATTCAGGCGTTCATTGGTGACAGAAAAACGATCTATAATCCCAAAAGTGCACCGTTCTTCAAAGATATTGACGAAATGGAGACTATGCGGCCGGGAAAGCATATCGAGAAAATAGTGGTGGCACTCGATGATCGAAGAGGAGCGATGCCCATTAAAGCGTTACTCAAATATAAAATGCGAGGGACCGTAATAGAACAGGGGATCAGTTTTTATGAGAGGGTAACGGGCCGATTGTTGGTGGAAAACATGGATCCGAGTTCGATAATCTTCTCCACCGGATTTGCACTCAGCAGATGGCTGTTTATGCTGAAACGAGTGGTCGATATTGCTCTTTCTCTTTTAATACTGTTGATCTCCTCTCCGGTTCTTCTTCTCTCGGCTATCATAATCAAGATTGAATCTCCCGGACCGATTCTGTACAGTCAGGAACGAGTCGGTTCTAAAAATAGACCGTTTAGGGTGTATAAATTACGCTCCATGCGTCAGGATGCGGAACAAAACGGCGCGGTATGGGCTAAAGAAAACGACGACCGTGTGACTCGTTTCGGACGAATCAGCCGAAAATTCCGCATTGATGAACTTCCTCAGCTCTGGAATGTGATGAAAGGAGATATGAGTCTTGTCGGTCCACGGCCGGAGCGTACCGTATTTGTAGAGCAACTCGCGGAAAAATTACCATTTTACCTGTTGCGGCATGACGTGAAGCCGGGTATTACAGGCTGGGCGCAGGTTTGTTACCCTTATGGGGCATCCGAGGAGGATGCGCTGCGCAAGCTGGAATATGATTTGTATTACATAAAAAATCTTTCCATCTCAATGGATCTCCTTGTGGTCTTCATGACTGTAAAAACAGTTTTGCGCAAAAAAGGAGCCAGGTGACAGGTATCACGGATGGGGATTATTATGTGGAATGCAAAAACCTAAATGGTGGGGAAGGACAAGAAGATCGGGAGCTCAATGATGACAGATGCAACCAGTCAAAACGAAGCATTGGAAGCCTTGCAGGCGTTCAATACTGCTATTACGACCACTCGCCTCTATCCTGCCGATGCCCCGCAGGTTCCGGCCTCGGTGGAAAAAGCCTATCAAGCAATCAAGCACCATCTGCGAAAAAACGGCGAGTTGGTAATAAGCATCCAGGAAGGTGAGGGAATGCTTTGCGGCATGCCGATTCAAAAGCAAACACTCGGCAAATTGCATGGTGCTGATGTTTTTCAACATATGAGGTTGCTCGATCTGTCATTTACCGTTATGCGTCCGGGGATCGATCGCAAGACCTTTAAGTCGATACTCGGCTTTTTCACCACTCCTTATCAGAAGATTAAAAATGAAGGCGGAGGGCTGGATTATGCCGCTCAAGTCGGTCTGGGAAAGGTTTTCCCCGAATCGTATGCCGTAAAGGTCGATCGTCCGCTGCAGGATTCGGATGCTGTTTTGCAGACCTTTGGAGCATCTCTGTCGGATACACGAACCGAGTGGGTGGATTTTCTCGCCGGAAATTTCGACGATGACTCCACTAGCCTGGAGGTTTCGCAGACTTTCGGCGATCCGGACAAGGCAGCGAGAACAATTGTAGCATGTATTATAAAAATATTGCAGCAGATCCGAAAAACGGAACCTGAGGGATCGTCACCGGTATTTGACCGTATCCAGCAAAATGTAGATGAACTCTTGGATCAGCCCCGGAAACAGGAGGTGGCGTTGAAAACCGCGGATTTGCTTCTCCAAGGTCTCAATGGGGCGATTCTCAGCGAATTTGTATCTCAAAAGTTCACAGGGTTTTTTGGGGAAGCCTTGTTGAACGCCTTTATGGTCAAGGTCAGCAACGATGCCTTTCGGGAAATCATCGACTCTCTCCGTGAGAAGGAAAAAACGTATCAAGAAAAATACGGTGTCGATTCCAATCAATCTCGTTATGTGCAAAAAACGACTTCTCGCCTTTTAGATACGATCCGAGGAAAACAGTTTCAGGCCCTTGAAAAGACACGGTCAATCCTGGAGGAAGGAGAAAAGGAAAGGCGGAGAAAACGTATTCAAGCAGGTCTCAATGCGATACTGCAGGGCAAGATATCCGTTTTGGAAAATGATGAGGTTGTCCAACATCTTCCCCAAACGGTCGAACGGCTTCTTGCCAACCACAAAGACGACGTTGCCGCTCTTTTGACCGAGAAACTCATCAAGGAGTTGCTTAAAAGAAATAAAAAAATCGAAGAAAAGATAAGCGGAAGCCTGGGGCGCATCGGTAGTATTCTCGTCCAGTCCAAGAAGTGGGATTGGCTGGAAAAATTGGCCGTGCCGTTTCTGCTCTGGGTTAAAGAGGCTGATAAGGCGGATTCTGTATATGAGGAGATTGTCACTGTTCTTAAACAGGTCATGCTGCACGGTTGGGAAGTGGGCAGCAACAAGACGGCAGATCAGATTCTCAATGTTCTGTTCGGTATTCGGTCCGGACTTATTCCGAAGTCCCAGAAAGTGATACAACTCACCGGAAAGATACAGGATAAGTTCATGGACAGGAGATTCCTGGAAGCGCTTTTGACCAGATGCCTGACCGATCCGGCAGATGAAGTCCTGGGGCAAAGGCTCAGCATGCAGGGGCCCGTTGCAGCGAGTTTCCTGATTTCAAGGCTTCTCAGTTCCGATAACCCTGGAGAACGTATTCGGATATTGGATCTGCTTGCCAATATGGGATCATTGTTGCCGGCGGTTATCGTGGAAAAGTTGCCGGAGCCCATGCCGTGGTTCGGCAAGAGAAATCTTCTTAAACTTTTGGCAGAGACCGGGAATGAATCGCATATGGATGCAGTTCTTGCTTATCTCAGTCATGATGATGTGCGGGTACAGCAGGAGGCCTTTGTCTGTCTCTACAAGATTTGTGGAAACAGCAGGAAAAAAGCTTTACTCGATGCTCTTGCCTTGGCTGGAGAAACAATGAAAATTCAAGTTGTTAAGGCCTTGTCTTCTCTGGTGGATGATGAGGTGGCCGGGCACTTGATAGAACTCTTACAGGATCAGGAAAACTTTTCCCAAAATACCAGAAGCCCGCTTATCCAACAGATAAGCCGTACTTTGGCCCGTTCAACATCCGAGGAGGGCCGTGAAGCTTTGGAGAAGTTCCTTGCACAGCGTCGGAAGGGCAGTGCTAAAAAGCTTGAGCCGGAGGTCTGGAAATCTGTGGAAAACGCCATTCAGCAGATTCGGGACAATCAGGAGAACCAGGGCTCGTCAGCCGGTAAAATGCAGGAAAATACTCCCTATGCTTTTCCGATAAAAGAATTGGAAGGGGAACAACTTATTACCAATTTTTCCGAAGAACAGCAAATCAGAGCCTACCTTGATCAGGATAATAAGGCAGGCGCCAAAGTCATGCTTTCGGACCTCATAACACGTACCGCTAAAATGCGGCAGTTTGTCCAAGCGGAGAAATTGCGTGAATGGCTTATCGAAATCGACCCGCTGGCCCTGACTGAAATCATTCAGGCAGCCGAAATAATCGAGAGCGAAAAGACATCCTCCATAGATAAAGAGCATCTGGAGACGTGGAGCGGCCTCTACGATGTTCTGACTACGGAAGAATTCAATGCCCTTTATTATTCTTTTGAATCCAAACAATATGCCGCCGAAGAAGTGATCATCAAACAGGGAACGATTCGTCCCTCGTTGTTCTTCATCAATTCCGGACGGGTGAAACTCTATTTCAAAGAAGACGATTCCGAGACCTTGGTCAAGGTAGCCGATCGAGGTGAAGTCCTCGGGGCAACGTCTTTTTTTTCCGCCTCTGTCTGGACCATTAATGCCGCAGCTCTGGGGTATACAGAGGTTTCCATACTGGATTATGAGAAGATCGTGGAGTGGCATAAAGACTATCCGGCCCTGGAGTCGAAGCTCAATGATTTTTGCATGCGATTCGAAGGAAGCAAAGACTTTTTTCAGAAAACCGGGAAGGATCGAAGAGCGGACGAGAGGGTCGCGCTCACAGGCCGGATTACGGCGATTGTCCTTGATCGGTATGGAAAAGAAACAGGCATCGTTTCCAAAGGAGATCTGACCGATATTTCCATCGGGGGAACATCGTTTTTTCTACATATTTCCCAAAAACGCAATGCCCGGTTACTTCTTGGGAGAAACGTACGTGTCGTTTTTCCTACGGAATCAATGTCGTCCGGCAAGCTTTTCAGGAAAGAAGGAGTCATTGTAGCCGTTTTTTCCCATCGAGTGATGCAAAACGAATACTCAGCTCACGTTCGTTTTGATAGTCCGCTGGAGGCTAAAGATATGCAAGGAATCACCGATGCCTTAAAACAGGAACAGTAAAGAAGGAGTTCCCATGGCGATTACAAGTTATCCGGAAGAACAGCGGATTCATGAGGTCTTTGACCAAGGAGAGAAGGAAAAAGGAAAGAAACTTCTGCTCGAACTCATTATGACTGCGGCCAAGCAGAGAAAGTTCACCGATGCGGAGAACCTCCGTAAATGGTTGATGGACGTGGACTCTATGGCCTTGACCGAAAGTATCAAAGCGGCGAAAATCATCGAAGAGGAGAAAGCTTCATCTGTTGATAAAAACTTTATAAACGTTTGGCCTGCCCTTTCCGCCGTACTCGAACCCAGCGATTTTTTCACCCTCTATCACTCTTTGGAACATCGGCATTTTGCCAAAGGGGAAATGATTGCCAAGCAAGGGTCGAAGCAATCGGCACTGTATTTTATCAACAGCGGCAGAGTCGAACTTTTCTATAATGGGAATGATGGATCGACGCCGATTAAAACCCTCGGTCCCGGAGAGATCCTCGGAAGTGCAACTTTTTTCGAAGCTTCGGTGTGGACGCTGTCCGCCAGGAGTCTCGATGCGGACCTGTCTCTCTTGAAAGTGGACAATCTCCAGGACTTGAAAGAGGATCATCCAGCTTTGGAATCGAACCTGAATGATTTCTGCCTTAGGTTTAGAATTCCCTATGAATCCATCAAGAAAGTTGGCCGTGACCGCAGGGTTTTGGAGCGCAAACGTATTTCCGGCAGGGTGGCAATGGCTTTGCTGGACAGGGAGGGTAAGGACGCCGGGAGTGGTGTGCGGGGCGATCTCTTCGATATTTCCATCGGCGGCCTTTCCTTTTTCCTGCGTATTTCCCAGAAAAAAAACGCCAGGCTTCTCTTGGGCAGAAAGGTTCGGTTTACCCTGCCTTTGAAGGGTGATCGTACTTTCAGCATAACCGGCGATATCCTTGCTGTTCGCAGCCAACCGGTGGTCGGCAATGAGTATTCCATTCACAGTCGTTTTGAAAGGGAGTTGAATCCCAGTGAGTTAAAGGAGTTGCTGACGGTGAATAAGAAAGTGGAAGAATCATGACCGAGCGGCTCGATCCGATTTCCCGGTTTTATACGGCACATCTTCCTCAAGGTCATTTTGATAAAAAGGTTCTCACGGCCGATTGCCCATTTTGTTCAAGACGACATACTGAAAATAAAGGAAAAATAATTGTCTTTTTAAACAAGGGCAGTTTTTTTCACGGATATTTTCGTTGCCTGAACCGCTGTGTCCCCGGAGGGTTTCCTCTCTGGTTTGCCCGTCTTGCCGGAATCGATCCGGCAGAAGTGCCAGGTTTTGATCCGGATCGGGAGCCGTTTTTACTTCAAACTGATTATCCTGCAAGCAATATCAACGACGAAATCAAGAGCTACCAGGATCGGATGACTCCCGAATTATCGGCCTATTTTCAACAGGCCGATGTGACATCGTCCGCACTTTCGGAAATGCGTATCGGGTATAATGGACGCTATCTGATTTATCCTTATTTTCAAAGCGACGGTAATTGCTACTCGGCTCGGTGCGTTTTTCCCGACAAACCTAATGATTTCTTTTGGCACGGTGACGAGCGTTTTTTTTCTGAAAAATTTCAGTTGTTCAACGTTCAGGATATCGAACGGTGTGAAAACGGGACTCTCTTCCTGTGCGAGGGAGAAGATAATCTACTGACGTTGAAACAGCTCGGTTTTCCGGGAATTGCCGTTCCCGACAGCCGGGCTCTGGAAGCGGTCGATCCCGATCGCTTTGCCTTTGTAAATACCCTGTTCATCGTTACGGTCAACAATGCTGAGTCTGAGGCCGCTGCCAGGTCCGTTGCGGCCAGAATCGGCTATAAGGTCCGCCTGTTTACCTGGCCCGCAGGTTTGTCACGTAATTTTTGTTTGTGGGAACTGGCAAAGGATAAGGAAAAGAAGTTCCGCACAGTCGTCTCTTCGATGATCAATGCCTCGCGGGCTTTTTCTCCTTTTCCGAGCCCGGAGAAGGAGGAAAAACGGTTCTTTGACTGTCTCTTATTGGAAACAGGGAAGGAGTACGGTGCTCTGCGCTCCGGATATACCAAGCTGGATGCCGCCCTTGGCGGCATCCACGGAATCAACGTCATGGGCGGAGCACCGAAAATCGGCAAATCGTGTTTTATGATTCAGATCGCCACCGAGATGGCCGGAAGGGGCATTCCCGTTCTGTATTATGATTTTGAAAACGGGAGGCAAAAGATCTACCAACGAACACTTGCCCGGATGAGCAGATTGACCACAGGTCAGTTGCGGCAACAGAACTGGACGGAACATGAGAGGCAAAGCTATGACTTGGCCTGCAGGGATTTTAAGAAGATGCTTTTTTCCTTCCGGGTGGTCAATGACCGCAAGGTGAATCCGGAAATCATGCGGCGGCATATCGATTTTATTCGTCATGAGACCCGATCGGAATATACCGTGGTCGTCATCGACAGTCTCCATAAACTGCCGTTTAAGGATATTTCGGAGAGGCGTAGCGGGATAGACGCCTGGCTGCGCCAACTGGAATCGATACGGGACGACCTTCAGGTTTCCTTTCTTGTCATTTCGGAGTTGACGAGAGGTGCTGAAGGATCCTACAAGGAGACGCCGCATCTCGGAATATTCAAGGGAACAGGCGATATCGAATACAGTGCCGACAATGCGATGGTCTTTTTCCCGGCCTGGGACCAGATGGACGACAGCAAGACCAGGAGCAACGCGCTTTGGCTGGTGGCGAGCCGGGAGCATAGTCCTGGGCTGATTAGCCACTACACCTTGGATTATCCCTATTGGGGGTTCGTCGAAGAAGAATAATTCGCATCAATCCATCGTTGCAGAGAAGCCAAGGCGGTTTCAACCCGCATTTTCGCCCGCAACTTTTTCGGCACCTTTTTCTCCCAGGGGGGGAAAAGGCCGAAGGTAATGTTGGACGGCTGAAAATGTTTGGTCTTGCTTTGTGTCAGATGACCGATCAGGGCACCCAGGGCAGTATCGGGCGGCGGAACAACAGCTTGCCTGCCCGAGAATGTCCGTGCCGCATTGATTCCTGCCAGCAACCCCATGGCTGCCGATTCCACGTAGCCTTCCACGCCGGAGAGCTGTCCCGCCAAAAAGAGGTCCTGCCGCGCTTTCGTTTGCAGCGTCGGCTCTAAGAGGTCCGGGGCGCAGACAAAGGTATTGCGATGGATGGAGCCGAGACGGCTGAATTCGGCGTTTGCCATACCGGGGATCATGCGGAATATTCGTTTTTGCTCCCCATAGGTGAGTTTGGTCTGGAAACCCACCATATTGTAATGGCTTCCCTCACGGTCTTCCTGTCTAAGCTGAACCACGGCATACGGTTCCCTGCCGGTTCCTGGGGCGGCAAGACCCACCGGTTTCATGGGACCGAAACGCAATGTGTCAACCCCGCGGGCGCACATTACCTCAATGGGCAGACAGCCCTCGAAGTACTCAGCCTCTTCGAAATCCTTCAGCGGCACATATTCCGCTTTTCGCAGCTCCTGCATGAAGTGAAGATACTGTTCTTTGTCCATGGGGCAATTCAGATAGTCGCCCTCACCCTCGTCATAACGCGATTTTCGATAGATGATGGATGTATCCAGTGAATCTACCTGAACGATCGGTGCAATGGCATCGTAGAAGGAAAGTCCTTCTTTGCCGGTAAGTTTTGCAAGGGAGGCAGCCATTTCATCCGAGGTCAAGGGGCCGGTGGCCAAAATGATCGGGCATCCGGTTGCAGCAGGCAAGTCCTTCAGCTCTTCCCTGACGGTTTCGATGAGCGGGTGGTTAGCGATGACTTCAGTGATGTGGGCGGCAAAACGTTCTCTATCCACAGCCAGGGCTCTCCCGGCCGGTACGGCAGTTTGCCCGGCCGTCTGCATGATCAACGAGTTGAGCCTTCTCATCTCTTCTTTTAACAAGCCCACGGCAGAGGCGACATCGTTGGAGCGAAACGAGTTGCTGCAAACCAACTCCGCGAGATTCTCGGATGTGTGGGCAGGGCTGAATCTATGCGGTTTCATATCGTACAGACGCACGTGGCAACCCCTCGCCGCGATCTGCCAGGCGGCCTCGCATCCGGCCAGTCCGCCGCCGATTATCAGGATCTTTTTCTCAGTCGTCATGGTCTTTCTATTTGAACCGGCACCCGTCGTCTGCCCCATTGCATGGCATCGTCGTAGCTGTCAAAATAAAGGTCCAGCCGGTTGGGGCCTTTGATGGCGCTTCCCCGGTCTTCGACGGTGCCCCATCCATATCCCGGCACATACATCCGGGTTCCGAACGGGTAGTATCTGGTATCGGCGGCAATCGTCCCGTCTTCGGGCAGCAGATACCATGGAAAAAGGACGATACGGATGGGGATCATCCACGGATGTTCGATGCTGTCGGCCGAGAACAGCCCCGGTTGCGGCTCATGCGGTTTGGTGCCGCTTGCCGTGAGTCCCGAATACGGTTCTCCCGCCTGCGGGCCGGAACTGTAGTAGCGGTTCCAGATATCGAGCTTTAAGTATTTGATGCTTCCTCTGACGTAATTCCCGCAGTTGTCTTCACCGCAATACGCGGTTGTTTCCATCACCCGTCCCACCGGCATCTTGGCGCAACTGCCAAGCAGAAGTATCGCCGCAAGAAAAGGGAGCAGGACAGAGGGGCGTGAAAGGCAAGTCGGTTTTTTCATCGGAACGATTCCACCTTTTATGGTCTGGAAAACCATTTTTTGATCTCGTCGGCTGGAAAATATTTGATGACGGGCCGTCCATGGGGGCAATGGCTGAAGAGATCGGCCGCGGTCATTTGATTAAGAAGCGCGTTGATCTCTTCAGAGGCAAGTCTGTCTCCGGACCTGACGGCCGTCTTGCAGGCCATATCAGCCAGGATGTCCTCGAGACGTCCCGCTCCCTGATGTAATTCTCCTTCGTTACCGAAGCGTTCCAGAATATCGATAAACAGTCGGCCCGGATCGCATTGTCCGGCAAGCGCCGGGACGGCTGAGATGATATACGTGTTGCCTCCGAACTCCCTGATGGAAAAACCGAGGCGTTCGATTTCCTCCTTATTCTTTTCCACAAGCTGCGATTGAAAACGGGAGAGTTCCACCGTCTGGGCAAAGAGAAGGTTTTGGGCGGCGATCTTTCCGCTTAAAAATTGATTTTTAAGCTTTTCGAACAGCAGCCGTTCGTGCGCGGCATGCTGGTCAATGACAACCAAGGTGTCGCCTGACCGGCAAAAGATATAGAGATCGAGAAACCGGCCGATGATCTCCAATCCATGGCTTTTTGGTAACTCACGGGTGGGAAGAGGATCGTTTTCGGCTTGCCTGTTATTTCCCATTGTTTTCTCATGGGGACGGCAAACTATGGTTCCCCCAGTCCTGGCGAAGGCAGGGCTGGGCTCTTCGGTAACAGGAAGGGAGTATGGAATTTGATCAGCTGATGTTTGGTCAGGATATCGGAGAGGTCGCGGGCGGTATTCTGATTTGGTTGGCGCGGAGGAGGCAGCAGGTGAAGGTGGAGTATTTGGTTGATGTGGTTGAGCTTTTTCCTCTTCGCGTCGAAAAAAAATTTCAGTTTTTATTGCTCCTTGAAGCTCGTGCAGAGCTTCTTGCACGGTTCGGCAGATCATTTCGTGAATGTCATGGCTGCTTCTGAAACGAACCTCATGTTTTGCAGGATGGACATTTACGTCCACCTCGTCTGCAGGCAGATGAAGATGAAGCAGCCCTGCCGGGCCTTTACCTTTCTGTAGAAATCCACGCATGCCCTCTGCCGCAGCGTGAATCATCATTCGGTCTTTGATTGCCCGGCCGTTGACGAAGAGCCGGAGCACCGAGGCCACCGCTACCTGGGCCTCGGGCGGGACCAGAAGACCGTGAACATACCGTGTTGCCTGGCGAGGAGAAGGGTTTCCCACCTCGATAAAGGCGCCTTTGTAGCGCATGATGGCGGCCAGCCGCCGGTTTAAGGGAAGGCCGCCGTCCAAGTGGAGTGCCTCTTTATCGTCAATGCGCAGGATAAAGGAAATGTTCGGAGAGGCGAGCGCCGAGTTTTTGACGACTTCGTCGATATGGCCCAACTCGGTGCGCACGGTGCGCAGGAATTTGCGGCGGGCAGGTGTGTTGCCGAAGAGATTCCGGACCTCGATTACCGTACCGCGGGGGCATCCGGTCTCATGCACCTTGACCAACTTCCCGTAATCGGCTACCACCTGGGTGCCCAGTTCCTTTCCCTGGGGCCGGGAGGTGATAGTCAGTTTCGCTACCGATCCGATGGACGGAATGGCTTCTCCTCGAAAGCCCAATGTTCTTATGGCATCAAGATCATCATCATTTTGAATTTTTGATGTCCCATGTCGTTCCAGGCTGAGCAGAATATCGTCTTCATCCATCCCTTCACCGTTGTCGATGACACGCATCAGGTGCGTACCGCCACCTTGCACTTCGATTTCAATGCGGTCGGCTCCGGCGTCGAGGCTGTTTTCCAGGAGTTCCTTGATGACCGAGGCTGGGCGCTCGACGACTTCTCCTGCTGCAATACGGTTGGCGAGGTGTTCGGGGAGGATGCGGATCTTCGACATGAAAAATCAGTGATGTTGAACCAGATAGACTATGGTAAAAGGACAAAGTCCGTTTGTTGAACATTTATGAAAATACGATTCTACCACGTGATGCCGTATTTGTCATGCCGGGATAATATTTCCCGGTGGAAGTCCGGAATCGAAGATCGACTGCTCTTGCCGTCGACGTTTGTTTCTTGCAGCCCCTAAAGGTCATTGATAATTCATTTAATAGGTTGGCAATGGAAAACGCATCAATGCTGCCGCATCTCTACGATCTTATTTATGGCGGAGAAATAGGCGCGAAACTGGAAGTGACAAAGAGACTTTTCCTTTTTTATGGAGAACAACTGGCAAAGGATCCGCAAGTGTCGGCGTACATGACAAGTGCGCTTGGTTTGCACAAAGCCCTCCGGCGACAGATGGAGTTGATGGAGATGGACCGCATCTGCACCGAGTGCGCGCAAGGAAAGGGCGGTGGATGTTGCAGCGCGGCCTTTGCCGGAGAAACCGATGTGATCCAGCTGTTGATGAATTTGCTGGCCGGGGTCGTCGTGGACGTTCAGCACAACAACGAAAAAGAGTGTTGTTATCTCGGACCGAAGGGATGCATCTTCCTGTTCAAACCGATATTCTGTCTCAACTACAATTGCCCCCGCATTACTTCTGGCGGCCGGCAGCACGCCCTTTTGACCCTGGAGCAGAGAACCGGAAAGCTGCTCAGTGCCCAACACGACCTGGAAAACAGGCTGATCGATTTTTTAAGAAAAAAAGAGAAAGTTTTGCAACCTTGATTTTATAGTTGTCGGTTAATTACCAGACAGTAATCCTGCCATAAAAGGCTCAGACAGCCTCCCGTATATAGTAAAAATCCTCCGCTTTCCCTTCACTTGCAGAAATGCTGGTCAGTGGGATTGTTTCCACACACGATGCCCTCATTGGAATGTACGTAGATCCTTTTTAATATCTGCGGGCAAGAGGGGAATAGATTTGACGCCTTCTGTGACATCTGAGAAGATAATACTAAGAATTTAGATCTAAGACGGAACAGTCATAGATTTTTTCAATACCAGGAAGTTGTGTGGCATTGTTCCGTGGATTTTTCGTTAATGTGTATGACGCAGATTTGCAAAGAAAAATGAGGATACTGGGATGAAAAAGGACAGGTACCGGGAGTTCTTTGAGCGCTCCGCAGATGCCATTTTAATCATCGAGGATAACAGGTTTGTTGATTGCAATGATGCCGCCGTAAAAATGCTCCGGTATGGAAATAAAAACGAGCTGTTGAATATTCACCCTTCCGAACTTTCTCCCCAATTTCAGCCAGATGGCCGAGTGTCGTATGAAAAGGCGGATGAAATGATGAAGTTGGCCTTTAAAAACGGCACTCACCGATTTGAATGGAACCACAAGCGGGCCGACGGAGAAGTGTTTCCGGTTGAGGTTTCACTTACATCCGTCTCTGATGGTGTCACCGCCAGCCTTCACGTTGTCTGGAGGGAGATTTCCGACCGAAAAAAAATAGAAGAGAGTCTGCGTCGTCTTACTTCCATTGTTGAAACCACGAGCGACCTGGTGGCGACAGTGACTCGGAATGGCAGGATTATGTACATGAATTATTCTGGCAGAAGGATGTTGGGATGGAATCTGGATGATGACCTTGATGGCAAAAATATCCATGACGTCCATTCCAGGCAAAGCCTCGAAATCGTACTACAGGAAGGACTTCCGGTCGCAATGGAGAAAGGTATCTGGCATGGTGAAACGACGATTATCGATAAACAGGGAAAAGATATACCGGTTTCTCAAGTGATTATGGCTCACAAAAACAGGCAAGGGCTGGTCGAGTATCTCTCGACAATAATGCGTGATGTTTCAGAGAGGAAAAAATCGGAACAATTTCTCACGAACATCATTAACACGGTTGCAGACCCTATTTTCGTAAAAGACCATGAACACCGATTCGTGGTACTCAATGAGGCATTTTGCGAATTTGTCGGCTTCCCGCTGGATGAACTTCTGCATAAAAGCGATTTTGATTTTTTTCCAACGGATCAGGCGAAGGAATTCTGGAAAATAGATGAGCAGGTCTTAGCTTCAGGCAATGAGAATATCAACAATGAAGTCGTTTCCGATATAAAAGGTTATACCCATATTGTGTCGACGAAAAAAACAGTCTTCGTTGACGACGAAGGAAAAAAGTTTCTGGTCGGGGTTATTCGGGATATAACAGAGCAAAAGAAGACGGAAAAAAATCTTCACGACAATCTGCATTTGCTTAACTCGATAATTGAAAATCTGCCCATCTGCGTCAAGATAATCGGTAGGGATGGTTCTCTTTTGGATATGAATCCATCGGGACTGGCCATGATAGGTGCTCCAAGTAAAGATGCTGTTGTCGGAAGGCAACTGTGCGATTTAATAGTTGAAAATGATAAGGAGGCCTTCCTTAAGTTTAACAAAGATGTCTGTGAAGGGAAAAAAAGTAGCCTGAGGTTCAGTATGAAAGCCCTCGACGGATCCCTTCATGTTATGGATTCTTTCGCAGTTCCTCTTTATTATGGGCCAAAGGATGAAATCGTACAGCTTGGTATAACCAGAGATATTACCAAACGGATAGCTGCTGAAAGAGAAAAGGTAAAACTGGAAAGCAGGTTGCAACAATCGCAAAAAATGGAGGCCATAGGTACTCTTGCTGGCGGTATTGCTCATGATTTTAATAATATACTCTCTGCTATTCTTGGCTATGCCGAACTCTCGTTACTGTCTGTTCCAAAAGACAGTAACTTGTACAAGGACCTTTCCCAGATTTTTAAAGCAGGTAACCGTGCCAGGGAACTGGTCAGGCAGATATTGACCTTCAGCAGAAGATCGGAGAGAGTGTCGAAACCGGTACGTCTTCAATTAATCATGGAAGAAACCTTGAAACTGCTACGGGCAACGTTGCCCTCAACAATTGACATTCACCAGACTATCGACAAAAGCTGCCATCCGATATTTGCCGACCCCTCTGAGATGCATCAATTACTGATGAACCTTTGCACCAATGCCTATCATGCCATGCGGGATAGCGGGGGAATACTGACGGTAAGCCTGCAAGAAATCACTGGAAACGGTGAAATGCAAAACGGGGTGGCGGAACTCTCCCCCGGGAACCATTCAAAAATTGAAATTCGCGATACCGGTATCGGGATGACTAAAGAAACCGCAAGTCGGATTTTCGAACCGTATTTCACTACGAAAAATCCGGGAGAAGGAACCGGACTGGGGTTGTCGGTTGTCCATGGCGTTGTTAAGAGCAATGGAGGGTGGATTACTGTAGAGAGCGAGCCAGGTATGGGAACGGTGTTCGCCGTATATTTTCCCTGTATCGCAGATGACGAGAAGATCGATGAAGTATTGGTTCCTTTGGATTTGCCGGGGGGAAATGAACATATTTTGCTTGTCGACGATGAACCTATTCTGGTGGAAATGTTGGGAAGGACCATGGAACAGCTTGGCTACAAGGTGGATTCGTTGACTAAGAGTGTCGAGGCCCTCGCTTTGTTTAGTAAAAAACCGGACGCCTTTGACCTCGTTATAACCGACATGACAATGCCTGAGTTAACAGGGGATCGACTTGCTGAGGAACTGCTTCTCATCCGCTCCGATATTCCCATTATACTGTGCACGGGGTTTAGTGAGAAAATAGATGAGGTGCAGGCAAAAAAAATTGGAATCCGGAGACTTGTCTCCAAACCCATTTCACAAAAAGACCTGGCATATACAATTCGGGAGGTTCTATCTCTATGACGGAAGTGTTGTCGGCAATGATCTGAAGTGTATTTACTGATTTCTGCTACACAGGCCCGAGGGCTATTTTTTTTTCTTTTTTTGATGCCGTTCTTTTCGGAATCACTCCCTTCCATCCTTTTCCATTTCAGGCTGCGGGATAGTCTGCATATGTCTTTTCGTATTCCAAAACCTCTTGCTCGGAACCGATGGCAAACGGAATGCGCTGATGGATGGTATCCGGGCATATCTCCATGACCCGTCTTCTGCCTGTGGTCGCTCCCCCTCCTGCCTGTTCTGCGATCATAGCCAGAGGAGCACACTCATAAAGCAACCGCAATTTTCCGGACGACCGCTTTTCGTCTTCCGGGTAGAAGTAAATGCCGCCTTTGTGAAGGATTTGGTGCAGGTCTGCCACCAATGCTCCCGAATAACGCAGCGTATAGGATCCTCCGGTTCCCAAGAGCAGTGAATCCGCAAAGACACGGGCGGGCTCTGCCCATCGTTTTCGATTGCCGAAGTTGGCGCTTATGATCTTGCCGTGAGGCGGCATTCGGATATATTCGTGATCGAGAACAAATTCTCCGATGGCTTCGTCCAACACGAAGCTGTGGACACCGTCTCCTGAGGTGTAGACAAACAGGATTGACGGACCGTACATGATATAGCCGGCGCCGACCTGTTTAGATCCCTCTTCCAGGATATCCTCATGTCGAGGGCTGTGGAATTTGCGAATGGAAAAAATCGATCCCGTCATGCAATCCACCTCTAAATTTGACGAACCGTCCAGCGGATCGACCAGAACGACATATTTTGTCAGGTCGTTCTTCGCATGCAGAATCAGGGGGTGCTCCATTTCTTCGGAAACAAGGGCACCAACGATATCGACATATTCGAAGGCTTCCATGAAGGCATTGTTGCTTAATCTATCCATTTTTTCGACTTCTTCGCCCTGCACATTGGTTTCGCCTGTCATTCCTTTAATTCCGAGCAGTGCCGCACGGCGAGCATAGCTGGCTATAATTTTGGCAACTGTGCTGAGTTGCAAAACAACCCTGGTCAGCTCTCCGCTGGCTTCCGGATGCATCTGCTGCTGGTGAATCAGAAAACGACCAAGAGTCATGTGTTTGCTTCCATGTTTATGCATCATTCACCTCCTCTTGATGAAAGGTCAGTTGTGTTAGGGTGGGGAACGTCGTCAAATAGGGTTACTTCTAAAAGTATGCATGATTTTCTTGGAGTACACCAGGACAAACATGCTTTGGGAGGGTGTTTTCGAAGTACGGCGATATATCCGATCCAAAATGATTTTTCCGACTTCCCGGTGGCCAATAAAAAAATTGCTACAAGGGCATCTATCAGCTAAGATGAAAAATCCCAGGTAAGGAAATATGGGATGCAGGGAAGGATACTTGGGATTGGTTGCAAAAGCGGTTGAGCAATACACGGTTTTCTTCTCCGGAGTTCGGGCCGAGCCCGGTCCGTATCGCCTCGCTTCCTTTCGTTGCGCAAGCGGGGATACTACAGAGAGCCGGCTAGCTGTATCGTCGCCGGATCAAGAAAAGGAGTTGGATACAATGAAAAAGGGTCAATGCCCGAAATGCGGGTCCAAAGAGGTTTATTCCGGGGCCGATATTCCATTGAAAAGCGGTCCGTTTGCCGGAAACGCCATCCCCATCAGTCTGACCTCCATGGCGGCGCTGGATAATTATGTCTGTGTGGCATGCGGTCTGGTGGAGAGTTATATTGCGGACCCTGACAAGCTTGAAGAGGTGGCCCAACGCTGGGTTAAAGTCGAGTCGGGTGCCGAGGATGAAAAATAATATGCAGATCATGAACCGAAAAACGGTGAAACGAATCCCATGAAAGGACTACGCCGCTTCGGGGCCATAACACGGGTTTTGGTCAAGCATGGTTTCGGCAACATAACCGAAAACATGTTCCGGAGAGGGGGAGTAGAGGATGATGCCGATGCCGACGAGAGTCCCAGGATGCGGCAGGCGTTTCATTCTCCCGTTCGCATTCGCAGAATGCTCGAAGAACTGGGCCCCAGTTTTATCAAGCTGGGGCAGTTGATGAGTGTCCGCGCTGATATCTTCCCGCCGGAATACACGGAAGAGTTCAAAAAGCTCCAGGACAGCATTCCTCCGGTATCCTTCTCTTCCATCAAATCAGTCGTGGAAGCTGATTTGGGGGCGCCTTTAGACGACATCTTTTCTGAATTTTCCTCCGAATCCATGGCTGCAGCATCAGTGGCACAGGTGCATGAGGCCCGGCTTTTAAACGGCGACCGTGTGGCCGTCAAAGTTATTCGGCCGGGGATAGAGAAAAAGATTAGCGACGATATCCACTTGATGCGTTTCTTTGCGAAAAAGCTTGAAAAAATGTTCGAGCTGGCTCGTGTAATCGGGGCCGTAAACCTGGTACAGGAATTCGAGAGGACGGTTTTCCGGGAACTTGACATGTATATTGAAGGCGGCAATATCGACAAGTTCGCAGTTAACTTCAAAGGAAGCCAAGAAATCTACACTGCCCGGGTCTATTGGGAGCACACGGCCAAATCCGTGCTTGTGATGGAGTATATCGACGGCATCAAGATGGATGAAGTGGACAAGATCCGCAAGGCCGGCATAGATCCCAAAGAAGTCGCCATGATCGGCCTCCGGTCATTTTCCCGCCAGCTGATGGATTTCGGCTTCTTTCATGCCGATCCTCATCCCGGAAACACCATCGTCATGTACGACGGGCGAGTCAGCCTTGTGGATTTCGGGATCATCGGTTACCTGGACGAAGAGGCGATGATGCAGGTGGCCAATATCTTTCTTGGGTATGCCGAACACGACTACGACTTGGTCATGGACGCGTTCCGTGAGGCCGGGCTCATTGACGAAAACCACATCGACCTGAAGCAGTTTCGTATAGATCTCAAAGATATGAGTGAACCATTTTACGGTCGATCTCTTCAAACCATAGCGGTAAAAGACGTCTATGAACAGGCCATGCGGCTGGCGTATAAATACCACATCCGGTTCCCGCGGAACATGCTCCTTCTACTCAAGACCTTTGTTCAGACGGAGGCTTTGGGAAAGATCTTAGGCAGCGATGCCAGCATACTGGAGGTCACAAAACCATACGCAAAAGAGCTTGTGAAGCGGGGCTACGACGCTCAAAAGCTCCTGAAAAATCTGGACCGGGAAGCCCGAAACATGGGCTATTATCTGAAAATGCTGCCCCGGCTGGCCCACACAATCTTCAAACGGACGGCCGAGGGCGGACATCGAATTGAGATACGGCATAGTGGTTTTGATCCGGTCGCGGGGAAATTGGAGCGGGGGCTCAACAGGGCCGTGATGGCAATAATCATAGCCGCCTCAACCATTGCCGCTTCACTTGTACTCAATTCTCCACTCAAAGTGGCGGAAATCACCCTTGGCAGGTTTACTTTTTCCGTAACTTTTCTTCTCGGCGTTACCGGCTATTGTATTGCAACCCTTTTGGGAATATGGCTCATTATCTCCATTTTCAGGTCGGGAAAACTATAAAGACATGTTGAGAAATGGCTAAAACCTTCATCACCGATTCATTGACCGGCAGCCGGATTCCTTTTTTACGCGGCATTTTGATCCGTTCCCTGCAAGACAGCGGGGTGCCATTCGACAAAGCCTATGAGATAGCATCTCAAGCCCGTGACGGACTGACTCAGAAAAACGAGTTCCAGTCCATGGAGCTTCGCGAGATGGTAGTCGATCTTCTGGCAAAAGAGGGATATTTTGATGTCATCGCAAGATATTCGGATAGATCCCTGCCCCAAGAGCCATTTACTGTGCTGGAACGCGACGGTTCGCGCTACGGTTTCTCCACCTCCGACAATCGGCGCTTTCTCGAATCCTGCGGCCTTACGCCGGATGAATCCATGCTTGTTGTCGGTAAACTCAAAGATTCTTTGGTTCAGGAAAACCGGCGTGAGATTACGACCGATCTGCTTGGCTACAGAATATATCAAATTTTAAAGAACGAATTTGGTCCTCCCTACGATCAAAACTATCTGGTCTGGAAAAAATATCAGCGAAGCGACAGGCCTCTTTTGCTGATGATCGGCGGAGCAACCGGCAGCGGAAAATCCACAATTGCCACCGAAATTGCCCACAGTCTCGATATCGTCAGAACCCAGTCGACGGATATGCTCAGAGAGGTGATGCGGATCATGATTCCGGAGGGGCTGCTTCCCATTCTGCATATTTCCTCGTTTCGAGCATGGCAGGCCTTGCCCAGAGTCAAAGAGCCGATTCGACCGCCGCCGGACTCCCTGTTGATCGATGGGTACTCCATGCAGGCAAGGCTGCTCGCAACGAGTTGTGAAGCCGTGATCAACAGGGCATTGAAAGAGCGCGTTTCCCTTATTCTTGAAGGCGTTCATGTCGAGCCTACGCTGCTGCAGAGAATTCCGGCCACAAGCGATGCGGTGGTGGTGATGATCATGCTTGCCGTTTTGAAACAGGAACAGCTCAAAAAACAAATCATCGGGAGAAGCGATCAGGCGCCCGTGCGAAGAGCAAGACGATATCTCAAACATTTTCAAGAGATTTGGTCCATTCAGTCTCATCTCCTGGCGGAAGCGGATCAAAATCAGGTACCCATTGTAATCAACGACAATAAAGAGCAGGTAATCCGCAAGATTATGAAAATCATCGTTACTGCTTTGCGGAAGGATTTCGAGACCACCGCGGAAGAACTCTTTCCTCACATGATGAGGTGAACCGGCATGACGCTGCATTTGTATAAGGGCCTGATGTTTATCCTTGACGGATTGGGAGATCGCCCGGTTTCGGCAATGGACGGTAAGACGCCTTTAGAGGCAGCCGAGACCCCCGTCATGAACGACCTTCTAACTCGTGGCCGGGGAGGCCTCATGGATCCTTTGACCCCCGGCGTCCCGGTGGATACCCATACCGGCACCGCTTTGTTGACAGGTGTATCGGTGAAAAACGCCCGCCTGCTCAAGCGCGGGCCCATTGAGGCCGCCGGAGCGGGAGTGAAACTGCAGAATGGCGATGTGGCCTTCCGCTGTAATTTCGCAACGATAAAACAGGAAGGCGACGAGTTTTTGATCAGTAACCGGCGGGCCGGCCGCCTCGGCGAAGAGGCGGTGGCCGAGCTTGCCCGGAGCCTGCAAAAAGTCGATCTGGGCGACGGTATTATTGCCTCTGTCCATCCGGCCACTCAGCATAGGGCCATCCTCCATCTTACGGGTACCGGACTTTCCTCCATGGTCAGCGATTCCGATCCCATGTCCGGGACACGGATGAAAATAGAAACCGTTGTTCCGCTGGACCCGCAGAATGCCTCGGCGCAAAGGACGGCCGATGCAATGAACCGGTTCGTCAAAATCGCCCATGCCAGGCTGGAGGATCATCACTTCAATCGAGCCCGCAGAGCGTCCGGTGAGCTTGTGGCAAACGGGATAATCTGCCGGGGAGCTGGAGAAATCCTGGATCTCGACAACCTGTTGCATCATCTTGAGCTGAAAGCGGCATTGATAACGGGAGACTGCACCATTGCCGGGCTCGGCCGGTTGTTGAAACACAGCGTATTTACTTCCCCGCTCTTTACGGCCCTTGCCGACACCGACATCGATGCCAAAATCAGCACGGGGCTCGCCGCTTTGAACGAGCATGAGATCGTCTTCATCCATTTGAAGGGCCCTGATATTTGTTCCCATGATTTCAACCCGACGGGCAAAAAAGAATTTCTTGAACGGTTTGATAGAGCCCTAGCCGCCGTTCCCACCGAAGACCTGGTTATCGGTATCACAGGGGATCATTCCTCGGACAGCGGCTTGGGGGATCATTGCGGAGACCCGGTTCCTTCACTTATATCTGCGCCGCGTGGCCGGCGCGATCTTTGCCTCGAATATGGCGAGACCGGATGCTGTTGCGGGGGGCTAGGACGGATAAGCGCCAATAATTTCCTGATAACCATGCTTGATGCCATGGGATGCCTGCACAATTATCGGGCTGAAGATACGCAATATTATCCCATATAAAAATCTTGACTGTGAGAATTGAAAAATTCTGCATATTCTGGTAAGTTCCCCGGAGCAACGGGAAGGCTGTTTGTGAATTAACTGTTTGAATTCTAAAACATAAGAGGGGAAAGAGACGATGAATAGGTTAACTTTGCTGCTTTGCTCGGTACTTTTGCCGGTGCTGTCTGCGACCTCTGCAGCCGCTGCCGGAACCGTTATTCAGAATAAGGGCTCGGATACTTTGGTCAATGTGGCTCAGACGTGGGCGGAGGCGTACCAAAAGATCAACCCCAATGTTTCCGTCGCCGTCACCGGGGGAGGATCCGGAACGGGTTTTGCGGCACTTATCAACGGGACCGTCGATATCGCCAATGCCAGCCGCAAGATTAAGAGAATCGAAAGGAATATGGCAAAAAAGAACGGCCATGTACCCGTTGAATTCATCGTCGGTTACGATGCCTTGGCTGTCTATATCAATAAAAATAACCCTCTTGATTCGGCGAGTCTTGCTCAACTTGCCGGAATTTATGGTGAAAAGGGAAATATTGTTCGCTGGGATCAACTGGGTGTCAAGGTTCCGGGATGTGAGAACCAGGAGATCATCCGGGTCAGCCGTCAAAACAATTCCGGTACTTATGCTTACTTTCGCGAGACCATCATGGAGAGGCAGGACTATAAGTCCGGTTCGCGGGATATGCACGGCTCAAAGGATGTCATAGATTTAGTTGAAAAAACTCCATGCGCCATCGGGTATAGCGGGCTTGCCTATGATACGGATCGGGTGAAGATGCTCTGTATTTCCCAAAAGCAAGGAGAAAAATGCGTCGAGCCGTCGGAGGCCACAGCCTCAAACAAAACCTATCCCATCGCCAGACCGCTTTTTATGTACACCAACGGCAAGCCTACCGGAGATGTGAAACAATATATGGATTGGATCTTAAGCGATGAAGGTCAATGCATCATCAAGAAAAAGGGATATGCACCTGTCCGGCCGGTTACCTGCAAATAACATGGTTGATGTGCAGATGTGACGATACCGGGCGGCCTGCGCCGTCGGAGGGTACTCATGAGTCATTACGAAGAACGTCTGGAGCATGACATCTCGGTCATCCGGCAGAAAACCGCGGATCTCGCCGTGAAGGCGGAAAAAGCCATCAAAGATGCGATCCATGCTTTGCTGACAGCCGATCACACCTTGTCATATGAGACCATCATCAGGGACAATGTAATCAACCGGGACAATGAAGAGATTACCAGGTTGAGTTATGCTTTCATTGCCCGGCATCTCCCCAGTGCCGGGCATCTCCGCCGGGTCTCCTCTATTCTCCATCTCTGCATCTTTCTTGAAAGAATCGGCGATCAGGCTGTGGGCATCTCCAAAGTTGCAGTCAACCTGTCCAAGCCTTTGGATGAAAAGATGACCCGGCATGTGCTGGTTCTCGAGGAGGAGTCTCGGCATATGCTGCATCAGGCGATTACCTCTTTCAACGAGGAGAATGTCGAATTGGCACGCAGCACGAAGCTTCTCGATACCCAGGTGGACCATACCTTTCAGAATGCCTTTGCCGATCTTTCCGATGAAAAGAACAAAGCAACCTGGCCGATAAAAGACCTCCTCGGTTTGCTCTCCGTCTTTTATTCGTTGGAACGCGTCAGCGATCTGTCAAAAAATATCTGTGAGAAAACTATCTTCGCCGTCTTGGGGGAAACCAAGAAAAGAAAGCCGGTGAAAGTTCTATTTCTCGCTGAATCCGACAACTACTTCTGCCGAATGGCTGAGGCCATCGGGAAAAAATCCTTTTCCCGGTGCGGGATATTCTCCCGGGCCGGCCGGAATGACGCCAAAGAGGAAGATGTGGAATTTTCCAGCTTCATGCAGGAGTATGGGCTCGACTATGAATCGGGTGAGTGCACTACCGTCGAGATGCTGCCCAGGTTGGATGAGTTTAATGTGATAATCGGATTGCAGGCGCCGGTCTCTTCGTATATTTCGGCGCTTCCTTTTAACGTCGTGGCCCTTGAATGGCAAGGCCCTCCGATAATGGAGATGGCGACGAGTGGGGATAAGCATAAAGCATTCAAAGAATTATTTCGTTATTTGTCAGAAAAAATCCATGATCTGATGGAGATTATGCGAGGTAAGGAGGCTGTTTGTGGCCCAAGCTGATAAGATCGCCGGCACTTCCCGGGATGACAGTCGCAATGCCGCCTGGTTCATCGACAAGTCCGTCCAGGTAATGGTTTTTATCGCCGGAATATCCGCGATTCTTTTTATCCTCGGAATTTTTATCTTTATCACCAAAGAGGGGATCGGATTTCTCGTCAAATCCGATTATACACTCAGTGAACCCCTTTTCGGGCTCCTTGAGGACAAAGGAATGCCGGATGATCTGCTTGACGCCCTTTCCCCGTTGGAGGGCAAACCGTTTCACTCGTCGGCTGAGCTTGTCAAGGCCGTGGAAACGACCATCGGAGTGGAAAAGGCCCGCCCCTACGAACAGCTCATCGCTAAAAATTCCCTCGATAAGCCCTTCAACTTCAAGACGTTTTTTACATCACCCAAATGGGCTCCGACATCCGAAGTCAAACCCGTGTACGGAACCTTGGCCCTGATGGCGGGCACGGCGAGTGTGACCGGTTTTGCGATGCTGATCGCCATTCCTTTTTCCATGGGAGCCGCCATTTTTATCGGCGAGTTCGCAACCGGCAGGAAGCGTGAATTCTTAAAGATTCTTGTGGAGCTGTTGGCCGCCATTCCATCGGTGGTTTGGGGATTTATCGGGCTTTCCATTATGAACCCTCTGATCATCAAACTCTTTCATGTGCCCATTGGGCTCAACATTTTAAATGCCGGCCTCATCCTTGGTTTGATGGCGGCGCCGATCATGACCACCATCGCGGAAGATGCTTTGAAAGCCGTGCCCGACAAATATCGTGAGGCCGCAGAGGCCATGGGGGCGACACGATGGCAAGTGATCTTCAAAGTGGTGATTCCGGCTGCCAAGAACGGATTGATGGCGGCTGTGCTCCTCGGAGTGGGGCGCGGTTTCGGCGAGACCATGGCCGTCCTGATGGCCACCGGCCATTCCATCAATCTGCCCACCAGTATTTTCGATTCTGTACGCGCCATGACAGCAACCATTGCCGCGGAGCTTGGGGAAGCCGCCGTGGGGTCAGACCACTACCGGGCCCTTTTCACCCTGGGAATCTTTCTCTTTCTCGTGACCTTTCTGATTAACCTGACCGCTGATTTGGTCCTACGTGGGGTACGGAAGGAGTAAACGCCATGTTTGAAGCGACCCAGCTCAATATACGCAACAGAAAGGTGGAGAAGCTCTTCAAGATACTGTTCATGTTGATGACGGGCTTGCTCATACTCCCCGTTTTACTGATCCTGGCCATTCTGACCTATAAAGGCGGGTCCATGGTCAGTATGAATTTTCTCTTTACCAATCCGACTAACGGCATGACGGAGGGTGGAATTTTTCCGGCATTGATCGGCACCGTGTGGCTGGTCAGTGTGGCGCTTCTCTTTTCGGTGCCCCTTGGCGTTGCCGCGGCCGTTTATCTCAGTGAATATGCTGGGGATAACTGGCTTACTCGGATCATTAACCTGGCAATTATCAATCTGGCCGGAGTCCCGTCCATCGTGCATGCCTTGTTCGGTCTGGGAGCCTTTGTTCTCTTTTTCAAATTCGGCACCAGCATTCTGGCGGCGAGCCTGACTCTCGGAATCATGACCCTTCCTGTGGTGATCGTCTCCACAAAAGAATCACTGCAGGCGGTGCCCCAGGCTTTCAGAGAGGCCTGCTGGAATATGGGCGCAACCAAATGGCAGACAATTAGAAAGGTCGTTCTTCCCAACTCCATCAGCGGCATCCTGACCGGCATCATTCTCGAGGTTTCACGTACTGCCGGGGAAACCGCACCGATCATGTTTACAGGAGCCGCCTTCTTTCTTCCCCAGTTGCCGGAATCGATTTTCGACCAGACCATGGCCTTGTCTCTCCACTTGTTTGTTATCGCGACGCAGGTTCCCGGTGTGCCGGAGGATTTGCCGTACGGAGTGGCCTTCGTGCTCATTACGATGGTGCTGCTTATGAATTCACTTTCCATTGCCTTCCGGGTTTATTTGCGCGGCAAGAAGAAATGGTAGGTAAAATAGGGGAAATGATGGCAGAGCCTGCACTTGAAAAAAAACCGGTGAAGCTTGAAGTGGAAGATGTCGCTGTGACCTACGGCGGCAAAACTGTCTTGAGCGGTGTTACCTTCAATATCCATGAACATGAGATATTCGGCATCATCGGTCCGGCGAACAGTGGCAAAACATCTTTTTTAAAGACGCTGAACCGGATGGACATTTTCGATCCTTTCATGAAATTTAGCGGCTGTATCAGGTTCAGCGGCAAAGATATCCGAAAATGGCGCAATGTCTACAGCCTACGCAAACGTATCGGAGTCGTCTTTCCTCTGCCCGTTGGGCTGCCGTTGACGATCTATGAAAACGTCGCTTTCGCACCACGGCTCTCCGGTATCACCGCAAAGGAAGATCTGGACATCATCGTCGAACGATGTCTTGCCCGGGCAGCTTTGTGGGATGAAGTCAAAGACAGGCTGAATTCGCTCGGCAGCCTGCTCTCCGGCGGCCAGCAACAACGTCTGACGATTGCGAGGGCTCTTTCTCAGGAGCCGGAGATGCTGATGCTTGACGAGTTTTCCATCGCCGTAGACCCGGTCACCACCATGCGGATTGAGGATGTTTTGAAAGAGTTGAAAAGGGAGATGACCATCATCCTTGTCACCAATCTTGTGCAGCAGGCGAGACGGCTTGCCGACCGCACGGCCCTTTTTTTGGGCGGTGAGGTGGTCGAAGTGGGGATCACCGAAGATCTGTTTGCAGGAGAGGTAAAGGATTCGCGAACCAAAGATTATTTAGCTGGAAGGTTTGGTTGAGAGCCATGATCATGGAACAGGAAAACAAGCTTGCAGTGGAAACCGTTGCACTGAACCTTTGGTATGGCACCTTCCAGGCCTTGACCAATGTTAACCTAAAGATTAAAAAAGGAATTATAACTTCTTTGATCGGGCCGTCGGGTTGCGGCAAGTCCACTCTTCTCCGGAGTATTAACCGGATCAACGAGAGGCTTGGCTATGTCCGGGTGGAAGGGTCCGTCAAGGTCATGGATGCCAACATCTATGACTCCGGTGTCGAGCCGGTCCAGTTGCGGAAACAAGTCGGGATGGTCTTTCAGCGTCCCAACCCGTTGCCCCTGTCCATTAGAGAAAATATCTTGTTCGGTCATAAGCTGCACACGCCGTTTTCTCTGAAGATAAAAAAGCAGAGGCAAGACGAGATCGTCGAGGAGGCGTTAACACAGGTACTTCTCTGGGACCAGGTCAAAGACCGATTGAAACGCAAGGCCACGTCTCTTTCATTGGAGGAGCAGCAGAAGCTCTGTATTGCCCGGCTTCTTCCGGCAAAACCGGAAATCCTGCTGATGGATGAACCTTGCTCGGCCCTGGATCCAAAAGGGACCGAGGCCGTTGAGGAGCTTATATGGGATCTCAGAGGTCAATACACCATAATGATTGTGACACACAACATGGCTCAGGCCCGCCGGGCCAGCGATGAATGCGCCTTTATGCTCATGGGAGAGCTCATCGAACATGAGACGACGGAGGAAATATTCGTTACCCCGAAGGATACAAAAACAGCTGATTATATTGAAGGAAGATATGGTTGATTGGTAGGTTTTACTTGTTGTCCCGGGGAGTTGCAAGAAAAGGGAGATACAATGGAAATCATCATCGGTTCAATACCGCCCATGGGGCCGTCGCCGCCCAAACCAACGGCAGAGACTGGCCCTGCCGTTGAGGCGCAACTTCTGCATATTCGTCCGCCCCGTAAAGGAATAGCCGGACCTTCCGGGGTTGAACGACGGGGAAAAAAGGTCAACGATCCCATAAAAGGACGGGTGCTCACTATTCTCGTTCCCGACGGGGACTTACTTCCTAAAGATATCGCTGCCGAAAAATATAAGGTGGTTCTGCGTTTTATCCGCAAATAAAAAGACAGGGCATCCTTGGTTCAAAGAATATATTGAGAAAAACAAGTACAAACCCATAGTACTCCAGTACATCACTATGCCGGCGGACCTGCGGAAGAAACTCGATTACGCCACCAGACTTGACCGCAGGTGAGGTCTTATTTTTCCATTGCTTGCCTTTGTCGAGGTCCGGTCGTCTTAAACGCGAAAGCTTCGTACGATGGTATCGAGTTCGGCTGCAAGGTTTTTAAGGTGGTCCGCCTTTACTTTTACTTGATTGCTGCAATCGGCAACTTCTCCGGAGCCTTGGTCGATAACGGCTATATCCTGCGAGATCTCCTTTGCCGTCGCAGAACTTTGGCTGGCGTTTTCATTAACGGCCTGAATACCAAGAGACGTTTGAGAGATGCTTCGGGCTATCTCTTTGGTTACGCCGGACTGCTGTTCAACAGCCGTGGCAATGCTTCCAATAATTTCGTTTACCACGTCGATAACCTTCGAGATTTCACCGATACCCTTGACCGTCCCTTCTGTGCAGCCATGGATGTTTTCAATTTTGCCTCTGATTTCCAGAGAAGCTTCCGATGTTTGTTTCGCCAGTTCCTTGATTTCGTTGGCAACAATGGCAAAACCTTTTCCCGCTTCACCTGCGCGTGCAGCTTCAATGGTCGCATTGAGTGCCAATAAATTCACCTGTTCCGAAATTTCGGTAATGGTTTCGATAACCATATTTATAGCTGCTGCGGCATGTTCCAATTCGTCCAATTGACATGTTGTTTCGCTCGTCCTATGAACAGCCTCGCTTGCTATCGACCTTGCCTTTTCGGCATTTTGGGCAATTTCCTCTATGGTTGCGGTCATCTCTTCCGCAGCGGTGGCGACAACTGAGGAATTCATGGAAGACTCTTCAGTTGCGGCAGCCACGTTATTCAATTGGACCGTCATTTCCCCGGAGGCAGACGACACCCTGTTCGAACGGGCAGAGGTCTCAACCGCCCCTTTGGACAGGTAGGTTGCGATTTCCTGGAATTCACTGGATGACTGATTGAGAGTGCGGGAATTTTCAGCTATATTCTTGATTATTCCCTGCAGTTTGCCAAGAAAAGTGTTGAACCAGCCGGCCAGTTCGCCAATTTCATCTTTTTTGATTATTTCAAGTCGCTTGGTAAGATCTCCTTCTCCTTCGGCGATGTCTTTTAACATCCCGATCGTTCGGTTTATGGGGAGGGTTACCGAACGGACACTTAAAAAAAGTGGTATCATAACGGCCACCAGCAATACCACACACAGCGTTGCAGTTCTCGTCTGGACTTTTGCCATCGTTCCGTATTCATCTGAGGCGTTGTATATATATGCTATTACACCAATTTGTTTGCCGCTAAAATCCTTTACCGGGAAAGTACTGGTGTAATAATTTCCTACTCTGAAGGAAACAAATCCCCTCTTGCCTGCCGCTAGCTGTTTGGAGGAGAGAACGGCATCGGTGGTCCGTTTATCGGTTGATGAAATGAAAACAAAATCTCCTATGACAGGGTTTTTGGCAGCATCCTGCAATTGGGTGGCAATCGGGAGAAATTCCTTGTTCATATATACGGCTATGTATTCGTTTTTGTTGCTGACGCTGTATTTGACCAAGGGATCATAAGCAGACAGCGACTCCACGGAGCCAAGGAATTTGCCGGTATCATCAAGAACGGGCGCCACTCCGCGAATGGCAAACCCGCCGCGACCGATCTCGATGCCGCTGATCACGCTGTGTGTAGTGCTGATTTCTTTTATCATGGGACGGAAGGAACTGAGATCGTCGCTTTTGTGCTGGTTTTTTTTCCACAGCCGCAGCAGGCTTCTTGCAGGAGGAACGTGGAAATGAAGACGCAATGAATTAGCTTTATGTGTTTGCCGGTATCCGTTTTCAATTGAGGCAAAATAACTGCGCAATTGTTGACGTGCTGCTTCCATATTAGGATCGTCGGAATTGTTCAGATTACCCTTATAGGCGGTTTCATAGGCGCCAAGGACTGTTTTTTCCCTGCTGAAAAGGGAAGATTGGGCAAGTAAATTGTCAGCGATACTTTTCTCGTTTTTTGCAATATCCGCCTCTTTTGACTTGGCCATACTTTCAAGATTCAATTTTGTCTGGTTATTGAGCATTGAAGTTATAACGAAAAAGAGCGAAACGGAAAAAATAACGGTAACGCTGACCACCGGTAAAAGAATACGAGTGCCGATTTTGTGTATGATTCTCATTTTATTCTCCGTTTATTTGTTCGTTTTCATAATACACAGTAATTCAAATGATTCTCGATCAACACAATCGTTTAAAACTTTCAACCAGGCAGATCGTATTTTTACGCGACCAAAAAATACCCCGCAGTACCGAAAAGCATACTTGATTAGTAAGTGTATGGACGGATCCATTCAGGTTTGCATATCAAAATCGTATGCCGCTTCCGTTATGGGTTGCCGCGGGATGGTAAAGCTCGTTTGATTTTTGAGTAATCTTCATCTCTTGATATTTCAAAGGCTTGTATTTTAAGAGCCTGAAGAACAGGGGCGTTTGGTTGAAGAGCGAGAAGCGCCGCTTGAATTTTTTGCTTTATCTGTTCCGGCAGGGTCTTTTTGATCGAAAAAGCCCAACCGGGGATCATTTCACAGTTTTTAATTATTTTTATCTGCGAAACCGCAATAAACTTGTCAACTTTATGCAGTGCCGACTCACGAATAAATCCGGCATCCGCTTCCCTCGCATAAACAGAGAGTATTACATTTTCTTGTTTGTTATCGACCGCTTCAATGATATTGCAATCGGTATCAACGTGGATCCCGGCTTCCATTAAGGTTAATTTTTGCGAAAGATAGCCGCCGGCCGATCTGAGACCGACTATGGAAACCTTTTTACCTCGTAAGTCTTCCAGTGTGGATATTCCACTGTCCGTCCTGGCAATGATGATCCCTCTGAATTTATTTTTATCCGAAACTATGACCTCGTGACGGTCTGAAACCAAGGTGTAGACTAATGGATTTTCATAGCCGAAATCGATGGAGCCATTTTTGATTTTATTCTCGTATTGGGAAAAGTCGCTTGTGACGACAGGCTCGATTTTCAATCCGGTTTTTTGGGACAAATATTCAGACAATATTCCGATTTTTTTATTGATTTCAATAGATGAATAAAGCGGCAACATAGAGAGTTTGTAGGTGTCACCGGCATGTACAGACATGGGTGCCATGCCGATCAGTACAACGATTGTGAACAGTATTAATAATCGCATGTTTAGCTCCTATCGGATATCCTTGCTGTCAATTGCGTCTCAGTCGATTTATGGCGGTCTTGATGGAAAAACGCATACGCTCCAGTGATGCCGCTAATTCCGCAATTTCACCACCGCCTTTAATTTCAATGGGTAGATTGATTTCGCCCAAACTTATTTTTTCGGCAGCAAGGGTCAGTGCTTTGATAGGAGATGCAATCGTCCGTGCAACCAGTAAAAAACTAAGAAAACCTAAAATGGCGATGACTCCTAAAATCAATAAAAGTGGAATCAAACTTTTTAGAATGGCTTTTTCAACGTCCTCGGTAAATATTCCAACATGTGTTTCTCCCCCCGTATCGCCAATCTTTACCGCAACGTCATGAATTTTTTGTCCTCCGACGCTGAGATCAAGAGCGCTTTTTTGCATCTTCCCGGGGATTTTGTTTCGTGTAGAAATTTCTTTTGGGAATCCATTTTTTTCGACCTTTTGCACAAAATCAGCCGAAAAACGTTTGAGGTCACCAAAAATGCCGGCGACAACTTGGCCTTTTCCATTTATGACGGAAACATAAGCAACTCCTGGTAAGCCGGCATTGGTTTCTGCTGCCTTATTTATCAAGAGAAAATCGTTTATCAGATAAGGTTGTTGAATTGATGCGCTGAATGACCTTGAGATCGAAAAGGTTCGCAAGTTTATCTGGTCGTTCATCAAAGAAGGGACATAGGTCATATAGACCACACTGAGAATACATCCTGTAACCAAGATAAAAGCTACGAAAAGGAGTAATAATTTTTTGCTTATGGTAAGTCCCGGCGATTTCTCCGGGGGTGCAGCTTCTTCGTCATCGATTTCCCAATCGATATTTTGAGGTTTTGGTGTTGTTTCTTTATTGTCACCTTGGAGTTGCGCTGACTTCTCCGAAAGATTCTGCTTATACACCTCAATTGTGTCACCGCAGTTCCGACACTTAAATCTTACCTTAGGACCGGAAATTTTTTGTTCATCAATTTTGTATTGTTTCCCACATTCTTCGCATTGAATAATCCTATGCATATTCTCTCCTTTTGCCTCTCTCAGATTCGATCCAATTCCTGAAGCATACATTTAACAAACTCATTTCGCTTTTTCCCTTCCGGGAGCTGCTTTTCCAATAATTCAACCAATTCCACCGCTCGACTCTTGGGTATTTTAAAAACGCCGTTACCCATTTCAAGAACTGCATCTTCGACCATTACCTTAGCGATCGGACCTGTTATTTTGGAGAGTTGTTTTGCCAAGAAACCTAGGAATTTCATGTCGAGCAATTCAGCTTCTTTGCGAACTTCTTCGATGATGCCGTAAGCCATAAGTTTCGATACCAACGGACGCATATCAGAAAGGCTTGAATTAACTTTTCGTGAAATGGTGTCAATATCGTTTTTACCATCGATCTCTGCTAATATTTGAAGCATTTTTACGGTCAGGGATACTTGCCCTTCAATGGCAAATGTTCGTTTGAACACTGCTTTCGATATATCATCAGCTAAAGGGTTCATTGTGCCTCCTCAATAGGCTGCGTAGAAATCAAATTTAAAAAACTCCATTTAATAAAGAGGCAACATTCGCTTTTAGAGCTTATCACCGTTCACTTTATACAGATTTGATTTTTAATTAAGCAATATTGATGCCATCTTTTTGATAGTCAAATAAAAACATATATTTAGTTAACATATTGTAATTTAAAAATAACATGTATGATATAGTAGTGCATATATGAAGGAACATGCCCCGTGCTGTGCAACAAATTCGTTGCACAGCAACTGATTTGTTGCATTATGCAAAACAAAAATCAATAACTGTCTATCTGCGATTAAATAAAATTATTTCAATATGTTAGAGTTCAAAATATTGAGGTAAGGAAAGGCTCTTATTATTTTTTTACGGCACTCGTGTGTGTTTTAAATGTTAGGTTTTTCTTTCTGCCAATGGGGTTCAGCAGATTGATAATCGAGTGCTGTCTTTTGCTCGCCGCGCTTTTGGCTATGCCGGATACAAAGGAGTGTGTTTCACGTCCAAAAAATTTACCACTAAGCGCCACATAAGGGTTGCACCAACCTGTTCTTTTTGTATCAAATTCTTGCGAACTTGCATGAAAAATTTCCTCAGAAACACGGGCCAAACGTTTTCATGCAAACCTTGGAAAACGTTGTGCAGGCCGATGCCTCAAACCGGTCTCGGAGGCATGCACTATTCCGGTAGAGGGACGGGAAAATTATCAACGTCGGCATGCTTGACGAGATGATTTGGCAAGCACCCCATAGTTCCCTTCATCGTCTTATGGAGCTTTGGCATGAATGGGTCTGGAAGTTGATGCTATAGGTATATTTTACAATAGGTTATGTGAATTTTCTGGAAATTAAAAATGAGGGATCTTGTTTTGAAATTTTTCGATGGTTACCATTAAGGCGTGCCCGTTGACCAGAAAGAGCTGGAACTCTTTTCCCGCTCGATTTTAGGAAAAGGGAGGTGGCATAAACTCCGAATCGACAATCGAGATAGTTTTGTGTCGTAGAAAAACTCGCTTCTCTTTTCTTAATCCTGGCTCGTCGCGGGAACCTGTTCCGATGGATGGTTCTTTCGAACTACGGCCATGGCTTACTCTTGCCTGGCTGTCACAAGCAGCTTTTTGACAAGCAACTACTACCCAGCATACTCGGCTTTTCGAACTGCAATAAACGATTGTTTTTTGGGGTCGAGGCAGTGGGATAGCTTTGTCCTTTGGATATACCGTATCCGGAGAACTCTATCCTCCTGCCGTAACAGCTTTTGAATAACCTCGAGTTCAAAATGGTCGTTCAACAACGGTCAAAGACTGTTCAAGGTTCCCAAGGAAGAGGTACGCGTTGTTTTCTTTTGCAAGGTTCCGTGGCTGATTGAAGGTTTCAAGGACTTGCTTGATAGACGTAGAACAGGCGGGTTATGATCCGTGGTTTCTGAATGCCGAATAGGAAAATACAAAGGATTGAAGCATGCGATTGCTTATTGGACTAGCATTAGCGTTAATATTGACAATTGGGACAATTTCGTCATTGTATTCAAGAGACTCCCTCCCTTTTTCCTGTACCAGTATCCTTGGATCTGCCCAAAGCGATCTTCCGGAGTCTCACACCTCATCGCCCGGGGGGGAAATTGCAAAGGAAGGATGGAAAAAAGAGACGCGAAAGCCCTTTGGTCGCTGGCTCGATCAATCTGAAACCATTCTTGTCAGAATCATCGATTATGTGCAGGAGAACAGGAAATCCCGGGAGTTTCAGTCTGCGTTAAGCGATCTCTTGGAGGACCTCTTCTGCGATAAGGATGAAGTCGACACGCGTGACGATATGTACGAGCCACGAGACCGGGATCGTCACAGACCGTATTCTCAATCGGGATGAGACGATCCGGCTTGGGAAAAGTTGTGCCACCTTGTTTTCTTGAGGTTACTTCCTAATGTAAAGAGCAATAGGGGATATGAATCAATGATCACCATTGGTTCATTGATTCCTAGGAAAATCAACTTGGAAAAGGAGGTCATCATGAGCAAAATACTGATAGTATATTACAGCATGTACACCCACGTGCACAAAATGGCGGAAGCAATGGCAGAAGGCGTAAAGGAGATCCCTGGTTGTGAGGTAATCCTGCGAAGGGTTCCGGAAACCTTGCCCGCTGAAGTGATAGCAGCAATGGGAGCAGAGGAGACGCAGAAGAGTATGGCCCACATCCCCGTCGCAACGGTGGACGACCTTGCTGAAGCCGACGCGATAATTTTTGGAACTCCAACCCGTTTTGGGAATATGTGTGGTCAAATGCGGCAATTCCTTGATGCAACGGGTCAACTCTGGCTGAAAGGAGCTTTGGTGGGGAAGGTCGGTAGTGTTTTCACCAGCTCGGCCACGCAACATGGCGGCCAGGAATCGACGATTCTGAGTTTTCATACCACTTTGCTTCACCAGGGAATGATCATCGTCGGTCTTCCTTATGCTTTCGCGGGTCAAATGGATAATTCGGAAATTACGGGAGGCTCTCCTTATGGGGCGTCGACAATTGCCGGCACCAAAGGAGAAAGAGCTCCGACTGCCAATGAATTGGCCGGGGCCCGATTCCAAGGTGCACATGTGGCGAGAATTGCGAGTAAGCTTGCCTGATTCGTCATACCGGTGCTGGTACAGACTGCATTTTGCTGTTTATTCTCCGGTACAAAAATGATAAAGGTAAGGTGCTTATGAAATAAAATCTGATCTGAAAGCTATGGGTTTTATTCCCGGACAGACCGTATCTTCTTTTAACCACAGAACCAGACGTGCCGTTTTATCTGATTATAAAAGGAGAAAACTCGATCTGGAGCTGAAAGATACCGGTTTTCAGACGGGAACCAGTTAGCCGGTTTTTAAGGTCATGGTATGCCCCTGATTTGCGACAATATCGCTTTCACCTATCCCGGAGCGGAACGCCCGCTTTTTACCGACGTGTCGTTTCAGTTGACGGTACCTGGATTCCATTCATTCTTCGGTCCTTCAGGTGTGGGAAAAACCTCTCTTGCGAAAGTCCTCACCGGCGACATCGATGGATACTTAGGCAAGGTTTCAACGGACGGGTTCAAAACGCTTCTCTATTCACATAATAAAGAGCGGCTTCCCGGGTGGTCCGGCGTGGGGCATCACCTCACTCGGGTCATTGCGTCGTCGCTGCACGCCTACAAAGATGAACTGGTGGAGATTTTCGGATTATCCGACTGCATCAAATCCCGATTTGACCGGCTTTCCATGGGGCAGCAGAACCGCGTGAACCTGATCCGCTATCTGCTTCAGGACAGCGATTTGTTGATAATGGACGAAAGCCTGGCCAATGTCGATGAACTGACACGGGAAAAGATTATACTGGCCATCAAGGCCATGTTTCCTGATCGCTATTTCATTTATATTTCACACAATGCCATGGAGGTTTCCAAATTCTGCGATTCGATTCTGGTCTTCCGCAACAACGGCAAGACACCGCAGACAGTCATGATTAAAGGGTGCAATATCTGTCGAGAAAAAGATTTTTCGCGCACAGCCTTGGATGCAACTCTGCTGGAGATCATGAATGTTGTATAGACGCATCTTCCAGTTCTTTATCATCTACTTCTTGTTTATCGGCGGGTTGATGTTGCTGAAATACAGTTTGCGACTCTCCGATTACGTCATCCCGGCTCCTTTAGGCATGTTCAATACTTTGATTGCGGAATATCGCCAATACAGCCTGGCAACTTTGAACACCATGACCGTGGCAGTCATAGGCCAGATCCTGTCGGTCATCATGGCGTTCGTAATCGGAATCACAGGCCGTCAGTCCACCTGGTTCGGCTCATTCATCAAGGTTGCAGCTTATAATATTCAAGCATACCCAATCGTTGCGCTGGCGCCGATCCTTTTTATCCTGCTGGGCGACGGATTTCTCACCCGGCTGCTGATAGCGGCCATGATCTGCTATTTTCCGGTGCTTCTCTCCGTTTTAGGTATCATGTCCAAGCCGATAGATGATATCGAACACTTTTACCGGGTCACCGGACGCATGCGCTGGCAACTGGAGGTAAAGATCAGGACTTTTGAAAACCTGTCGCAACTGACCACCGTCATTGCCGGCAGTGCCACATTGGCCATGGCCGGGACCATTGTCGGAGAATTCATCGCCGCCAATGCAGGAATCGGCTACAGCATTCGGATCGCCCTTTATCAAAGCGATCTGAGCAAAATTTTGATCGCACTTTTTATGATCGGCATCACCATTGCCGTATACCAGGCACTTCTGGAATTGCTGGGCGGGATTATTAAAAAAGCATGGGCAGGAAGGTAACTCCCCCTCCCCCAAGGGGGCCGGCGTGAGAATAAAACTGGGAATTCATGCCAAAAAATGGAGCGATGATGAACGACAACACAAAAACTCGTGTTCTATCTTTCTGTGCTTTTTTTGTAGCGACGCTCGTCTTTACAGCCGTCGCCCACGCCAATGAGAAGGTGATCTACCGCTTGAAGTGGCTGCGAAATGTCAGCGTAGTCGGCGTGTTGTATGCCGAAACCCACCATCTGTTCGAGAAGGAAGGGCTAGATGTGGATGTCAAGGCAGGCGGGCCTGAACGAGATGCGATCCGGGAACTGGAGCTTGGGTATGCGGATTTTGGAGCGGCATCGGCCGATCAGGTTCTCCGGGCCCGCGCCAAAGGATCACCTGTGGTGGTGATCGCTCAGTTATTCCAGGTCAACCCGCTTCAATGGATTTACCGCCCGGCGGATGTGCAGATCCGGAATCTTTCGGATCTTAAAGGAAAAATCATCGGAGTGACATATGGCGGAAATGACGAGACCATCATGCGCACTTTGCTGGCGGAAGCGGGTCTCGGCAGCTCGGATGTAACGCTGTTCAGCGTCCGCTATGATTATACCCCGTTTTACAGGCATCGTGTTCAACTCTGGCCGGTTTACCGCAATGCCCAGGGGCCTATTATCAGCGCACAACTCGAAAAGGCGGGGGAGAAAACCGCTTATTTCAATCCGTCGGAATTCGGCGTCAAATTCGTGGCCAACTCAGTGGTTACCGAAGCACGCACTTTTAATGAAAAGCCTGAATTAGTGAAGCGGTTTTTGACCGCCTTGCTTATGGGGTGGCAACAGGCGCTTGATCCGAACAATCAAGCAGAAGCCGTTAAAACTCTGCAGAAGTACGACCGCGACACGCCGCGAAGGATTCTGGAAGAACAGCTGAAGATCACCCGAGATCTGGTTCAGCCGAATCCCACTCTTGCCATTGGCACAATCGATGAAAAGGGATGGGAACAGACCGAGCGCATTATGCGGGCCCAAAAACAGCTTCCGGAAAAGGTTGATCTCAAAGCAATAGTAAAGCCGGTTGATGTTTCTCTGAAATAGCTCCTGTCCAAATACTGTTTTCAGGATACTTGCTGTTTTACTAAAATGAGAAAAGCCCTTCCGAGGGGGAAGGGCTTTTTTCATTTAGTTTGTCAGGGGCAGCTTAATACGTATGCATGGTCCAAATACCGCAGGGACAAGTATCGGCGCAAAAGCCGCAGCCGATGCATTTCTTGTCGTCAGACACGTATTCGTACGTGACAGTATATCCGGCAATGGGACCGACTCCGCCTTCTGGCTTCAGGTCCTTTCTGCTGATGGCGCCTGTGGGACAGATAGTCTCACAGAGGTGACAATCGCGGCAGGAGGCGCAGGACAGACACCTTTCGGCCTGATTTTCAGGAGAGGCGTCTAATTGGCCCGGCACATAGTGGGTGATGGTCAAGGCCTGTTGCGGTATGAGTTGCTTGGTAAAAGGCTTCCATTCCACCCCCTGGAATTTGGCAAGGATGAACTCGGCGGCTGTTTTGCCGGCTCCCAAGGCATGGGTGGCAAGACCGGGTTTTTCCACATCGCCTATGGCAAGGACTTTCTTATCGCTGGTGAGATGGGCCTTGTCCGTTTTGATCCAGGCAGCGCCACCGACGGTGACGGTGTCCACCGTTGCCGGTAGGAACGGCAGAGCGGGAACGTCGCCGATGGAGATAATAACCGTCTGGGCCGGGATCAACTCTCCCGAATCGGTAACCAATCCTTTTGCGCTGACCTCTTTGGTGGCCACCGGCCAGCGGAAGGCTGCCCCAAGCGCCTCGGCACTTTCTTTTTCTTTCCCGAAGGCCAGGGGTTTCTGGATATCCACCAGAGTTACCGTTTCGGCTCCCAGGCGATAGGCTTCGCAGGCAACGTCGCAGCCGACGTTCCCTGCACCGATGACAACCACTTTTTTGCCGATCGTGGGCGGCGTGTCGCTCTTGGCGCTCTTGAGGAAGTCAAGCGCTGCAATGACCCGCTCATGACCAGGGAACTGCAGGCGCCTCGGAGAATGGGTGCCCACGGCGACCACAACGTAATCAAAGTCTTTCTCCAACTCGGAGAATTTCTTCTTATCCATGTCCACGCCTAAATTAACGTGGATATTTGGCGTGGAGAGAAAACGTTCTATCTCTTGGTCCCAGATGGCCTGAGGCAATCTCTCCCATGGGATGACCTGGGCCAGTTTCCCGCCGATCTTTTTATCCTTTTCAAAGATATGAACTTCCACCCCGGCCAGGGCAAGCTGCCAGGCAGCATTCATTCCGCCGGGACCTGCACCGATAACTGCAACCTTCTTGCCGATGGATTCGGCCGCGGCAGGTGCTTTGAAGTGGCCTACGGCACGGCCTAAAATCTGGACGTCGATGGGTGCATCCACACCTTGTCTTGAACAGTTCTCGATGCAAAGATTGGGACAAATCGAGCCGCAGACAGCTGCGGGCAGTGGAGTGTATCTGAGCAGCATTTCGTAGGCTTCGTCGCTTCGTCCTTCCCGCATCAGACGCAACCGGTCGACGGTTGGGATGTGTACCGGACAGTAGTAGGTACAAGGAGCTGCAGATTCGCAGTTGGCCCAGTATGGCCTGTTACGGCGCAGCTCGCCGGAGACGATGGCGTCAATGGGGCTTCGGTCTATTCCGGGGGCGATATCGCGCAGCGGGTCTCCTCCTCCGAAGGCGTTTTTCCAGAATTTCTCGCGAAATTCGGCCATGGGCATGGGGCCGGCAAACATCAGAGCCCGTTCCTGAGGCGTAATGGATACCAAAACCTGCCACTCTTCCCGTACAGACAAGGTGGTGTGCAGCTCCGGAGCCCCTATCTTTTCGAGATACTCTCCCATGCGCTCGCTCAGCCACTGCCATTGTTCATCGGTGGGTTTGTCGAGCCTGGAGTTGGTTTTCGAAAAAGAGCCGTCGATTTTTCCCCGGAAATAGATGAGGCCTCCAACCATTCCCACACATGGGCGGTAGCCGAGAACGTTGTCGGGATTCTTAGGGTCGATACCGCAAACCACAGCGATGCCGCCGCAGTTGAATTCGGCAAAGGAGTCACCGGTTGAACCAAGAACCCAGAGTTCGGGCTTTGTGTAATCCGGGTTCCATTTGGTCATGGTAAGTCCACGTGCGCCAATGGAGCCTTTGACGAAAACCTTGCCCATGGCCATGGCGTTGCAGGCGCCGTTGGTGGCATCGCCCAGTACGGTGATCTCGGCACCGATGTTCAGATAGCCTACGTCGTCTGAGGTGCCGCCATGGCAGACAATGGTCGTCCCCGGCATTCCCATACAGCCGAGGCGTTGTCCGGACGGTCCGTTTACTTCGATATGGAGTCCGTCGGGTCGCTGAAGTCTGATACCGATATTATGTTGACCATAGGATTCGAGGGTAACATGGGAAGACTCGCTTGCAGCCTTGCGGACCATCTTCTCGAAGTCCATGGAATTGATTCGCCGGCCTTGTTCGTCACGGCCTTTAACAACTATCATAGTCACGAAAAACTCCTTCTTTTAAAAGCAACTCGCGGCCGGACCAGGTACAAACCGACCGGGCCGTTTTGTTTATTGGAGCGTAAATCACGTCGTCTCATAGCAATCTGCAACGGGATATTGGGCAAAATCAGCAGACATATTTGATTTGCAGCCGCTCCGCCGCATCTTTGTCGGCAATTCCCAGCGCATCCGACATGCCGATGGGGAGACTCTGTGATCGCCCCAAAGGCGCCATGATCTTTTTCACCTCGGTATTGATCGACATGAACACCTCGGCGACCCGTTCTGCGACCAGATCGGGGTCCAAACGCCGGTAGAGTTTCGGATTCTGGCTGGTGATACCTTTGGGACATATGCCTACGTTGCACACATTGCATCTATTTTTTTCGTTGCCGAGACACCCCGCAGTGGCCTGCATCATGTACTTGCCGATATGGACACCGGATGCTCCCAGCATGACGAGCGCCATGCCGTTCTGGGCGACATTGCCGTTTTTGCCGATGCCGCCTGCCGCGAATATCGGGATCTCGTTCTGTCTGCCCTGGGTCACCAGATCAAGATAGCATTCGCGGACGTTGGAGGCCACCGGATGCCCTGTGGCGTCCATGGATACGTTGTAGGCCGCGCCTGTTCCACCGTCGATACCGTCGATGACAAGTCCTCCGGCATAGGGGTTGCGGACCAGATTATTCAAAACGGATTTGGCCGAGGTCGAGGCTGATATTTTCGGGTAGACCGGCACCTTATGGTCAAAGGCGGTGGAAAGAGTCTGGATCATCTTCATGACGCTCTCTTCGATGGAATAGAGGGTCTGATGAACAGGGGGCGATGGAAGATCGACACCTTCGGGTACGCCGCGCAGGCGGGCGATCAGCTTGGAAACCTTGAACCACATTAAAAGCCCGCCGTCTCCGGGTTTGGCACCCTGACCATATTTGATCTCGATGGCTGCCGGATCGCACTGCATGTGCGGTATGGCCCTGATAATCTCATCCCAGCCGAAATAGCCGGAGGCGATCTGCAAGATCAGGTATTTCAGGTATTGGCTTTTCAGGACCCAAGGCGGACAGCCGCCTTCACCGGTGCACATTACAACCGGGATCCCTAAAACCTCGTTGCAGTAGGCAACACCCTGCAAAAGACCGAGCCACATGTTCGGAGACAGCGCGCCGAACGACATGGAGCCGATCACAAAAGGAAAGATCTGACGGGTCGGTGGAATCCAGCCGCCGTTTATTGTTCTTTTTAAGAATTCTTCGGGAGGCAGGACACGACCCAGAGTCGTCGTCACGGTGAACTCATGCCGGCCGGCATCCAATGCCGGGTCGGTAAGCATGGAGATGCGGTCGAAGAGAATCTTGTCAAGCAGGTTCGGGCCGCTCGCATTTCTGCGGCCGCCTCGTTTGCGCGGCTCACCCTTTTGGTTGTGGTAGAAGAGCGTGCGGTTTTCGTTGGAGTTCGGCACCGGGCCGATGGCCTCGTTGGGGCAGACCATGGAACACATTCCGCAACCGATACAGGCGTTGGTCATGTTGGTTCGTTGACGGATCCCTACAAAGGTTCGGTATTCATTGCCGCGGTTTTTATTAAGGATGTCGAGCTTCGGCATTCTCTGGCGTCGATGGGCCAGGTAAATCGCATTCTTCGGACAGACCGAGGTGCAGTTGCCGCAGAGGGTGCATCGGTCCTCACGGTGCTCGACGATCCAGGGGAAATCGCTGTAGGTCAGGCTGCTTGGGGTAACGGATACGGATCGTACTGAGACCATATTGTCAATTCCTTTCTATCTGGTGGGATAATAATTGTATGTTCGCGCATGGGTTGGAAGTCATAGACGGGATCCCGGTCGGGAACCATCGCATTCACACCGCACATTTCGGAGGCGATGGCCCAAGTTCCAGGTTTGCCGCCGACAATGGCCGGCCTCATCTTCTTTTGGTCCATGACCAGCATACAGGTCTCGTCGGGAAGTGTGCCGATGACGGCGTTGGGGCCGTCGATGATAAGCCTTCTGCAGACATTGCGCAACCCCATCAGGAATTCTCCCTGAGGATGGTTTTCCAGCTCGCTGGGACTCAGCGGAGTGATGATGTGTTTATAAGCCTGAAGAGGCAGTTTCAACATCTTTAGAGTATAATGAAGGATATGGGTAAAGACCTCGGAATCACTCTGATACCCCATATAACCGGGGTAAGATTTGCCGAGCAGCCAATCGCGGATCGGCACAAAGGCGGTGTTTTCGCCGTTGGTCATCGTGGAGATGCCTTGGAGAAAAAATGGATGGCACGCGTAGAGGTTGATGCCGTAATTGGTGTTCTGTCTTCCCTGGGCCATGCAGATGCGGGATTTGATCTGACCGTCATGTAAGCAAAGGATTTCCCCGACTTCAAGCGGCCAGCCGACTTCCTTTATAACGGTTACGTCGGGCCAGAATGAATAGACAGTGAGATCTCCGCCGTTCTCCTCGCCGTCCTTTCTCAAGGCAAGGCGGGTAAGCATGAGCTCTTCTTCTTTTTCCTCTTTTGTGGCATTGGAAAACCGGTCGGGCATACGGTATGCCCGTACAAAATAACGAAATCGATCTTTGGACTGAATCAGGTCCCTGCGCATCGCGAACTTATGATCGTATTTCAGCTCGTAACCGCGATTTTCCATGAAATCGTCGAGACGGTGCCAAGATTTTTCGCTGTGGGCTATTCCGGAAAGGATGGGGAATTTCGGGTTGTATTTGAAATCCTCGAATTCCATGCCCCTGAGAAGGATGCCTAAGCCGGAGCCGTCGTAGCCTTCCTTCATGGCTTCCATGGCTGTCAGAACCTCGTAGGGTGAAAAAGGTTCATTGGCTGTTTTCAGGGCTAAACGACACATGCTTTTCTCCTGATTGAAATTGTGCTACTACCCGGAGGTAATTCTGCCGGCAAGAGGAAAACCATTGGAATCCGCTGCCTGATAACACATAGAAAAATAATTTTTCCTGCAACCGGTATCTTTAAATGCCTAACTCTTTTTGGCCTGACATCGGACACGACGCCGCAGGAAGTTTTTTTATTTTTATCGCAATTTTGTAATATTTTTATCCAGTGGGATGACAATGATGACAATATTGCGACGGACCTGAACTATTACATTGAAGGTAGTGAAAAGTCAAGAGGGATTCAGGAAAATGGCCTGAGTTCGCAATGATGCTATAGGATCGAGGAAAAGCTGCCGAAAAGATGATGTACCGGCTTGGATACGAGCTGTTTGGACCACCGGTCGCAAGGAGAGAAGACTACCGAGAGAAGACTACCAGGGGTGTCGGAAAAATATCGGCCCCGATGAATGAGCGAGGGCGTAAAAGATTGCCCACAAAGGGGGAAGATCGGATGGGGGGAAGGAAAAGAGTTTTTGGGGATCCGCCTGGACAAGGTATCGTTAAGGTATCGCCCTGCGGATATCGGGTTGGAAAAGACTCCCATGGAGTTAAAGAGACGACTGGAGCATTATCGGAGCGAAGTCGTTATATGGGCGGCGTCGTAACGAAAATGGTGGAGAAGGTGATTGGACGGCATATTGTTCTGCATGATCTTCTTGGCCCTGATGATTTCGCGTCGCTTTATTCAGGCAAGGGCACGGGCCGGCCGTTGTGGAGGTATCGGCATGATCGTGGGGTGCCGTTTAGAGCCACTTTGCTCCGTTTTGATCTTGACTTCAAGAAGAAGCACATGACGGTCCTGTCAACGGGATATTTGGAACTTGTTCCCGGAAGGAAAATCCCGCTTTTGATGGAATTAACTGTGGAGAGGATCGGAGTTTCACTTCAAAGCGTTGTGATGCGGGGAGGTGAAAAAACGACCCCGCTCACATTCCACTTCGATTCCGGTCCCGATGTTTTCAGTGAAATCGCCTTTTCCTTCGATATCGGAGAAGGAAACAGGCCGTATGGTATATCGGGTTGCGGATTCCTTGCCTTTCCGGACCGGACATTATAACACTCCGAAAGGACAGAGGACGTTGAGGCTTGGCGAACTGGCGATGATCCTGCCGTCTATTTCAGAATATTGCCGATATTCTTGACTTGGTCGATTTTTTGTTTGACTTCGGCGACTTCTTTTACTCCGGGAATGTCCTCGGCCTCTTTCAGTCCCTGTTTAAAAGAAGAGATTGCCTTGCCGAGACCGGCACCGACTTCGGGGAGTTTTTTACCGCCGAAAACTAAAAAGGCAATGGCCAAAATGACGATCAATTCAGGTGTTCCGAGTCCAAACATAGTGTGTCCTGTACTGTAAAGTGGATCTTAAGGGTGCGGTTCTGATCAAGCGGCGGAATCCGGCTTGTCGTCGCCATCGATCTTTTTTGTTTCTTCGCTCTTTGTGGCTTCCTTGAAATTCTTGATTCCTTTTCCGATTCCGGCGCCTATTTCCGGCAGCTTGCCGGCGCCGAAAATTATCACGACAATGACCAGAATAACCAGGAGTTCCGGCATACCAAGTCCGAACATAAAAACACCTCGATTCAGAAATTCTTGCTATAAAAACGGTCTTTAAAACTCAAAAATCAGACCTTTTCACGATTGTCATGGCCGGATACACGTTGCTGTTCCGCCATGCCTTGGGCCCGGAGGGCGGCTGTCGTTTTCGGACAACCCTCAAGCCTAGGTCGAATTTAGATCAGTACCACGAGAAAGTCAAGGCCTACAACGGCTGCCACAAAAATCATATTTTAGCAAGAGCCCGGTGGTTCCGGATGTCCTGGCTGATCTCGATCATCTTGGTTACAATCTCCTGTTCATCAATGGTCAGCAGCCGGCGGTTGTGCATAATCTGCCGGCCGTTGATGAAAGAATGGATGACATCCGCACCGCGTGCCGTATATACCAGGTGGGAGGGGATATTGTAAATGGGGGTCAGATGAGGCTGATTGAGGTCGAGCACGATGACGTCGGCCTTTTTGCCCGGAGAGAGCGAGCCGATCTTATCTCCGGCCCCTAATGCTTCGGCTCCTCCTTGCGTTGCTGCATGCAGCGTTGTTTCGGCATCCATGACGGTGGGGTCCATGCAGGCAACCTTATGGACTTTGGCCACGCTGTTCATTTCCGAAAACATGTCCACATCGTTATTGCTGGCACTGCCGTCGGTTCCGATGGACACAGTGATTCCCCGGTCCAGCATCTTGACCACCGGTGCGGTTCCGGAGGCAAGCTTCATATTGGATTCGAGACAATGAGCCACCTTGACCTTGCGTGCTGCCAACAGATCGATTTCCTCATCGTTCAAGACGACGCAATGGTCGGCCAGCGTTCTCTCGTTGAGCACTCCGAGGTTTTTTAGATGGTCCACCGGTGAGCATCCGTATTGTTGTTTGCAGGTGGCGACCTCCGTCTCGGTTTCTGAGAGATGTATCACGTAAAGGCTTCCCTGCTCACCTGCCATCTCCCCCAGTTGCTGTAAAAGATCCGGCGAGCAGGTATAGACGCTGTGAGGATCGCAGGTTACTGAGATCAGCGGATGATTGGTGTATCGCTTAAACATCTCCCGGACATAGTTAAAACCATTGGAGAGTTCGCCATAGCTTGGTGAGGGGAAATCATAGAGAACCTCGCCGATCCAGGCACGCATACCGCCGTGATCGACGGCTCGTGCCACGTCATCTGCAAAGAGATACATATCGCAAAAGCTCGTCGTTCCGGATTTGATCATCTCAGCCATGGACAACAGGGTCGCATGGTAGACAATATCGCCGGTCAATTGGGCTTCGATGGGGAAGATATGATCCTGCAGCCAGGTCATGAGCGGAAGATCGTCGGCCAAGCCGCGGAAACAGGTCATGGCTGCATGGGTGTGGGTGTTTATCAAACCGGGCATGACCAATCCATGGGGCTCGTGGAGACGTTTTGCCTTTGGGTAGAGACGAACAAGCTCGTTCGTCGGGCCGATGGCAGCGATGGTGTCGCCGGCAATGGCGATCCCGGCATTCTCCATCAGCTCGGTTTGAGAGCAGCCGGGCAGGAGATAACGACCGGTGAGGAGAAGATCAACGCTGGTTGCCGGAGTGGTCATGATGGAAACCCCTTAGTAATGGATTCAGGTTACCCAATCCGGAATCCTGGAGAAAAATATCAGACAGCTTGAATTCTTTTCACGATTTCGAGGATCAAGCATTTCAGCTGAGGTGTTACCCTGGATGCCGTTGCAATGACATCTTCAATGGTTATGGGTTGGAAGTCGTCGGGGTTGTTGACGTTCGAGACAACCGAAAGTCCAAGGACCGAGAGGCCGCCATGCAGAGCAACCAAAACTTCCGGAACCGAAGACATTCCGACGGCGTCCGCCCCGCATTCTCGCAGCCAACGCGTTTCTGCCGGGGTCTCCAAACTGGGCCCCGGAATGCAGACATATACTCCCGTGATAACGTTTTTCAGCCCGCAGTGATGGGCGCTATCCAATGCGGTCTTAATCAATTGCGGATCATACGGGCAGGACATGTCGGGGAAACGAGGTCCCCAGCTGTCTACGTTTCTTCCTCGCAACGGGTTTTCACCAAGGAAATTGAGGTGGTCTCTGATGACCATGATCGACCCGGGCGTGAACAGCGGGTTGAGGCCGCCTGCGGCGTTTGTCAGCAGTAAGGTCTTTGCTCCCAGAAGGGACAGGACCCTGATGGGAAAAGCAACCTCCTTGGTGGAATAGCCTTCATAATAATGAAATCTTCCCTGCAAAGCAGCCACCGGGTGGCCTTCAAGCCGGCCTAGGATCAGATTTCCCTTGTGGCTTTCGACCGTCGATTGCGGAAAGTGAGGGATTTCAGTATAGGGGATGACGGCGGTCGGCTCCATCCGATCAGCCACATCGCCCAGTCCTGTTCCCAGCGAGAGGATTGTTCGCGGAGTAAACGGGAACTTGGCCTTGAGAAAGGCGACACTTTCCTCCACCTGGAGCCGATATGGGTCAACTTGTTCCGACATGCCTTGATCCGTATTTTCCCCTTCTGCCACGTGCTTATTTGTATATGGCGTGCCCTTTTATATAGGTTTTGATCTGTTTGCCGTCGGCATCCATCAACTCGCAACGTGAATCCTTTTCCATGATGCCTGCAAGGGCTTCAGGCATTGGAGGCTTTTGGCCGATGGCCTTTTCGACGGCTTCTGCGAATTTGGCCGGATGCGCTGTCGCCAGACATACCATGGGCACATTCTTTTTCAAATTCGCAAGTCCGGCGCTAACACCTACGGCCGTATGCGGATCGAGGATATAGTCGTGGTTTTTATAAAAATCGGCAATGGTACGCAGAACCTCCTCCTCGGATACACTTTTTGCAGCGAAGTCACGCCGAATCTGATCCTGGAAGTCCGTCAGATTCAGCCGTCCTGTTGTCGTAAATTCGGCCATGGCTTCTTTGGTTCTTTCAGGCTCTTTGTCCAACAGATAAAAGAGATAGCGTTCAAAATTGGAGGCCGCCTGAATGTCCATGGACGGACTCGATGTTACGACGACTTCGCCAAGAGAATAATCACCGTTGTTGACGAACCGGGAGAGAATGTCATTGGAGTTGGTAGCCAGGACCAGATTGCGGATCATCCCTTCCGGCAGGATCTGTTTAGCGATATATCCGGCGAAAATATCGCCGAAGTTGCCTGTGGGAATGGTAAAATCAAAGGCCCTGTCGTTTTCGTCCTTCATAATGTGCAGGCCCGCATATATATAATAGACGATTTGTGCGAGGACGCGAGCCCAGTTGATGGAATTGATGGCTCCCAGATTTTGCGCCGATTTGAAGTCAATATCGTTGAAGATGGATTTGACGATGGCCTGGCCGTCGTCAAACGTCCCGCGGATCGCAATATTGAATACATTCGGATCCGTCACCGTCGTCATTTGTTTTTCCTGGATCGGACTTACCCGCTTATGGGGGTGAAGAATGAAGATATTGATCCTTTTCTTGCCGCGAACCCCATAAATGGCGGCGCTTCCCGTATCGCCTGAAGTGGCTCCTAAAATGTTCATGACCCCATCGTTTTTCTCCAGGAGATATTCAAAGAGATTGCCCAGGAATTGCAAGGCGATATCCTTGAAGGCAAGTGTGGGGCCATGAAAGAGTTCCAGGATATGCAGATTGCCGTGGTGGACAAGCGGAGTGATTTCCGGAGATCTGAAAACGGCATATGACCGGTTGATTAAATCACGCAGATCACTGTCGGGAATGTCGTCTATAAATCGCGACATCACCTCGAAGGCAAGCTCCTGGTAGGTCAGACTCTGCCATGAATTTGCAGTATTGTTGCCTACTCTGGGAATCGTTCGGGGCAAAAGAAGACCTCCGTCAGTGGCAAGTCCCATCATCACAGCCTGGGTAAACGGGATCGGAGTTATCCCACCTCGTGTGCTCAGATATTGCATAGGTCTGTACTATTGAAGGTTATTCAGATGAGGCCGTCTCGAAAAATTGTCTTTTTTCGCCAAAATCAAATTTTTCAAGGCAACCATTAAGTTTAGGAAGGATAGTCGATAATCGGAGACCGTGTGTCAGATCTCTTCGAGTTCAATCCGGCGGGCATCGTGCCAGAGACCTTCCAGATTATAAAACGTTCTCTGTTCATAATAAAAGATATGAATGACAACATCGTCGAAATCAAGCAGGACCCACGTACCTTCTTGAAGGCCTTCGGTATGCGATGCTTTAATTCTTTTTGATCGAAACTCGCCTTCGATGGCCTCGGCGAGCCCTTGCACATGCCGTGTGGATCGACCGTTCATGATGACGAAATAATCCGTAAAGGACGAAATTCCTTTGACATCAAGGATAACCAGATCTTCAGCCTTCGCATCAAGGGCGATCTTGGCACAGGCCCTGGCAAGCTCCAATCCTTCTTTGCTTTGGTATGTTTTTTTGAGTTTTTTCATTATACTTTATCTGTACAGGATATCAATCGTCCTGTGATTTTGTCTTGGTCTTCCTCGGCGGGAAGTCAAAGGTGATTTTACCATTCTTTCCCAGAAGAAGGAAGGCGTCAAATGGTCTCTTTTTTTTGGAGATGAATCCTTTGATCAACTCCGTTTTTCCTTGAGACAAGAGTTGAGAAATATGGACAGGTGCGATGTTCTTGGAGAGGATAATCTTGCTTATTTTCAGACCTTTCTTCTCGTCTCCATCTAAAGCCGATTCGGACATGTAAGCGCCGGGCGTATCGAAGACCGGGGTTTTGTCGATGGGTGACAGACCGAGAGAAGGAGATTTTTTAATATCTTCAAGGTTGAGATCATCTGTTGCGTCGGCAAAAATGAATTCGATTTTGCCGCTTTTCATCCTGACCGAAGCGGTGAAAGGTTTGCCTTTTTTTGATCGGAAGTCTGCAAAAGGCCCGAGAGTTTCTCCTTTGACCAGAGCCCTGATCTCCTCCGATGTCATGACTCTGCCACCCAGAACCTTGCGGATTTTGGTTGTTCCATCCTCGGAGACATAGGCCGTCGCCGAGTCGAAAAAACGGATGCCGTCGACGGGGCTGAAGGGCGCTTCCTTTCTAGTTCCGGTGGCTTCGAAGTTTTTGATCTGGGATGTGATGTGCAGCGTCAGTTCACGTATTTCCTGCATGAATCTGGTCCTTGTGAACTCTCCCCGAAGAATCTGGTTGAGTTTGTATTCCCATTCGCCGGTCATCTCAGGGGAAGCGAGCACGTCTATATTCATGGCCTCGAGAAGGGCCAGCAGATCGAATGCTTTGCCGGTGGGGGCCAGTTCTTTGCCTTCTCTGACCACGTATTTTTCATTGATCAGCTTTTCGATGATGGCTGCCCGGGTGGCGGGGGTGCCCAATCCCCGTTCTTTCATAGCCTGGGCGAGCTCTTCATCCTCTACCAGTTTGTCAGAGTTCTCCATGGCCGACAACAACGTCGCTTCGTTGTAGCGAGGAGGCGGGACTGTTTCGGTCTCCTCTTTGTCGATCTTTCGGCAGTCCACCCGCGCTCCTTCCTTGATCGGGGCAAGAGCCTCGTCTGAGTCATCGGCTTCCGTGGCCCCGTACACCGCCTTCCAGCCGGGATCGGTCAGGATTTTGCCTTCTGTGAGAAAGGTTTCTCCTGCAACCGTGGAGATTCTCCGGGTAAGATAAAACAGGGCCGGAGGGAAGAAAACGGCAAGGAATCGCTGGACGACCATGCGGTAGATCTTCAGTTCGGGCTCGGAAAGAGAGCCCGGAATCTTGTTCGTGGGAATGATGGCATGATGATCGGAAATTTTCGCATTGTTGAAAATTCGTTTATCGGGTCGTACGTAGTTGTTTTTTAGCGCGATTTCTGCAAATTGCCCGAATTGCCAGTCTTTTTGTATGCTGAGCGCCTGTTTGACGGTGCCGATGTAGTCTTCGGGAAGATTGCGACTGTCCGTTCGCGGGTAGGTAAGGACCTTGTGCCGTTCGTACAGGGCCTGGGCGAGTGCCAAGGTGTTCTTCGCCGAGAATCCAAAACGTGAGTTGGCCTCGCGCTGCAAAGAGGTCAGATCGAAGAGTTGCGGGGCGCGCTGGCTTGACTTTTTGTTTGTATCTTCAACCGCGGCAGGTTGTCCGGTGCATTTTGCTATAATCTCTTCGGCTTTGTCGCTTTGCCAGATCCGCTCCTCTCTGCCGTCCGGATGATTCGAGTCCTTGGTAAAGTTCGGATCGATCCACTTCCCCTGGTAGGACCCGTTTGCATGGATGAAATCGGCCAACAGCAAACAGTACGGACGCGGAGTGAAATCAAGGCGTGCCCGTTCGCGTTTTACCAGCAGTGAAAGCGTCGGTGTTTGAACCCTGCCGCATGGGGTCAAAAAGAATCCCCCTCGTCGGGAATTGTATCCGGTCAGGGCTCGGGTCGCATTGATGCCGATCAGCCAATCGGATTCCGATCTGCACAAGGCGGTATCTTCAAGAGCCATCATTTCGGAATTATCGCGCAGATGGTTCAAACCGTTCTTGATGGCTTCGTTGGTCATCGATTGCAGCCAAAGTCTGCGAAACGTTTTTTTGGCCACCGTCTGGTTCCAGACGTATTTGAGAATGTATTTAAAGATCAGCTCGCCTTCCCTGCCGGCATCACAGGCATTGATAATCTCTTTGACATCCTGTCTTTTGATGAGTTTTTCCAAGGCGTTAAGCTGACTTTTTGTTCCTGACAGGCCCTTGAGCGGAAAACTTTCCGGGAGAATGGGAAGATTCTCCATTTTCCACTTTTGGTATTTATGATCAATTTCTTCAGGATAACATATAGATACGAGGTGACCTATCGCGTAGGATACAATGTATTTCTCTCCCTCGTAATGAGTTTTGCTCTTTTGAAATTTGCCGGGCAGGACTTTGACGAGGTCGGCCGCTACGCTCGGTTTTTCAGCTATGATTAATATCTTATCAGTCATAAAAACTACTGGGTTTTGGTCTTTTGGGTATTTATACGCGATAGGCTAAAATTGCCAGTGTTGTATAAGTCAGTGTCCCGTTTGTCAATCGTATTTTCGTCGGCTGCCGAACATTTTTCGGTGTCACAACATTTACGCAGGGCACATTTCTTAATATTTTAATGTTTATTTATCAAATAGATAGAACAGGAGAATCCTTTTTGTAAATTTTTTTGTTTTTTTTATCGTTTAAGCGGCTTGAATGCATAGATGGTTCATCCGACACCGACTTGGGGAAAAGAAGGAAGAGTGAAGGGAAATTGCGTACTTCCTTCTTGACAAAATAGGGCTTCTGTGTTTATGTGGCTGAGTTGTGCTGGATTTACTATGCGGGCATAGCTCAGTTGGTAGAGCGCAAGCTTCCCAAGCTTGAAGTCGCGAGTTCGAGCCTCGTTGCCCGCTCCATCCGGGACCGGCCGGATGATTTTCCGGAGGAGAGGCGGCAAGATCGCCAATCCCCGGTATACCTCCTGTATGTTGTTTGTTGCGGGCAGGCTTTTGAAAGTGGGCTATGCCCGCTTTTTTTTATGTCTGTTCTCGGCTGGTCGGATCGACCGGAAATAGGGGCTGGAAGGGAAAAGCACATTTTTTTATGGTATCTCGTTGAAATGGAGGCGGAGCTTTAGTGAAATCTGACGGAGGGCACACAGGTGAATGATCTGATTGTTGAGAAAGTCCGCGCCTTTGCCGAGGAACTTTTGCCTTCCATGGGGTTGGAGTTGTTTGATGTTCAGTTCCGCAGAGAAGGACACGGCTGGGTGTTGCGCCTCTTTATCGATCGGGAAGACGGTGTGTCTCTCGATGATTGTTCGATGGTGAGCAGGGAAATCAGTGATTATCTTGATGTTGAGGATATTATCGAACAGTCCTATCACCTTGAGGTGTCGTCACCGGGGCTTGAACGACCACTACGCAATGTGAGCGATTTCAAACGTTTTAGTGGGAAAAAAGCCCGAGTCAAGCTTCGAGAGTCCATTGGCGGGCAGCGGGTTTTTGTCGGAATAATTTCTCGTGTACATGATAATAACAGAATCGAACTGATCCTTGAGAATGAGGAACCGCTTACGTTTTCCTATGAGATGGTCCGTACGGCTAGGCTGTCGCTGTGAAAAGGCGAGCGAATGATGTGGAGTAACGAGGTGACGACGTATATTCGAACCGTGAGGACGGAATAATAAAGGTGGGGTAAGACAATGTTATCAGATCTGAAACGCATAATCGACCAGATCAGCAGGGATCGTGGGTTTGACAAGAGATTACTGATCGAGGCTATTGAAGAAGCGGTCCAGTCTGCCGCCAGGAAAAAACTGGGAAGCCGGCGCGATATCGAAGTCCGCTATAACGAAGAGTACGGAGAGGTCGAGGTCTTTCAGTTTCGAAGTGTCGTCGAAGAAGCAGAAGATGAACAGACTGAAATTTCACTCGCCGACGCCAAAGTCCTCGATCCTGAGGTGCAGTTAGGCGACGAACTTGGCGAAAAGATGGAAAATATAGAAGATCTCGGTCGAATTGCTGCCCAATCCGCCAAGCAGGTCATCATTCATAAAATGAAAGATGCCGAAAGAGATGTCATCTTTGAGATGTTTAAAGATCGACTGGGGGAGGTTGTAAGTGGCATCGTCCAGCGTTTCGAACGGGGCAACATGATCGTCAATCTTGGACGGACGGATGCGATTCTTCCCAAAGACCAGCAAATACCGAAACGATCGTTCAAGCAGGGCGACAGGATACGTGCCTATCTCTTAGAGGTTAAACAGAGCAGCAGGGATTCGCAATTAATGCTGTCACGGACATGCGATGAGTTTCTTGCCAAGCTGTTTCAATTGGAGGTCCCTGAGATTTCCGAAGGCATTGTCAAGATTATGGGGGTAAGCCGTGAACCCGGCTTCAGGGCCAAGATTGCGGTTAGTTCGACGGAATCGGACGTGGATCCCGTGGGAGCCTGTGTCGGAATGAAAGGATCTCGCGTGCAGAATGTCGTTCAGGAGTTGCAGGGAGAGAGAATCGATATCGTGACGTGGAGTCCGGATCCAGCTAAATATGTCTACAATGCGCTGGCCCCGGCTCATGTGAGCATGGTGCGAGTGGATGAAGAAAACAAATCACTGCTAGTTGTGGTTCCCAATGATCAGTTGTCCCTGGCCATAGGCCGTCAGGGCCAGAATGTTCGTTTGGCCTCGAAACTGTTGGGGTGGCGCATTGACGTTAAAAGCGAACAGCGGTATGCAAATCTCGAAGATCCCGGCTATCTGGCCATGTTATCCCTTACTGGGGTGGAGGAGCCGCTCGCCGATCAGTTGTTTGCGAAAAATATTAAGTCGCTTAAAGATATGGCTGATGCAAAAGTGGAAGATCTTACAATTCTTCGTGCAATTGACGACGCATTTGCTATATCTCTAATTAAAGAAGCCAAAGAGTTACTCGAAAAGACCTCTTTACCGCATGCCGATGCTGTAGAAACGGCAGCCGATACGGTTGATCAAGAGGAGGCTTCTGGTGGTCAGGAAAACGGACAGGAACCCAAGAATGGCGGGGAAGGGGAAGAAAATATATCCAATGGGGTATAAAGGCGGAAACAGAGAGCCTGTAAGAACCTGCAAAGTATGTGGATGGAAAGCTCCGAAAAGCATGTTGTGCCGCTTTGTGTGGCGCGATTCGAAACCGGTCATGGACGACGGGAAACAGATGGTCGGTCGGGGTGCGTATTGCTGCAATCGGGAGAAATGCTTGTGCAGCTTTTTGGGGCGGGAAAAGAAGTGGAAAACGGCCTTCAAATTGTAAATTGAATTTTCTGAGAATCTTGAGCCGGGCGTTTTCTAAAAAGGGTCCGATTGTTCTGGGTGAGTATTACGGTGGAGAAGGAAACACGGGAGCAAGGAATGGGCAGGGTGAGGATTTACGAGTTAGCCAAAGAGGCAGGTATGAGCAGTAAGGCATTGGCCTCTAAACTGATGGAAGAGGGGTACGACGTCAAAGGTCCTAGTTCGACTGTCGATGACGAAACAGCCGAAAAGATCCGCACTTCCGTCCTGAAAGGAACGGAGACCGAACTGGTGGAAAAGAGAATCAGCGCAACTCAAGGAGCAACTGTTATCCGCCGCCGGCCGACGACGATCATTCGCCGCCGCCCGCAGGATGAGCCTGAAGAACCAGAGGCTCCTGCGGAAGCGGAACAAAAGGAACCCGTTGAGACGAAGGAGGTCGATGCCGTTCAATCTGAGGAAAGGCTTGAAGCTGAAACCGGGGCCTCTGAGGTGGCACCTGTCGGAGATCTGCCGACTCCGGCATTGCCTCGGAATGAATCTTCTGTCCAGGACAAAGAAGAAACAGAGGAATCAGTGGACGCAATTTCCGGTCAAGAACCGGTCGAAAAAGAAGTGCCTCCCGAAAAACAGCCCGTCAAAGAAAGAACGGAGAAATTTGAGCCTGTGTCCAAAAAAGAAGCTCATTCTGCCGGGAAAAAGGTCAAAAAAGAACATGCCAGAAAAGGTCTGGCAAGAGTTGTGGGCAGTATTGATATTCCCATAGAGGAAGAAGAGAGTCCTCCAGCCCAACGCCCGCGCAAAAAAGGAGCTAAAGGTCTCGACGATCGTGCCACCGATGATGTGGCTCCAAAGAATATTGACGTGGGGGCCGAAGAGGCCGGCAAAGGGAAGAAGAAAGGCAAACGCGTTACCTTTGGCCCGGATAACGATCAGGATCAAGATAAAGGTTGGCGACAGGGAAAATCCGCCAAAAAAGGAAAGAAAGGCGTTAAGTTCACTCATTTTAATGAGGACTATCAACGTGTTGGCGGTGGAAAGCGAGGGAAAAAGGGCTCGAGGAAAAGTGAAAAACAGGCCCTTCAGTCGACTGCCGAAATGAAAGCCATCAAGAAACGCATCAAGGTCTATGATACGATTACCGTGGGCGATCTGGCAAGCAGGATGAAGGTAAAAGCAAGCGAAGTGATCGCCAAACTCATGGGCATGGGAGTGATGGCCACGATGAATCAGGCTGTGGACGTTGAGACGGCGATGATTATCGCCACCGATTTCGGTTACGAGGTTGAGCAGGGGATCACCGAGGAGATCGGTATTCAGCTCCTCGATGAAAAAGAAGAGGGAGGGGATCTGAAGCCCCGTCCGCCGGTTGTGACGGTTATGGGACACGTAGACCACGGCAAGACCTCCATTCTCGATGCAATCAGAAAGACGGATGTCGCCCTCGGCGAGGCTGGTGGAATTACGCAGCATATAGGTGCGTACCATGTGAGATCCAATTCCGGGGACGTGACCTTTATCGACACGCCGGGGCATGCAGCATTCACCGAGATGCGCTCTCGAGGAGCTCAGGTCACGGATTTGGTTATTTTGGTTGTTGCCGCCGACGATGGCGTCATGGACCAGACGCGTGAGGCTATTCACCATGCCCAGGCGGCCGAGGTTCCCATCCTTGTTGCCGTCAATAAAATCGATAAGGACAACGCCGATCCGGACAGAATTAAGAGAGAGTTGGCAGAATTCGATCTGACTCCTGAAGAATGGGGCGGTCAGACAATCTTCTGTGAAGTTTCGGCAAAGAAGCATGTGGGTATCGATAATCTGATGGAAAATATCCAGCTGATGGCCGAAATGCTTGAGCTGAAAGCCGATGCCAAGCGCAAGGCTAAAGGACGCGTGATCGAAGCGCAACTGGATAAAGGCCGAGGTGCGGTGGCGACGGTTCTTGTGCAGGAAGGCACGTTAAAGCCCGGTAATTTCTTTGTAGTCGGCCAGTTCAGCGGCAAGGTTCGAGCCATGCTCGATGACAAAGGGAGAACGATTAAAGAGGCCGGACCATCCATACCGGTGGAAGTCCAGGGACTCTCCGGAGTGCCGTCGGCGGGCGATGAATTTATCGTCGTTACCGATGAAAAGATGGCTCGCAACGTCAGCCATTCAAGATCGTTGAAAGCCCGTGAAACAGAACTGGGCGCAAGCTCGAAGATCTCTCTGGACAAACTCTTCGAGAAAATGAGTCAAGGCGATGTCAAAGAGTTGAGAGTTGTCCTCAGAGCAGACGTGCAGGGAACTCTGGAGGCTTTTGCCAAGGCAGCCGAGGAACTTTCTACCGATGAAATTAAGGTCAGGGTGCTGCATGAGGGAACCGGGACCATCACCGAATCCGACATTCTGCTCGCTTCCGCATCGGAGGCGATCATCATCGGCTTTAATGTCAGGCCGTCCGTTAAGGTCAAAGAGCTTGCCGCCAAGGAAAACGTCGATGTCCGTGCCTATGATGTCATCTACAATGCGCTGGATGATATTCGCAAGGCAATGGTGGGCATGCTGGAGCCGACCTTCGAAGAGGATGTTATCGGCAGTGCCCAGGTTAGGGAGACCTTCCAGGTTCCGAAGGTGGGCACTATTGCCGGATGCTCCGTCTCGGACGGCAAAATCCAGCGTAACGCGGGTGTCAGGGTGTTGCGTGACGGCGTGGTTATCTATACCGGAAAGATAAACTCACTGAGACGTTTCAAAGATGATGTCAAAGAGGTTTCTGCAGGTTATGAATGCGGAATAGGTGTAGAGAATTTTAATGATATTAAAGTGGGGGATTCTCTGGAAGCGTTTGTCATGATGCAGGTTGAGGCCACACTCACCACCAGTGATAAGAAGTAGGTATGACAACTCGGGGTCCTAAAGAGACGCTTGATGCAATCGGGCTTGGAAGAACCAAGCAAAAACGCTCAGTTCGTGTCGGAGATGCAATTAAAAAAGAACTGGCGCTGCTTTTTCTACAGAAGGTTCGGGATTCGAAAATCGGCACGGTGACCATCACCCGCGTCGATGTGACCGACGATTTGAAATATGCCAGAATTTATTATACAGTTCATGGTGATGAGAAGGCTGTTAAAGAGGCGGATAAAGGGCTGCAGCGGGCAAAAGGGTTTTTCAGAAGTCATTTGGCCGGGACATTAAATATGCGCTATACTCCTGAGTTACAGTTTCGCTACGATTCGACCGAAGAAAAAGTCGCAGAAATCGAGAAGCTCTTTCAGGAAATTGCCGGAGAAAGGGAAAATGATAAAAAGAATTCCCGAGGATCTCAAAAGAACGATCAGTGATGTCGAAAATTTTGTTGTTTTGACTCATATCCATCCCGATGGTGATGCTCTCGGTTCCCTGCTGGGATTTGCCGATATTCTCGAGTCGTTGAACAAAAGAGTGTTTTGTTACCTGGAAGAGCCGATTTCCAGCTTGTACGAATTTCTGCCGAGTTGGGAGAAAATTCACACCGATCTTTCCGAACTGCGGAATTTTTTGAAAGAAGTTCATGGTACAACAGCAGCATTCGCGCTCGATTGTGGGGATTGTGATCGTCTGGGCGGAAATCAGGAAGAGCTGTTGACTATTCATCCCTTTGTAGCCATCGATCATCATAAAGCACATAGGAAATATGGTGATTATAGATGGATAGAGGCTGGCAGCTCTTCAACCGGAGAGATGGTTTACGAGCTTGCACGAAGTCTTGGTGTCGCAGTCTCCAAAGCTTGTGCCTTCAACCTTTACGTTGCCATTTCCACAGATACGGGGTCCTTTCGATATGAATCGACCACATCGCGGACTCTCAGGATAGCGGCGGAATTGGTGGAACTTGGCGTGCGTCCGGAGGTCATTGCCGGTTATCTCCATGAAAACTTTACCATTCAACGTCTTAAGTTGATGGAATTGGTCCTTTCCACGTTGCGGCTTTACGAGTCCGGTAAATTGGCTTTTATCAGAGTGACTAACGAAATGTTTAATAAAAGTGGCGCCAGCCTTCAGGATATTGAAGGCTTTATCGATTATCCTCGTTCGTTGCGTTCCGTAAAAATCGCCGCTTTTATCAAAGAAACCAAGAATTGCCAGATATCCGTAAGCCTAAGATCGAAGGGTGAATGTGATGTTGCTGAAGTTGCTCAGACTTTCGGTGGTGGAGGACACCGTAATGCCGCAGGATGCCGTTTTAGTGGCAAGAGTGTCGATCAGGTACACGACGAGGTGCTTAAGGCTCTGACAGACGCGGTGCATTGCGACTAGCCTCACCTTGGAGCGGTAAATGAAAGGCTTCAAACGGGGCAGAGACAAAGATAAGCGCGTTGATGCAGTGTGCGGGAGTGAAGATGTCGGAATTTGAAGCGGGCGTGTTTTTTGTCGATAAACCCGCCGGCCCGACTTCATTTCAGATAGTCCGATGGGTACGACGGATTCTTGGAATAAAAAAAGTCGGACACGCCGGCACGTTGGATCCTTTCGCGAGCGGCCTTTTGATCGTCTGTGCCGGACGGCCGGCTACTAAACTCATTTCTTCCATTATGGAAGGTGAGAAGGAATACTTGGCGACCTTGCGTCTGGGTGTTGAAACCCGGACACAGGACCCTGAAGGGGATATTATAGCAAGGATGCCTGTGGGGAGGATTACGTCGGAGCAAATCGAATCCTGTCTTGCAGGATTTAGAGGGGAGCTGGAACAGGTTCCGCCGCAATATTCGGCACTAAAGCACGAAGGAAAGCCTCTTTACTTCTATGCCCGCCAGGGAATAGAAGTCATAAAAGAACCTCGGAAGATTTCGGTCACAGCCCTTGTTCGGACGGATGGTGACCATGATCTTGAAGGAGATGAGGCAGATCTGTCAGTGCGCATAGTTTGCAGCAAGGGAACGTACATCCGGAGTTTGGCCGCCGATATCGGAAGAAGTCTGGGATGTGGGGCTTATTTGAGCCGATTGAGAAGAACGAGAAGCGGTTGTTTTTCCATTGATAATTGTTTTCCAGGAGAGGAAATTCAGTTGCCGGATGCTCAAAAACGTTTTTTGGCGTCGGGATTATCTGTCGAAGATGTATGTAAACTCTTGCAATAATCCTTTTTAATGGATAGGTTGTCAGCTGGATAATTGTTCATGAGATTGTTTCATGTAATACTTACGATAAAGAATTATATTATAAGATGATAGCAGGAGGTTTGTTGTGGCCCAATCAGCTGTGAGGAAAAGTGAAATTATAGAAAAATTCAAGATTCATGCCTCAGACACCGGTTCGTCGGAGGTGCAGATCGCCCTTCTTACAGATCGTATCAAATATCTCACCGAGCATTTCAAGATCCATTCCAAGGATCATCACTCTCGGCAAGGCCTGTTAAAACTTGTCGGTCAGAGACGGCGTCTTCTTGATTATCTGAAGAAAAAAGATGTTAATAAATACAGAACACTTATACAGGAACTAGGTATTCGTAAGTAGAGGCCGTCGTCAACTCGGTGGCCAGGAGTTGTTCAGGGGGAAGAGACGTTTCGCCTGGTGATTTATCTACATGCCATTTGTTAAACAAGACCCGATCCGCAGATTTTCGGCATCGAAGATGTCTCTGGATTGGTCTTTTATGGTTCCGAAAATATTAAGAGCATACGGGGCTGGTGGATAATCCAGTCAATATAATGGCGCTGGGCATTTCCCTGATGCATAAACTCTGGAGAATATATGTTTAAGAAAGTTGAAGCCGTAATCGGTGGAAAGACCATTTCCATCGAGACCGGCAAACTGGCCAAGCAGGCTTCCGGTTCTGTCGTGATCAAGTGCGGCGATACGGTGGTTCTTGTTACGGCGGTTGGTGTTAATGAAGCAAAAAACGATACGGATTTCCTGCCGCTTACCATTGAATACCAGGAAAAACTGGCTGCCGTCGGCCGAATCCCTGGAAACTATTTTCGCAGAGAGATCGGTCGTCCCAGCGATCACGAGGTCTTGACCTGCCGAATTATCGACCGTCCTTTACGGCCTCTTTTTTCTGAGGGATATTTTTGTGAAACTCAGGTTATCGCTTCCGTCCTATCCGCAGACCTGCAGAATAATCCCGATGTCTTGGCTCTCACAGGGGCATCCTGCGCTCTAACACTTTCGGATATTCCGTTCGAAGGTCCGGTTGCCGGTGCGAGAGTCGGTTACGTTGACGGCGGGTACATGATCAATCCCACCACTGATGAATTGAAACGTTCCAGCATGGATATCGTCGTCGCCTGCACACGTCAGGCGGTGGTTATGGTTGAGGGAAGAGCCGACAGCCTCAGCGAGGACGAGGTGTTGTCCGCGATCTTTTTCGCTTTTGAGCAGGTTCAACCGTTGATCGATCTCCAAGACGATCTGCGCAAATCTCATGGAAAGGAAAAACGAAGTGTTGAACCACCGCAGGTTGATGAAGAGTTACAGAAACGGGTCCGAGAAATCGCTGCTGCGGGGATGGCGGCAGTTGTCTCCACGTCAGACAAGCTTGATAGAGGCCGACTGTCGGATGAATTGAAGCAGAATGTATTGACCGAATTGAATCCGGAAGGAGATCGGAGAGGCGAAATAGCAAACCTTCTCTCAAATTATAAGAAAGAATGTATGCGCTCCAATATCGTCAATGACGGGGTTCGTATCGACGGAAGGAGATTCGATGAGATACGTCCCATCAGCTGCGAGGCCGGTTACCTGCCGAGAGCCCATGGATCAGCTCTGTTCACCCGCGGTGAAACCCAGGCACTTGTCACTGCGACACTGGGAAGTGAGCGTGATCAACAGAGGGTAGAAACACTGCTTGGAGAAGAGATGAACAGGTTCATGCTTCATTACAATTTCCCACCGTTTTGTGTCGGTGAAGCACGACCCTTGCGAGGCCCCTCCCGCCGAGATGTCGGTCACGGCAATCTGGCCATGCGCGGTTTGGCCGCGGTGTTGCCGACCGAAGAGGAATTTCCTTATTCGATCCGTGTGGTTTCAGAGGTTCTGGAATCCAACGGTTCTTCATCAATGGCCACGGTATGCGGTGGCAGCATGGCGTTGATGGATGCCGGAGTGCCGGTCAAACAGCCGGTTTCCGGAATAGCCATGGGACTGATCAAGGAAGGGGAAAAAGTTATCATCCTTTCCGATATCTTAGGCGATGAAGACCACCTCGGCGATATGGATTTCAAAGTCGTTGGTACGAAAGACGGCATCACATCGTTGCAGATGGATATCAAAATTGCAGGGGTTGACCGAGACATCATGGCTCGGGCACTGGCTCAGGCCCATGCCGGTCGACTTCATATCCTTGGGGAGATGAGTAAAGGTATTGCCAAAGCCCGCGAGGAGGTTGCCGAACACGCTCCAAAATACTTCGTCCATAAAATCAATCCAGATAAAATCCGCGATATTATAGGCCCAGGCGGCAAGGTTATCAAAGAGTTGTCTGCCGAATACGACGCCAAAATCGAAGTGGACGACAGCGGCTTGGTAAAAATGTTTACCTCCAACGGTTTGATGGCTGAGGCCTTGATCAAAAGGGTCAAAGAGATTACCGCAGAGGTTGAAATCGGCCAAGTGTACAAAGGGGTCGTCAAAACCATTAAAGATTTCGGCGCATTTGTTGAGATACTTCCTGGAACGGACGGGTTGGTCCATATCTCCGAATTAGATACCAAGCGCGTGGCTAAAGTCACTGACGTTGTCCAAGAGGGCGATGAGATCGAAGTCAAGGTTCTTGATGTCGACAGTCGAGGAAGGATTCGTCTGAGCCGCAAGGCATTGCTATAGCATGACTTGTTTCTGTTAATCAAAAAAGCCGGTTCCCAAAGAACCGGCTTTTTTTGTCCGGTGTGCAGAAGAAATTCGTATGGAGCAAAGGATGGATAAGCGTAAGGTGGTGAAAAAAATTCGTTTCTGTCAAATTGAACCGACCCAAAACGCGGATCTTCCCTTGCCGGCCTATCAATCCGAATCCGCCTCTGGAATGGACATTTCCGCAGCTGTAACCAGTCCTCAGACGTTGTCGCCGGGACAGATTGCTCTTATTCCCACCGGCTTTGCAGTAGCTATTCCGGAGGGTTTTGAACTGCAGATCAGACCCAGAAGTGGGCTGGCAATACGGCATGGTATCACAATAATCAATAGTCCCGGCACCATTGACGCAGATTACAGGGGCGAGGTGTGCATTGGAGTGGTCAACCTCGGGACAGAACCTTTTACAATTAATCGCGGCGATCGGATAGCACAAATGGTCTTGGCCCCAGTGGTCAAGATGGAAATTGAACAGGTTGAAGTTCTGGATGTGACGAAACGAGCCGCCGGCGGATTTGGGCATACGGGGTTGTAGCGATGCGGTTTACCGTTCTGGGTAGTGGCAGTCGTGGCAACAGTATTTATATCGAGTCTCAAGAGACTTCGATCCTGATCGACTGCGGTTTTTCAGGAAAAGAAACCATCGCCCGGCTGAAAGCCGTTGGCAGGGATATCGATAAACTCGATGCCATTTTCGTAACCCATGAACATAACGACCATATTGGTGGAGTCGGCGTCGTTTCGAGACGATGTCGACTTCCGGTTTTCGCCAATCCGGGAACCTTTCGCGGAAGCGGTAAAAAAATGGGAAAGTTGTTCAAATATTGCGATTTTGCAACGGGTGATACAGTGGGGTTTCAGGATCTCTCAATCAGATCGTTTGCCATCTCCCATGACACCGAAGATCCCGTGGGATTTGTGATCAGTGACGGTAAATCCCGCATCGGTTGTTGCACGGATACGGGAAAAGTATCCCTTCTCATGAAGCAGCGTCTGCAGGGGCTGGATGGTTTGATCCTGGAATTCAACCACGATCTCAAAATGTTGGCCGAAGGGCCATATCCCCTTGCTCTTCAGCAGCGGGTGCGCTCAAGCCAGGGGCATCTTGCAAACGGCGATGCCGCCGAATTCCTTCGTGGGGTGATGCATGAAGGACTGACGCATGTGGTCCTTGCGCATTTAAGCGAAACCAACAATCTTCCCAAGCTGGCTCTTCAAGAGGCTGGAAAGGCCGTCAACGGCGAGAATGCGACCCAAATCCACCTCGCCTGCCAGAGTTGCCCCACAGATTTTTTATCTTTGTAACATTAGAAGATTCTGGCGGAAAATGGCCTTCTTAGAGTCTCGCTGGCTGGCTTACCGGCCCAAACTCTACGTAATGCTTTCCGTTTAATTCTCGGAATAGTACCTTTATGCTTGGAGTGAAATTTTTTGCCTGCCTTGACGTTGAATGAAAATCCTTGGCTTGCAAGAGGCTCAATTTTTATCCATTGACTTCAACCGTT
>JBJKQT010000108.1:0-9435 GCA_046705065.1 Desulfocapsaceae bacterium
TTACCGGTAATAGTCAAACTCTCACCCAACGTAACCGATATCACCCAGGTTGCCCTGGCAGTGGAGCAAGCTGGAGCCGACTCCGTCTCCCTTATCAACACCCTGATCGGAATGGCCATTAATTTGAAGACCAGGCGCCCTCATCTTGCCAATGTCATAGGCGGTCTTTCAGGACCTGCAATCAAACCCATCGCCCTGCGAATGGTCCATCAGGTAGCCCAATGTGTCTCCATCCCGGTTATCGGAATCGGAGGCATCGAATCGGCCGAGGATGCGTTGGAATTTATGTTGGCGGGTGCAACAGCGGTACAGATAGGAACAGCCAATTTTGTCAATCCCCGGGCCAGTGAAGAGGTTGTGGAGGGCATTTCCGATTATGTGATAAAGGAAAAGCTCCATTCCGTTCGGGAGATGATAGGAGCGCTGCAACCGCCGCAAGGCTGTTGCCCGTAAAAATCTGGAGAAATAACGTGAAGATTTGCGTTGCTGTTGCCAAGGAAACCGTGAGTGAGGCCCTAATAACCGCCGAGCAGGCAACTCATCTCGCCGATGTGATAGAGATACGGCTTGATTATTTGAGTAAAATAGATATCCGTCCTTTTGTTATCACACTCAAAAAGCCCCTTCTTTTCACAAACAGACCGGTTTGGGAAGGCGGGCGTTTCACGCTGGACGAGGATGCAAGGATTGCCCCGCTCGTGGAGGCCCTGGAGCAGAAGGCCGCCTATATCGATTTGGAGTTGCTGGCGCCCGAAAAATCCCTGCATCGACTACGCACCAATCTGGAGCACAGTGCGACCAGCCTGATTTTGTCCTGGCATAACTTCAAGGAAACGCCTCCATACTCAGAGCTGTTGGGTAAGCTTACAATGGCGCGGGACAAGGGGGCGGATATAGCTAAAATCGTCACCACCGCCAACGATCATCTTGATGTCCTGCGGGTGTTGAGGCTTCAGGAAGACGCTGCCGGCATGAATTTTCCTTTAATCGCCTTTTGTATGGGGGCTCCCGGCGTGATCAGTCGTTTGGCGACCCTGGAGTTGGGGGGGTATATGACCTACTGCTCGGCCCATGGGGAGGAGGGAACCGCTTCCGGGCAGGTGTCCGTTGGGGCACTGCGGGATATATTGGCCCGCTTGCATATATGAGGTAAACGTTCAGAGCACCCCATCTGCACTCGATCAGTCCGGTACGCATAATTTTACTATAGCGTCCCGGCCTGTTTGCACACAGATGGGCACTGCCGAATGTTTACAAAAGATAATAACCCGCATTTCTCATCAGTTCATGCGGTATAAGGTATCACTTGGAGTTATGACACTGAACTAATGGCTATTACAATCAACGGCAAAACTAAACTCTACGGTATCATTGGCGATCCGGTAAGCCACTCCTTAAGTCCCGCCATGCATAACGCCGCCTTTGCGGCCCTTGGGGAAAACCGGGTTTATCTGCCCTTTCCCGTGCAGAATGTGGAAGAGGCTTTGACGGGATTGAAAGCTCTGGATATCCAAGGGGTCAGTGTAACCATTCCGCATAAGCAGGCGGTTATCCCTTTTCTTGACCGTATCGATCCTGTGGCTGAAAAGATCGGAGCCGTCAATACCATTGCCGTGTGCGAAGAGCAGGGAAGCAAGCTTCTTTGCGGCTCGAATACTGACTGGTTGGGGGCAAACCGAGCTTTGGCAGTGAGAATGGAGCTTCGTGGGGCTCGAATTGTCTTGTTAGGAGCCGGAGGGTCTGCCAGAGCCATCGGTTTCGGACTCAAAGAGGCTGGGGCCGAGGTCGTGTTTTGCAATCGCACAGAGGCAAAGGGGAGGAGACTTGCCGAGGAAATCGGCTGCCCGTGGTACCCGATGAACGAACTTGCCGCGCTTAAAGGAAGCGCCCTTGTCAACGCCACCTCCGTAGGCATGGCCCCACGTGATGATATGTCGTTGGTCCCGGCCGATGCTTTGAAAAATTATCAAGTTGTTATGGATATTGTTTATGCACCACTGCGGACAAAATTGCTGCAGGAGGCCGAGGCGGCCGGTTGCCGGACCGTGAACGGACTTGAGATGCTGCTTTTTCAAGGTGTTGCCCAATTTGAGCTTTGGACCGGACTTGAAGCTCCCGTTGAAGTGATGCGGGAGGCCCTGGCAGGAATCGGAAGATAGAGAAAGGCAGTACAGTGCCGGGACTGAACTTTGGTTGGTTTTTTTCTAAAACTCAATGTGGAGTCGGTGTAAGTCACATTTCGGAAAGTGAAGAAACAATAACTTCGCTACCCAACCCGCAGCCGAGAGTTATTGCGGCGTTCCCTCCGTTGATAGCGATCTCGAGAAGATCGCGGCTATCAAATAAGGCGACGGATTTCCCCCTTGCCGATTCGTAGTAAGCTGTCCGGATACCGATAATGGTGTGGCCGCCTATCTGAATTGATAACTTTTGCTTGGAAAAGAGGGCGGTGTCTTCTTTTGTTATGCTTGTTTGCAGATTGCCGAAATGGTCGATATGGACGACAGTGCCTGTAATTTTGTTATCTCTGATCAAAGCCTTCGGCAACTCGATTCGTTGGCACTCCTTTTGTTTCAGTTGTGGTCCAACCAGGGAAATATCCATACCGACTGCAAGTCTTGCTGCAACCGGAGCCATGATGTCCCTGCCGTGAAAGGTGCTGCTGACCGATTTGGAGAAGAGCTCGGCATTGGTTAGAACGAAGGCATCCTGAAATCGTTCTTCATTGAGAAATGGGGTGAGAACGCCGTTATCAGGTGCGACAAAGAGATGATTGCACGCCTTGAGTGCAAGGATGCGCCGGTCTGATCCCACTCCCGGGTCCACAACCACCAGATGTACTGTGCCGGATGGAAAAAAGCGGTATGAATGGCCGATACAGTCAGCGGCCTGGGCAATGTCTTGCGGATCGATATGGTGCGTCAGATCGACAATTGCTGCGTGCCTGCAAATGTTGAGTAGTACCCCTTTGACGGTGCCGACATATTCATCGCGGAGTCCGAAATCGGTGGTAAGCGTGATAATCGGCCTCGGACTCATTTCGTTGCCTTTTCCTGCATTCCCCTTTACCTCCCTGCAGTCAAATTGGTGTCGAGTCCGGCTATTTTTTGACCAGGAAATAGAGCCTGCCTTTTTCTTTCATGCTTCCTGCCGCCAGCTCCGCATATGGGCCTTTTCCCCAAAAAATATCGGCTCGCCCCGAACCTTTGATTGCCGTACCCGTATCTTGGGGAAGGACAAAGCGGCGTAAGGGCATCCATCCGATGACCTCGCCTGCCGAGGAGATCACAGGCCGTCTGCTAATAATATATGCTAACGCTCCCATGGGTAAAGCGCTGGGGTCGACGGCGATTGATCTTCCCGGAGTCAAAGTCTCCCCGATACTTCCTTTGGGTTCCCCGTTTTCCCATCTAAAGAAGACGAATCGATCGTTATACTGAAGAATGCGTTTGATTTCGGATGGGTGCGCATCAAGATAATTTCGGATCGATGACATGGAAATATTTTCTTTCATTATCTTTCCCTCATCAACCAAAAGTTTGCCGATGCTCTTGTATTCTCTGCCGTTTGAGGCAGAATAATGTACCGAGCGGAGCTCTCCGTTCGAAAGCCGTATCAAACCGGAACCCTGGACTTGCAGGAAGAAAACATCGACGGGATTCTGGAGATAGACCAGTTCGTCACCCTCCAAAAGACGGTTGTTTTCAATCTCAGCTCTGGTCCAGTATGGGATGATTTTTCCCGTTACGTCTCGGCGGCCGATTACGGGTTTCCTGTTTTTCAGTTTTTTTTGAATCAGAAGGGATCTCGGTTTGGCATAAAGAGGGTAAACAAAAGGAGGGGTCTTAACCAAGCTTCCGGCAAAGACAGGTTGATAATATCCCGTAATCAGCATTTCTCCGAAAGGAGAATCAGTTCGGCCTGCAGCCTGGTAAGCGATAAATTTTTCCTGGAGCATCCGGTCCAGTTCGGCAGGTGATGGATTGCGGCTGATGATATCCAGAAAGAGGTGCAGAGAGTCTGTAAGATGACTAATGGAATAGGATGTCCCTCCAATCTTAATTTCTGAGTTCGGAGGAAGACTGCGCAAATAATCCAATTGACGCTCGGTAGCTTTGATCAATGTCGCTCTGTCTGCATCGTCCGTGAATACCGGAGCCCTCATTGGGATTGAAACGTTCGGCGGATGAAACGATTGACATCCCCCTGTAAAAAGAAGGAAAAGAATTGGAAAAACAATATGGCGGACTCGACGGGCGTGCAGATATGCTGAAAGCAGATGTTTTAAATCCATGGGGATATGTTTTTTCAAAAACGTAATATGCAATGTTCACCAGAATTATTTTTTGAGTATTTCAGCAAGCTCGGAGACGACCATTGCATAACGGTTTGAATGATTCCATTCCGTGATGGCCTGGAAATTCCTGTAACCGGCGATATAGCGGTAGCCCCCACCTGAGTCAGGATCGATTTCAAGTCCGACAATGGATAATGCCGATCCGTCGGGAGGCTGCGGCAAGGAGATTCCCTGGGCTTTGCATACGCTTTGCCATTTAACTAGAGAGACCCTGCCTTTTTCCTGGGCGTTGACTAGTTCCGTCGACCGTAAACGGTTGCCGATGTCCCGATAAATGGGGGCATGGAGCGTCCAGTGGCAACGGTGCAGATAGTTGGCAATGGAAGCGAGGATATCGTCAACGGAGGTGAAAACATCTATGCGGTCGTCACCGTCAAAATTAACAGCATATTCACGGAAGCTCGACGGAATAAATTGAGTCTGCCCGAAGGCTCCGGCATAGGATCCCCGAACCTCTAGCGGGTTGATATGATTCTCCCGGCACAAAATAAGAAACTGAATCAGCTGGTTACGAAAAAAAGAGGACCGTCTGGGATAGGCATCGAAAAGTGTATTCAAGGTTGTGAATACCGGGTAATGCCCCTGATGGGTTCCGTACCGTGACTCCACTCCCCATATGGCGACGACGACCTCGCGGTCAACCCCCAAGGTGCGTTCAATTCTGTCGAGCAGGGATTTGTACTCCTGCAACTTTTCTTTTCCCGTAGCGATAATGGCCGGGGTGATGAAAAGGGGACGATATTGATAGTAGGGTTTAGCCTCCCACTGTTTGTCCATGAGCTCAAGTACTTTTGGATCAATGCTGACACCTTTGAAGATGTCTTTCAGTTCGCTCTTGTCAAAGTGGTATTTGTCGTGCAGTTCTTTGAAAAGAATTTGGTATTTTTTTTGAGTGAGATCAATCTTCTGACCGTCCATGACCGAAGTTGCAGGACTTTTGCTCTCTTCGTCGGCGTCGACATAGGAAAACGTGACCAATGAAAAGAAAAAGAGAATCAGAAGGATCAAAAAATTGGTAAAAAGGCTATGACGTTTGATGGCCTGACCTCGTGAGTGATAAAAGTTTCGAAGAAGGTATTCTTCGTAGTTTTCAAGGATACATCATGTTGAATGCCGCAAGAAAGTCGTCGAGCAAATCAGACGGAAGGGCATTAATCCCGGCTGCGGCTGCCCGCCCTCCGCCGGTTGGAAATTGCCTGCAGAGAGTGTCTGCGTCTGTGCGGTTAGTAAGTGGGGCTCTGACGCTGATCCGGTAAGTGGCGTCATCACCTGCAATGATCACAGCATGCGCCAGATCGGCACGCTCCGTAGCTTTAAGATTGGAAAAAACGCCGGAAATTCTTCTAGCCCATGGAGAACCTGGGAAGAAATATACACGATTTCCTTTTCCGGTGCTCGTCTCTTTTAAAACAAGGGCCTTGGCCATGTCATTTTTAAACCCCTCCCGCAAGGTCGCAAGGGCATCGCTGGCAGCAAAGAAGTCGAGCGGGTCCTCGAACTCCCTGACAGAACGGTAAAGGTTTGCTGGATGAAAATGCAGATCATCCAAGGTAGTGCCGTATCCGTTGTAATTCAGCAGTTCTCCAATTTCTTTCAGCTTTGCCACCTCCTCTTCGGAGAGGGCAAGGCCGGAGGCGATTTTTCGGGCAGATTCCTGGAGATTGTCCCCAAAAGCCCCGCAAATGGCCCACTTGGTAAAACGTCCTTTAAGGAAACCATTGACCAGAAGTGAAGTGCAAACGCTGGCCGAAGGGTTGATATGGGCCTGTAGGTTCGCATTTTCCGGGATGGTTCCTGCGTAGTGATGGTCGATATAGAGAATTCTATGACCGGACTCGAGCAACTTCGTCAAAAAAATTCTATTGCTGTCCATGGAAACATCGAGAACCGCAACGGAGGCAGCAGGCTCAAGCGGTACCTGTGAAAGAAGAACAATATCGCGTTTGACACCTGTAATCAGGTGGGCATCAGGTACCGGTTGAGCAAGACGAAGCTGATGCAGGGCACATATGCCATCGGCATCGCCGTTGAAAACATCGTATTGCATAAAAGTCAGGTTTCAGATTGCTTTTCAGTTAACACGGGCAGCCGTTGCGGCCTATTAATAAACTGACATACCAAGCGGCGTGCTGATATTGGCCAGGTTAAAAATCAAATAAAGTGCCGAATCAGTAGGTGTATATGTCGATCTCATCTCAACAGACCAGCAAAGAGCCTGATAGATAAGGGAAACGTCCTGTTCGTTGGTCGTTGACGAACTCAAGGATTGGGAGAGCAGCACTTCCCCCCTGAAATTTGACCATAGCCATGTCTTGGCATGAAGATTGATCTGTTCGATATTCAGCAGATTATCGTATTGATAATCAACGTCGAAGAGGTCTCCCCTGCTGTTTTGATAGGAACTTTCCACACCATGGCGAATGAAGCCGTGCCCGTAAATATCCAGGTCTGTCTTGTAAGCAATATCGACATCCTGAAGAGGTTTCCAGCCGACCTTGAAATTTATGGGAGACAGGGGATCGTCGGTTTCATCCGTCGGAAGAGGGTTGCCGTTGGAGTCGGTGGAGATTTTTTTCCGGATATCGGCCAGATAATAACTCTGTTTGATTTTCAGGTAGCTGTAGTCCTTTGATCCTTCATCCAGATTTTTAGCGTTTTTAAACAGGGTGAAAAAGTTATCCACTCCGTACGTGACGGTGTTTGCAGGATTTATCCTGTCGATGCTGTCAAAGGAGGGGAGATCGTTCTGATTGACATCGGGGAGATAATCGTACTGGACATACGGACGCACCTTATGGTTGATCCCTTTGTAACCTTGCATCCCGATATCGAAATCCCTGGCCAGCGTTGTCCCGAGTTCCGTATGAATATTGTACAGCGTCCTGGTTGGGGTATTGCCTTGGTCCCAGGTACCGTCACCGTAAGTTTGGACATCATAGGCCGTCTCCCGCAGACCTACTTCGGCACGTGACTCGAGGTAGGGACCCAAGGGAATCGGTGAGCTTATTTTAGGCGCAAGATCGATTCGATGAGCGCCGACGCCGTCCTTTCGCCAGTAATCCACATAATTTGCATCCCAGTTGAAGGTGAAATTGGAATCCTTGATGGGTGTGGCACCCGTGAAGTCAACCTGTGGAAGTTGCCAAAGCGGAGTCGGGCTGGATTTGACGGCTCTGACATCGTTGATGGCCAGCAAATCGGTTACAAGCGACATTCCCTGCCATGACTTCAACACGCTGATCGAGTTTTGACGCTGGTCTGCCGTCTTATCCTGGAACCCCCGGCCGAAGGCTTCGAGAAATTGCTGATTGCTGCGGGAGAATCCGGTGTAGGTACTTGAATAAAACTCGGTTAGATAATCCCGATCGGAGACAACGTCGAGGTCGACGCGTGTGATCCAACCATCACCGAAGGTCTTGTCGATTTTACCCCTGATCCAGTATCGCTCATCATTGGTGTGTGTGAAGCCCGTGTCTTGATAGTATTGGGTCTCGGAAGGATTCGAGAGATCGTCTTTTAAAAAGCTTGCGGCAAAGGTTCCCTTGTCGTCGGGTTCGAGGACGTATCTGAACTCCAATCCCGGCATAAATCCCCGCTTTGCGTAATATTCGGAGTAGAAAGTCAGGTCTGAGGAATCGGAAATATTGTAGAAAAACGGAAGGTTGATTCCGAAACCGTTGTTTGAAGATGAGGAGATTTCCGGAAAGAGGAAACCTGTCTCGCGAGTGTTTTTTACCGGCACTACCATATAGGGAGAATAAAAAACAGGGACACCCTTGATGTTGAATTTGGCGTTTTTCATGAGGGCATAGCCGCCTTGGGTGAGCTTGGTGTCACTGCTGGAAAAGCTCCATGGCGGGGTCTCGCCGTCTTTTACTTTACAGGTGATGGCCCATCCGTCAATGATACGGTAGGTGTTAAAACCTGTTTTTTCGATGGTTTTTCCTTCCAGGTGGAGAGCGTTTTTTTCCCTGGTGATGGTCGCGTTGGTAAAGGTGCCTGTGTCTCGGGTGAGATTCACCACTCCCTGTTCGGCATAAAGCCGATCGTCGCCGCTCACGATGTCGACGTGTCCCCGGGCCTTAATGGTTCCAAGAGTTACATCGTAGGCCATCCAATCGGCCTTAATGGTAACTTTTGTCTCGTAACGCGGTTTTTTGTTCTTTTCGAGATCCTTGGGCGTTATTTGAGTAGACTGAGGTTTTTCTTCCAGAAGAACGGACCAGTCGGTAACATTGGCTGATTTCTTGGCGGTTATCGGCGGGAGTTTTTCGCGCTTGACAAGAACAATATTTCCTTCGGCTATGATGCTCTGCGGATTTTCATAGCGGGTAATTTTGTCGGCTGAAATCTGCCACTCATCCGTTGCCACCTTTTCGGCGAAGACATTCAACGGGAATCCGCAAATGAGAAAAACAGCCAGTAAGCCGAAAGAAAATTTTGAACCGGTTGATTGTGGCAAGATCATTGTCACATTAAACTCCTTTCGAGGAAAACGGATTGTTTTATTAGTCTGTCATGAAAATAGGTTTCATGGCAAAGAATACCCCTCAAACATCCAAACGAGGAGGTACACTCGACGCACCCTTTCTTTTAAGGTACAAGCCGGGGCTCGGAAAAAAATTTGAACCCGGTCCACCAGAAAGCACACCGAACCGACCTTGTTAGAAAATGGAGTTTACGTTTCAGTCGATTTCGTGTCAAGTTTAAAGTCACCGGTGCATGTGGGTAATGAAAGGGAATTGTTTTATTTTCACCATAACTTACCGCCAATCGTAAAGAATGAAAATACTTTTCTTTTCAATTGTTCCATTTGTCTTAACAGGTTGTTTATCTGCAAGAGCAATTTCTTTCTGGTTTGTATGTTTGCAGTGTGGTAAGATCATGCCATCTTTCGCTCGGGGTAAAAGCATATTCTCCCAGGGGGCGAAGGATTCATATTTCCAAAGAAAACGACGGCAGTCATTTTCTATCGGTTCTTCCACCAGGATATTTCAGGTATCGGTTCGGGAACGGGCGAAGTGAGCCGGTTGTCAAAGAGAGCGTTGGATTCTTCAAGACATGGAGGATCCCTTGCG
>JBJKQT010000109.1:0-42413 GCA_046705065.1 Desulfocapsaceae bacterium
GGCCGATAATCTTTTCACGTCGCGCACTCTCCAAAGCCTTTGTTATTTCGGAACGGACTGCTATCAACTTCGCCCAGCGCTCCTCATCTTCTTTTCCCATGCAGTTTTCAATCGCCGGCGGAAAATCAACAAAGAAAACGCTTTTGTCGAGCTTTACGGTCATATCCATGTTGTAAAGGTGCTCCCAGGTCTCGGCCGCCGTAAAACTGAGGATAGGTGTCATTAAGCGCGTCATTCCATCCAGAATGACAAACAAAGCAGTCTGGGCTGAACGCCGGGCGCGCGAGTTCTGAGAGGACGTGTATAACCGGTCTTTGAGAATATCCAAGTAGAACGAACTCATTGTTGTTCCGCAGAAATAATTCAGATTATGGTAGATCGAGTGAAACTCATACCGTTCATACGCGGCCACGACCTTTTTTCTGAACTCCTCGAAGCGTGCCAGAGCCCACCGGTCCAGTACCGGCTTCTCCTGCAACCCGATCCGGTCGTTCTCCGGATGGAAATCACTGAGATTACCGAGCATATATCGGATGGTGTTCCGAATCTTTCTGTAGGCGTCGGAGATCTGCCGTAGGATCTCGTCGGAAACCTTCACATCGTCTCGATAATCCTCGCTTGCCACCCAGAGTCGCAGGATTTCGGCCCCATACTTTTCAATAACTTCACCCGGCGCCACCACGTTGCCTATGGATTTTGACATCTTTTTCCCTTGTCCGTCCACGACATAGCCATGCGTCAACACGCCTTTGAACGGAGCACGATTGCGTGTTCCCACAGACGTCAAGAGCGAGCTTTGGAACCAGCCGCGATGCTGATCGCTTCCCTCCAGATACAGATCGGCAGGAGAACGCAGTTCCGGCCTCACCTCGCAGACGGCAGCGTGGCTGACTCCGGAATCAAACCAAACATCAAGGATGTCCTCTTCTTTGGTAAAATCCCGCCCGCCGCATTTTGCACAGACAGTCCCTTCTGCAAGAAAGTCCTTCACGTCGTATTTAAACCACGCATCCGCCCCTTCTTTTTGGAAGAGTTCATCGATCTTGTTGACAAGAGCTTCGTTTTTTACAACTTCGCCGCAGGATTTGCAGGAAATCACGGTAATGGGTACGCCCCAAGCGCGTTGCCGTGACAGGCACCAATCCGGCCGCCCTTCAACCATGGAATAGATCCGCTGCATTCCCCATGCCGGCGTCCATTCAACCTGCTTAATGCTGGCCAGCGCGGTCTCCCGGATGCCTGTGTTCTCCATGGAAATGAACCACTGCGGAGTTGCCCTGTACATGACCGGTTTTTTGCACCGCCAGCAATGCGGATAGCTGTGGCGGATTTCACTTTTGTGTATGAGAGCACCCGACTTTTGCATATCGTCGTTTATCAGCTCGTTAACATCCGGAATTTGTCTGCCTTCGTACGGGCCGGCCTCGGCCGTATACTTCCCGTGATTATCCACGGGCGAGAGGATATCGAGACCGTAACGAAGCCCAGTCTGATAGTCATCGGCGCCGTGTCCCGGAGCGGTATGAACACAGCCGGTGCCGGCTTCGATGGTCACGTAATCGGCCAGCACCAGCAAAGACTCGCGATCCATGAAAGGATGGCGGCACCGCCTCTTCTCCAACCCTTTGGCGGAGAAAGTTGTAATGACTTCAAACTGGTCCAGTCCGAACTCGCTCATCACTTTTTCCACCAAATCCTTGGCCATGATCCAGGTTTCATGACCGACACGTACGGCTGCATAAACAAAGTCAGGATGGAAGGCAATGGCTAAATTGGCGGGTAACGTCCAAGGCGTTGTCGTCCAGATGACCACGAATATATGATCGCCTGCCAGTCCTGGGTCAATATCGGTAAGATCATCTGTCACTTCAAACTTGACGTAAATGGATGGAGACGTGTGGTCATAATATTCAACCTCGGCTTCCGCCAGAGCGGTTGTGCAGGTCGAGCACCAATAGACGGGTTTTTTGTTGCGAAGTACAGCCCCGGACAAAAGGAATCTATTGAATTCCCGGGCGATGGTTGCTTCGTAACCATAGTTCATCGTCAGGTAGGGATTGTCCCAGTCACCCAGGACCCCAAGCCTTTTGAATTCATTCTTCTGGCTTTTGATCCATTTTTCGGCATATTTCCGGCAGGCTCCCCGTTTGGACAATTTCGGAATCTCGTCCTTCTTCTGCCCCAGTTCCTTATCGACATTGTGCTCGATGGGCAGACCATGGCAGTCCCATCCGGGAATATACGGTGCGTTAAATCCAGCCATCCGCCTGGATTTCAAGATAATATCCTTCAAAATTTTATTGAAGGCCGTGCCGAGATGGATATGGCCGTTGGCATATGGAGGCCCGTCATGCAGGACATACAGAGGCTTGTTCTCGCTTTCTGCCTGAATCTGCCCATAGAGATCCTCTTTTTCCCATCGATTCAGGTAGACTGGCTCCTTTTGGGAAAGGTTAGCCTTCATATTGAACTTTGTCTGGGGCAAATTGAGAGTCGCCCTATAGTCCATACCGTTCTCCTTTTTATCAACAAAACAGTAACTATCTGATTATACGGTCAATATTCACAAATTAACCGAAGGTGGTCAAAAAACAAGCCATTTATCCAACGCAAAGTTATAAAGAATACCAACTGGAGGTCAAGTTGCAAGCTGAAAATTATATCCTGGGATAGGACACCTCAAGGATACTCGCACAACCCAGGTTTCCTCTTCCGGCTCCCTTAAACTATTATCTCAAGCAATTGCAATAAATTTGACATACTATACCGCTTCTATTAAAGTAGATGAGCCTTCGACGAGAGCGTCTTTTGACCTCTTGAAGAAGTTTGTTATGTAAACATGTCACTTACTTCTCCTTTCAATAGCTTCTATTTGCATATATTAGAGATTATTTTGCCATGACGGAAGTGAATTTGCCTACGAAGCCGGTCATGATCGAATTGATCAAGGTCAGCAAGAATTACCCTCCTGATGTCAAAGCGTTGTCGGACATATCGCTTACAGTTGGAACGGGAGAGATGTTTTTCCTTATCGGTATGAGCGGCGCCGGCAAGACTACGCTGCTGAAGCTTATTTGTAATATGGAAACCCCAAGTAACGGGCTTATCGAGATAGCCGGGCAGAATATCCACCAGTTAAAAGGGAAAAAACTCTCTCGTCTACGACAAAAGATAGGTGTTGCCTACCAGGATTTCAAGCTCCTGACCGACAGAACGGTTGCCGAAAATATTGCGATAGCGATGGAGGTGTCGTATAAGAAACCACCGGTGATTGCCAAACGAGTTAAAGATCTGCTTTCTCAATTGCAGCTCTCCGACAAACACGATACCGTCACCGGGGAACTCTCGCGCGGCGAGCAGCAGCGTGTGGCTCTCGCCCGGGCTGTCGCCAATTCTCCGACTTTGATATTGGTAGATGAGCCCACCGGCAACCTGGATGCCACCACCACGGAAAAGGTTATGAACTTGCTGAAAAAATGCAATAACGCAGGGGCTACGATCATAATCGCCACCCATGATGAATCCATCTATCGGCAAACGATTCACCGGATAGTTGAATTGAAAAAAGGAAGAGTCCACAATATCACTGAGGGAGGGCAGGCATGAATTTCTGGTTTGCCGTCTTGCGGCAGGTCGCACGAAACCTTCGTCAAACCTGGCCTTCGCAACTCATGACGCTTCTTACAGTCAGTCTCTCGGTTCTCATCTTCGCATTTTTCTATCTGGTGTACACCAATATGCTCACAGCAGGTGATAAAATGGGGGACGACCTGCGCCTGATCGTTTACCTCCAGGATGATCCGGGACCGGAACTGCAGGAACAGCTTCGAAGAAAAATTACCGACTTCGATCAGGTCCAGGAAATCAAATTTATATCCAAGGCCGAGGCTTATAGACGTTTTGCCAAACAGTTGGGGAAAAACAAAGACGTTCTCGACGATATGCCTCCTGACTTCTTGCCGGCCTCCATCGAGGTCGTCCCGATGAAAAATTTGCGCAGCCTCAACCGGGTAAAACTCTTTTCGGAATACTTGAGCAAGTTGCCGGGAACCCTAAAAGTACAATACGGCCAGGAATGGGTTGAACGGTTTTTCTATTTTACACGGCTGCTTTCCATCGTTGTCGTGTTAAGCGGCAGCCTGCTTATTCTGACTACCTTTTTTATGGTTGCCTATACCATCCGTCTGACCATCATGGGAAGACAGTCGGAACTGGAACTGCTCAAATTAGTGGGAGCGACAAATCACTACATCCGTACTCCTTTTATGCTTGAAGGAGTGATGCAGGGGCTTTTGGGATCGACAGCCGGACTTGTTTCGCTTTTTGTCCTCTTTCAGTGGATTAAAATACGATTCAGCGGTCCGGGGATATTGAATCTGTTCAACTTCACTTTCTTTCACGCCGATACCTTGGTGACCATGATTATTGCTTCCATCCTACTTTGTACCGTGGGCAGTTTCATGTCAATGCAGAAATTCTTGCGCATCTAAACGTCTCATGGATCGAAAACAAACGTCAGATGTCTGCCAATCAATTTCCCCTGTACATGGCTTGTTAAAAGCCATACGCTTCGGCAACGTTTGTCTTGCGCTGATCGTAGTCGTTTCCGTGTTGTTCTGCGCCAACATCTCCCATGCTTCCTCCACCGAAGCTCAAAGGAAGCAACTGGAGATGGGCATCAACAAATACAGGATCAACATCCGCCGTCTACAGCAAGGCATCCAACTTCAGCGTAGCGAGTTGGAACAAAGCCTTAAACAGGAGAAGGATCTGTTGGGACAGCTGGAAGACCTCGATATGCGTTTGGCCGAACAAAAAGAAAAGCTTGATGTTCTCATGGGAAGAATGACGGCCCAACAGGACCTCATTACAGTAAAGGAAAAAGAACTCGACCGAGTGAGAGCGGAAAAAAACAAAGTGCAATTCCACCTGCAAAAAAGATTAAGCGCCTACTATAAGATGGGAAAGATAGGCCTGATCAATGTAGCTTTTTCCGCTCACACCTTGCCGGAACTCCTCTCCTTTCATGACTCCTACCAGACCTTGATCAGATACGATCAGAACCTGATCGAGACCTACAGACAGTCCATAAATCAATTGGAAAAGGTGAAAGAAGCCTTAACGCTTGAAAAATCCCTGCTCCAGGAATTTATCACTCAAGAGGAAGAGGAAAAAAATCAAATTAGCGCCACAAAACTTGAAAAGGAAAATCTTCTCACCCTCATCCGGACAAAATCGCAACTCCATCAGCAGGCCATCAATGAGATGGAGCAGGCGTCAAAGGATCTTTCCTCTTCCCTGTTGGTCATGGAGAAAAAAGAGCAAGTTCTGAGTCAGAGATTTCTTTTGAATCGAGGCAAGCTCTCACCTCCCGTTCATGGTACCATCGTTACCTTTTTCCACCAGGAAAAAACAAACAGACTTGGGATAACCAGCAAATCGGACGGAATCGCCATAAAAGCCCCGGACGGCACCGAAGTCAAGGCCATTTTCGACGGGACCGTCATTTATTCGGGCTATGTCAGAGGATACGGGAATACGGTTATTGTCGATCACGGCTATCAGTATTATTCTATCATATCCAGGGTTGAAAAATTGCTTAAAAAAGCAGGCGACAAAGTTCACACAGGGGATACATTAGCCATCATGGGTGACACGGCCACCCTGATCGACGAAGGCCTCTATTTGGAAATACGCCATGGAAAAGAATTGCTTGATCCGTTGCAATGGTTGGACAAAAAGAAAATCACTCTCACTGACAACGAAACACCTGGCGACCTGAGTAAGACAATACTCCCTTCTAAGAATTGACAAAAAATTTTCCACCAAACCGTCATACGACAGGAAAGTATATGCGCAGAATAATAACACCTATTTTCAAGATCTCCGTAGTCACCGTTCTCTCAATTCTCATTATGACGGGAACTGCCTTGTCTGATGTCTCACAAAAGGAGAGAGAAGACACCTACAAACAGCTCGAACTTTTCGCCAATGTTCTTAGCCTGTTGCAGGAGAATTATGTGGAAAAGGTCGACACAAAACAGCTCGTTGAAGGAGCTATAAATGGCATGTTGCTCTCTCTTGATCCACATTCATCATACCTCAAACCGGAAAGTTTCCAGGATTTGAAAGAAGAAACTCAGGGAAGCTTCACCGGTATAGGCATCGAAATTACCATGCGTGACGGAATCCTTACCGTGGTCTCCCCCATCGAAGGAACGCCTGCCGACCAAGCCGGTCTGAAGGCAAAGGATATGATCATCAAAATAAATGGAGAATCGACCAAAGAGATGACTCCTATGGATGCCATCAAAAAACTCCGGGGTCCAAAGGGAAGCAAAGTTACGATTTCCATTCATAGGGAAGGTTGGACAACCTTGAAAGACTTTACTCTAGTAAGAGATACCATACCGATTCAATCCGTAAAGGCGTATTTTCTCGAGCCCGGCCTTGCTTATACCAGAATCACGAATTTCCAAAGTCAGACCACGGTTGATTACAAAAAGGCACTGCGGGAAATGGAAGCCGCTCATCCCATAAAAGGATTAATCCTCGATTTACGCAACAATCCTGGAGGTTTATTAAATCAGGCTGTGAGCATTGCCGATATATTTATAGACAATGGCCTCATTGTCTATACCAAAGGCCGGACGGAAGAGCAGAACATGACCTTTAAGGCCCATGAAACAGGAGGAGAGTACAAATTCCCTCTTATTGTTCTGGTCAATGAGGGATCGGCAAGTGCCTCCGAGATAGTCGCCGGAGCTCTGCAGGATCACAAGAGGGCAATAATCGTCGGAACGCAGACCTTCGGCAAAGGATCTGTCCAGACCATTATTCCTCTTCCGGACGGTGCCGGACTTCGCCTGACAACGGCCCGATACTACACTCCATCCGGCCGCTCCATCCAGGAAAAGGGAATAACGCCTGACGTCGAAGTCCCCTTTGTCCAGTACGATCTACAGAAAGAAGAAAAAAGCAATGATGCCGACTATATACGGGAAGTCGACCTAAAGAACCACTTTAAATATAAAAGCGGTTCCCAGAAAAAGAAGCAAACTCCGGCCATAAAACTCACTTCGGAGGAAATAAAGCATAATAAAGAAATCAAGGAACGTCTGAACAAAGACAACCAATTGCGATCGGCCCTTGATATCCTGAAAAGCCTGGAGCTTTATACTGAATACCGAAAAAACATGGCACAGGAGCAACAGATGTGACGAACTGTCGACGGAACAAATTGTCGTAATGGATTGGAGGGTATTTATTAAGGATTGAATTCTCAGTGACAGGGAAAAGATACTTTGCCATTCCGGCTCATACGCACTCAACGAGCGGGAATAGGATGGGGATATTGCCGACGTTTTTTTCGGACAAGACCAGCGTATAAATGTAACAGTGCTTTGAAAAATTAGATTTTTCGTTCCAAATCAAGGCGAATGTGGAAATTCTACAGGGGCGTTTACCTCAAATTCCGGGGGTGAAATTTTCTAACGAAAGCATCTGGGGTAGATAAAAGGACATTTTTTCAAGCCAGCCTACCGTAGTCCCAACTCCTTTAAGAACCGTTCATCCTGCGGCCAGTTCTTTTTCACCTTAACCCAGAGTTTGAGCATCACTTTTTTATCCAACATTTCCTCAATGTCCTTGCGCGCCGCAACGCCGATGTTTTTCAGCATCCGTCCGCCCTTACCGATCACTATACCCTTTTGAGATTGTCGCTCCAAAACTATTGCTGCGTGAATGGTAACAAGGTCTTTTCCAGTGTCTTCCTTGAAAGATTCGATCAGCACCGCTGATGAATAAGGAATCTCCTGCCCTGTAAGTAAGAATATTTTCTCCCGTATAATTTCTGCTGCAAGAAACCTCTGTGTGGCATCAGTGGGAATATCCTCAGGAAAATATCTTGGTCCCCATGGCAGGACCTTCAATATTTCCGAAACCAATTGTTCGGTACCGTCGGAATGCAGTGCCGATAGGGGCAAAACCGTCTTGAACGGATATATTTTAGAATACAACTCAATCAGGGGAAGAAGTCGTGTTTTGTCGATTAGATCCACCTTATTTAATACGAGTATTGCCGGCGCTTCCATCTGCTTCATATATCCCGTCAGTTCTTTCTCATTTTCTTCTTTCAACTTTTCCGGTACATTACGGGAAACATCAAGAAGAAAAAGAACGGCATCCACTCCTTTCATGCTTTCCAGGGCGATTCGGACCATTTCCCTGTTCAACAGTTGGCTATCGCTATGCAGGCCGGGAGTATCGACGAAGACAATTTGAAAGGTTTCTCCATTGACTACGCCGAGGATACGATTGCGGGTAGTTTGCGGTTTGTGTGTTACAATGGAGATCTTCTGCCCTAAAAGTGCATTTAAAAGAGTTGACTTGCCGGCATTGGGAGGCCCAACGATGGCCACCATTCCGGATTTCACCGGAGTATCAATCAATTCCATAGACAAAGACGAGAATATTTCTTGAAATCATTCATTATAGAGGGTGCCCAAATCAGAAATTCACACTATATTGCTTTTAAGTATAATTGCGTTCACCAAAAAAACCGAAGGAATATAACATTCTCTAAAAATATTGCGTATGATTTTTCGATATACAAGCGGTATCGCCAAATTCAGTCCTTTTACGGCTGGAGTCATGAAGTAAAAGGTTTGTTATGGTGACTACTGGTAAGATCATAGAATATCTTGATAACGGAAAATTTGTCTGCGCATTTGTAACCGAATGCCAGAACAAGCGCACCCGCTCCCTCAATCAGAACGGCAGAGAAATCAACTTGCCTTTTTCCCGTATCGTCCACTGTTCCTCGGCTACCCATCCGACAAGCCTGAATAGAGAAGAGCTGATAAGGACACTCAAGTCCACCAATGAGAAACGAGTCTCACTCATGGCCCAAATCGATCTTGAAGCGATTTGGGAACTCGCGAGCGGAGAAAATTCCGACACTTTCGAGCCTTCCTTTCTCGCCGAACTCATCTTTTCCGAAGAGGCCGACGACGATATTGTCTCGGCGTTTTTACGTTGTATTTTCTCCGATCGTCTCTACTTCAAGTACAAGGAAGGAAAAATCAGAGCCCATACTCCCGAACAGGTTGAACAGCTTCGTCTGCAACAGGAAGCCGAACAAAAAAAACGCACGCTGGTTACAAAAGGAGTGCAGTTTCTGGAAAGCCTCAACATCGCTCAACCATACGACACAAGTTACACTCAGGAATTTCAACAGTACCTGCAAATGATCAGGGATTATTATCTTTTTGGCAATGATGCCGAACACGCCGACACTACCAAACAGATTTTGAAAGAATCGGGTCTTCATCGGCCCCACGATCCTTTTCACATTTTGGTTAAGGCAGGCATTTGGAACAAAAACGAAAACATTCCGCTCCTTCGCCAAGGACTACCTGTTGGTTTTTCCCTTGCCGCCCGTCAACAGGCCGAGGCACTCCTGCAAAGCAATGTGGAGATTCTCTTGGACGATCCGGCAAGAACCGATTTTTCCCATCTATCGCCGCTGACCATAGACGGTGCAACGACGCTTGATTTCGACGATGCGCTGACGATAGAAAAAGAAGGAGAAAACTACCTGGTCGGCATACATATATCCGACGTTGCACAATATGTGCGTCCCGGAGACCCTTTGTTTCAGGAAGCCATGGCACGGGGTACGTCGATCTACTTTCCGGAAGGCCAGGTCCCCATGCTTCCGCGTCATCTCTCCCAAGGAATTTGCAGCCTTATCCAAGGTGAGTTAAGGGCGACATTCAGTTTCATGATTCTGCTTTCCCCTGAAGCTGAGGTTTTGCGAGTAAGGATCATGCCTTCGGTGATCAAGGTGGCCAGACGGTTAACATACGAGGAGGCGGACGAGCTGATTGAAAGCGATCCTGAACTTAAGATTCTCAATATGTTGAGGAAAAAACTCAGGACCAGACGGATCGAGGCCGGAGCGCTTATGCTCCCCTTTCCGGACGTAAATATTTTCATCGATATGAACTGCAAGGTCCATGTCAGCTTGAATCCATCCGACACTCCCGCCAGAACACTTGTCTCGGAAATGATGATACTGGCAAACTCCGAAGCCGCACGCTACATTGCGGACAGAATGGTTCCCGGACTTTTCAGGGCTCAAAGCGCCCCAAAACAGCGGTTAATCCAAGGCGACGATGACAACCTCTTTCTCAACACGCGCCAACGAAGACAACTTGCCCGGGGAGAATTGCTGACATATGCCAAAACGCATCACGGTCTCGGCGTAGGTCAATACACCACTGTGACTTCACCTATCAGACGACTTTTGGATCTCGTGATGCAGCACCAGCTCCATTCTTTGGTCAGAAGGCAGAACCCCTGCTTTTCCGAAGAAATGTGCAAGGACTTTGGCATTGTGATTACCAATACGTTGGCAAAAGCCAACACTGTCAAGCAATTACGGCACCGTTATTGGTTATTGAAATATCTCGAGGACAGAAAAGGTCAATACGTCGATGCCTTGGTCATCGACTCTGGACCGAGACGCGTCGGCCTTTTGCTGACCGACATTTTGCTGGATGTGGATCTGCCGACTCCTCCGGGAGAAAAGCCTCTTCCAGAGAGTATGGTCAAAGTCAAAGTGGCAAAAGTCGACGCATTGGACAACACATTGCAGATGGAATGGTAAACGTCATCACGCTCCCACCGCAAGCCGGGAATGAAGCCGATTCTCGGCGCATCATTTTCGTGAAATTTGCAACGACACCCCTTTTCTCAGCTTTCGAGATAAGGTGCCGGGCATCGGCATGGAAGCATACTTAAATGTCTTTTCCATGTTTTTTTCATAAGAAATTGAAATTACAGCCAAAACTCTGGGACTAAAAATCAGCTTCTGTCCGCCTCCATTATTACATCGCATAACTCGCCGGCAACTTTTTCGATGACCGTCTTGTCCTGCCCCTCAACCATGACTCGAATCACTGGTTCCGTTCCGGAAGCACGTACCAGAATGCGGCCGGTTTTGGCTAAGATTTCCTCATGTTGTTGAATCACTTCTGCCAGCCTTGGTATCTCTTTTACTTCAATTCTCTTTGACGTGCGGACATTTTTCAAAACTTGGGGAAAGCTCTCCATAATTCCGGACAGCTCGGATAAAGGTTTTCCTCGCTTTTTCATTATGGCCAGAAGCTGCAGGGCAGCAAGGATACCGTCACCCGTGGTGATATGGTCGAGAAAAATCAAATGGCCGGATTGCTCTCCGCCGAAAGAGTAGCCTTCCTTACGCATACACTCCACAACATACCGATCGCCAACTCCGGTCCTGACCATCATGCCCCCCATTTTCTCCATTGCGATCTGCAAACCCATATTTGACATGACTGTAGCAACCAACGTCTTACGGTTCAGCTTCCTCTGTTTGAGAAGTTCCTGAGCACAGATTGCCATGATGTGATCGCCATCGACGATATTTCCATGTTCATCGGCCACGATCAGCCTGTCGCCGTCACCGTCCAAAGCAAGTCCGATATCGGCCCCCAGTTCTTTGACTTTTTCAGCCATCAGTTCGGGATGCAAGGCACCGCATTTGTGGTTGATATTCTGACCGTCCGGGTTTACGGACAATGCGGTTACCTTGGCTCCCAGCTCTTCAAAAACATGGGGAGCGACGCCATAGGTGGCGCCGTTGGCACAGTCAAGGACGATATGAAATTCCTCCAACGTATATTCCTTTGGAAATGTGTTTTTCAAAAACACCACGTACCTTCCCCTGGCGTCATCGATCCGGGCAGCTTTCCCCACCTCATCGGCCACCGGACGCAACGCTTCCATTTTCTGGGAAAAAATCAGATCCTCCATTGTGGCTTCAACCTCATCGGGGAGTTTGAAACCATCGTGGGAAAAAAGCTTGATACCATTATCCTGAAAGGGATTGTGGGAAGCGGAAATAACCACACCGGCATCGGCCCGCATGGATGTCGTAATAAAAGAAATTCCCGGGGTCGGCAACGGCCCGACCAATAAGACATCCACCCCCATGGAACAGATACCGGCGGCCAGAGCATTTTCAATCATATAACAGGAAACCCTTGTGTCCTTGCCGATGACAATTCGATGCCGTCTGGAATGGTTCTTCACAGTGAACGCCATTGCTCGACCGATCTGCATGGCTATTTCTATGGTCATCGGATAAATATTGGCAACGCCGCGAACACCGTCTGTTCCGAATAACTTTCTCATCTCTATTTTTCCTTTTCTTCTGGGAGAAAATTTGTGGTTTTTTATTTCTCTATCCTTCCACTATGAAACTAGGCCCGACGCACCATTTTATAGCAGTTGCTCCCACACTATTTGTCCAAGTGCAGCATCGATCGGTGCGTATAAAGACTCGCACGCCTGCCAGATAATATTTCGTCTTAATCCAGAAAATGCAAGATCACATGGAAAGAGAACCTGTTGAAATTCTCTTGTATTCGGAAGGCTCTTACTTCTTCTTTTCCGGACCTTCAGCTTTCGGGGCAGCAGATTTTTTAACCAAGGTTACGAACTCCGGCTCAATTTTTACCGTTTCCAGAGGCACACCCAAATCAGCTTTTGGTACAACTTTGACTTTGAGGTTTTCGCCACCTGGATTTGCCGCAACAGCGGTGACGGAAAACATGCTTCTGTAATCCGTGTCTTTCTTTATAGCCAATTTGGGAATTTTCAGCGTGACTTTGACCTCGCTGGGCTCAACCTTCTGGAGATACCCGTCAACGACTACTTTTACAGGGACATCGGCAAAGGTTTTCTCCACTGTATCCATTGCTATGGTAATATCTGCGGTTATGGATGTTTCACCGATGAGATCGACAATTGCCTGCTCCAGGTCCAGCGGAATCTGTTGTTGGACCGATTCCGTAAGGCCACTGATATTAATTGCCGTTGTCTTTAAAGACTCCACCTGGGACAATACGGTCTGCGGCCCTGTTATGGTAATAACATCCGGTGTAATTCGCAGATCTTTCAGAACATACCCTGGAGCAACATGCCCGACAATAACAGGCGTTATGGAAAATTTTTTCTGAATGAGTTTATCAAGGGAAAGAATAATCGTGGACGGTTGAACGCGCAAAACCTTGATTCCCCTGCTCACTGGAATCGATTTATTATCTATGGTGATAACCCGCGTTCCGGGAGTCGCATCGGAAAGATCCACCTGCCGGGTTATTTCCCGTTTTCCCATATCAAAGATGAGGGAACGCGGCCCACGGACAGTCACATCTATTTCTTTCTTGAACTTATTGGAAATAATCAAATCCTTCGGCATGTTGATGATCTCGATGGGAACCATGACCGTCTTATCCACGGCATCCTCGCCGCCGACAAAATACCAAAGCAGTATGGCGAGGCACAGCGAAATAAAACGCAATAACCATTCTTTTGACCATAACTTCTGCAGATTTTTGAATTTCAATTTCTTCATGAACGATAAATCCAACTTTTCCACGGATAGGAATGCCCTTCTTTTCCGATGAAAATTGCCCGAAGACTATTTTTCAATGCCATCTCGTCTCCCATGGTCGTAAGCGCGCCATGTTGGACCAGGGACACCTCCTGAGTCTCCTCGGAAACGACCAGAACCACGGCATCCGTTTCTTCCGACAAACCTATTGCCGCTCTGTGTCTGGTGCCGAACCGTTTGTTGATATAGGGATTCTGTGTAAGCGGCAAAATACAACCGGCAACCTGAATCCGGCCCTTGTTGACGATAACGCCGCCATCATGCAACGGCGAAACCGGCATGAAAATCGAGATGAGCAATTCCTTCGTCAAATGGGCATCAAGCTCATACCCGGACTCGACATAATCCCTCAGACCGGTCTCCCGTTCTATTATAATCAAGGCCCCGATACGTCTTTTAGAAAGATAAAAAATGGCACGAATAATCTCCTCCAGTTCTTTTTCTTCCACATCGGAATTTTTTTGAAAGGGAGATTTGCCGACTTGCGTCAGGGCCCGGCGGATGTCCTGTTGAAACACTATAATGATAATGAGCAGAATGGAACTCAAGAACGTCTTCATCAGCCACATGAGAACTGTGAGATCCAACAGGCTGGCCATGAAATAGACAATAGTCAACACAACGATCCCCAGAAGCATCTGAACCGAACGTGTTCCTCGAATTATCGATAGGAGTTGGTAGATGACAAAAGCAACTATCAGAATATCAAGGATGTCTTGCCAACGTATGACATTAAAAATCTCAAACATGCGGGAAGAATCGGACTGCGTTGACTGTTAGTGCATTAAAGAGGCATGCGCCGACAAAGAGGTGCTGAGGCGGCATCGATACTCTTTTCTTTATACTCTTTCCAGTGTACAAAAAATTATACTCTTTTTTCAATGAAAAACTTTTGAAATTGCAGCTTTTTTCGTATTTACATCAAAATCATCGGTCTTTTCAGCCGCAAATGCACAATTTACAATCTCATTTTTTGTACTTTCACTTGGAAAGCAACTAATTTCCAGGTAAGCAAACTACTCTTTGCAGGACACCGCAAGGTTAAAAATAATGGACTCCGTCATTCCAATATCGTTTCTAAACAACATTCCCTCTTGAAAAATTTCGCCTTTGCGTGCAATAGTGCAGGGTGGATAACAGCTATAAAAAAACCTAAAGATTTCTTCTCCTCAGCACATTACGACCACAATGCCAGACCGCTACAGCTCAATTTCAATAGACTCACCATCACGACCGCAGGCATCTAAACCCAACAGACCACGCCGCAAGAGAGAATCTTTTCTCAAAAAAACATGGGCCGGGATTCCAAAGAACCCCTTCGTTATCGCAGGCCTTTTGATGGTAATTTTTATTGGCATTTATTGTCTGGGAGGATTTTTCCTGGTTCCTGCTCTCATCAAGAAAAATATATCCCGCTATCTCGACGAACACACCGACATGGCCTTAAATATTGGTGATGTACGGTTTAACCCGTTTACCTTTCAATTAGGTCTTGCAGATTTAAAAATCCGAAACGAAAGCGGTTCTCCTACCGAAGCGCCTTTTCTGACGTTATCCGACTTGGCGATGGATCTCACAATCGGCCCCCTTTTTCGCGGCGATTTTGTCTGTACGTCATTTCGGGCCGACCAAATGGCCGTTACCCTTATTCGTTATCCGGACAATACCTACAATTTCTCCCAACTGCTCGGTACATCGAAGGCCAACACTCCGGCGACATTGTCCGATTTGCTCAAGTTCCCATTCCTTTTTTCCATAAACAATATTTCGATTACCAACTCTTCTTTAATCTTCGACGACCGCGTCCTGAACCAAAAACACACGGTTGAAAAGATTATGCTCACCCTGCCTGCTTTTGCCAACTTTTCCTACCAGTCGAAGGCTACCGTCTCTCCAAGTTTTTCCGCAGTAATCAACGGCAGCCCGATACAACTCACAGGAGAAGCATCAATGCCGGGCAGTACCGGAGGAGAACAGACTCGGGTGTCTTTTGATCTTCATGACCTGGACCTCCCCATGTATTTCAATTACCTTCCGCCTTCTTTCCCGTTAAAACTTGTTAAAGGCACGGCGGACGGTCAACTCCAAGTTTCTTTTATCCCGAAAAAAGACAATTCAAAACGATTGACGGTTTTCTTTCAAATCGACGCCAGGGATACAGAGGTGGCAACGAGGGACAAGTCACTCGATATAATGACACCAACGGCAAGGCTTGAAGGTGAGTTTCAGCCCTTTACCGGAAATATTCATTTTCAGAACATTCTCATGCATGAACCCAAGGTCTCGTTGGATTCAAATTTTTCCGAAAAAAGCCTGGACAGTCTTTTACCATCCCGCACCGCAACGTCATCCGGTACTCTCGACCAAAGGTCGTCTCCGCTGTTTGCCGTGGATCTTTTTATTATGGACAACGGTGTCCTGAACATTGAAGACCTGCAAAATAAGAAGAAACATGAAAAAACTTATCGATCACTCCAACTCAGCATTAAAAATTATTCAAATAAAGTGCAGACAGAGGAAACCGGAAAAAACGAAGAATGTTCTTTTAAACTAAGTGGAGAACAGCTGGCGCCTCCTGCTTCATTTTCATGGCAGGGAAAAATCAACGAAAAAAACCAAGCCGAAGGGACACTCCAGCTCAATCGCTTTCCTGCCTCGCTTCTGAGCATGATGTTTACTTCAGAAGAGGGAGCCACAACGTCCGGAACAGCCGACATGACGGGAATTTTATCCATGCGGCGCAATCCGGGAGCCAGCAAACCTTTTTCCTATACCATTTCCGATGGAGAAGTGAAAATCTCCGATCTCCGACTTTCCGAAGCGGGAAACGAATGGCTGCACGCCGGGTCTTTCAAACTTGGACCGTTGGATTCAAAAGGAAACACCTTTGATATCGGCAATATCTATGTCCGGAATGCAGCCCTCACACTCAGACAGAACCATCTTCCCCGGCTCATCGACGCCTTGGTGAAAAAAGGAAGCCGGTACAAGTTGCATGGAGTTGATTTTGCAGGCAACATTATATTGAAGCCTGCCGGCAATGCCCGTTCCTCTTTGATTTTAAAGGATATCAGCTTACAGGCCAACAATTTGGCAAGTGATGCAAAAGACAAGGATAACTTCGCCCTCACCGGGAAGACCGGCGACTCGGGAGAAATAAAGGCAAAAGGTCCGGTCTCCCTCAATCCGTTCAGGGCTTTACTGACAGTTCAATTTTCCGGAATGCAAGCGAATGAGCTTCTTCCATGGTACACCGACTCCTCCTTTTTATCTGATGGCAAGGCCCAAATGGAAGGAATGGGACAACTCATCTACCCGTCAGGTACATTCAAAGGTTCTTTAGTCGTTTCCAACGCTCTTTTTACAGACAAGCAAAGCAAATCGAGCTTCGCCTGGGACAAAGCTGATTTTCAGGATTTCGATTTCACCCCAAAACCCTTTCACCTTAACATAGCCTCAGTACAGATCGATCACCCAATTCTTAACTATACCCAGACAGACAACAAGAAAAGCGCACTTTTACAGGCTTCCAATTTTTTCAGGGAACTCTTTCCTCCTGCCGAAACCGGCAAATCGTCTAAAGAACCCGCATCCCCCGATCTGGAGATCAAAGCGATCACCATGGCAGATGGTACTGCGATATATAAGGATATTCGTCTTGTGCCACCGTGGCAGCAGGAAATTGCAGGATTCAGCGGCAGAATACAAAATATTTCAAGGTCCGCCACCTCATCCCCGGCCGAATACTCATTTACCGGAACGCTGTCCGGCCGCAGGATGACGCTTAGTGGGACGATGGACCTGTTCGCCGACAAACTTTTCGCGCAATCCACGCTGTCTGTTTCCGGTGTGCCCATTGCCCTATACAAAGCTCAACTTACGCCTCTTCTCTCTCTTGATACTGATAAAGGTTCATTTGACCTCACCCTCATGGATGTTGTACAGAAGGGTCATGAAACGGGCGAGGCACAATACCTGTTCCATGGTCTTTCGCCCATATCCCCTTCATCGGATACAGCTCTTCCCCTTGCTCTTTTGGCCGATAAAAACGACACCTTTACAGCACATGTCCCGCTAACCGGCACCGAGGAGCAACAACCTGTACTCTCCGATACTGTAACGTTTTTCAAGAGATTGATTGTCAAGTCGCTGGTTGCTCCACTTCTTCTTACAAATGACAACTTTTCAAGACTGGCTTCCGATGATACGCCGGACTTTATACCAGGTAAAAAAGTACTGACAGAGAAAGGCAAGGCGAAATTAACCCTTTACAAAGATTTGTTGGACGCCCACCCACGGCTGGGCATTGAAATTTTCGGAATGGCCGACCTCGATTCAGACAAAAAAGTATTGCAACAAGATTTGACGGAAGCTGAAAATAAACGCGTTGAGGAGGAGAATAAACGAAGGGCGCGGGAATGGAACCAGTTGAACAGCCAAAAATCACAAACCGGTCAGCAGAAAACCATCGTCGAAAAAAACATTCCACCTGATCTGCTGGCCAAATATGCCCCCATTTTCCCCAAAAAAGTGATTGTGAGTGATCAGGACATGCAAAATCTAGCCACTCAGCGCACCACAAGCGCCTATGATTTTTTTACCCAGCAACTCGGACTAAACCCTGACCGTATAATCAAGCACTCCACAGGATCCCCGAAACCTGTCATTTGGACTAACAGAGTCGGTATCACACTCCACAGTCTTGCCTCTCCCAACATATCCCGGGAACCTCCAGCCAAAAAACCTGAATAACTATGCTCTCATACTTTCACCAATACGAACCATTGCTGAAATGGCTTGGGATCATCTCGGTAATCACATTTGTGCTCAGCATTCTGCTGATACCATGGCTGATAAGACTTCTGCCCCGGGATTATTTCATACGAAAAAAAGAATCTTTTCATTCCGGACAGAGTTTACGCCTGTTTTTTAGACCTTTGTTTATTTTACTGCGTAATGTGTTGGGGGCCGTTTTGCTTCTTGCCGGAATTGCCATGCTGTTTCTTCCCGGTCAGGGAATCCTCACCATGGTGCTGGGTCTCTCCATGTTGGATTTTCCTAAAAAGCATGTGCTTATAAAAAATTTAGTTCGCCGTCCGGCAATTCAGCAAGGGCTTAACTGGATCAGAGCCAAAACAAATCGTCCGCCGTTTCTCTGGACTCATGAAAAATGAAGATCCTCGGCCGCTTTTTCCCTCAGATGGCGGATGGAATTTTATTCACGCGGTGTGATTTTCACACGTTTTCCTGTTATTTTGTTCTCACGCTAAAATTGCCATTCCAACAAACTCCTCCTTTTTTCTGGAAAAGGACCTCTTCCCTTTTCGTTTGGTTCGACCGTTGGCGGTCTGATTGAAAACATTTTTTTAACAAAAAGAAAATTGACTGAAAATAAAAAGGAAATCTAATATTCTTGAGCTACAAAAAGTTTTTTTCCTTGCCTGAATCTGTTTTAATTCTAAAGAATATTTAAAGTGTTTTTTCGAAAAAGTGGAAAAGAAACCTCTTTCCTTTTCATCTTTTGCAGTATACTATTTTATGAATTCCGGAATTCAGAACGCATAGTATGTATCCTTCTCAATTTAGATGGAACTCACCAGGATGAACCAGGACAACGCAACGAAAGAACTTGACAGGCTGATCGGCAACCAACAAACGCTTTTAGATGTAATGCCGGAAATGGTTCTGCTTGTCGACAGTGATAAGTCGATAGAATATCTCAATCCGAGTGCCCTTCGTTTTTTCGGCAACCTCAAAAGTATTTCCGACGACCCCACCATAGAACAAACCCGTCAAGCTCTTCTTGATGAAGTAAGAAGTCAAACAAACTCAAGAAAAATGAACGGGATCGTCACAACGGTTATTAACAATAACCATCTTGAGTACAGCATCGCTCCTTTTGTCGGATATCGCGGCGATAATCTCCATTGGGTCATCATGCGCGATGTTACGGAAAGGAAAAGCCATGAAGATGAAATTGCGCTCTTTCACAGCAATATCGAGCTGATTCTATCTCAAAAAATACATGAGCTTAAAGAAAGCGAACTGATCCGTAACAAGCTGTTAAAACAACTTAATACGTTAAAAAGCCATCTAGAGAATCAATCCTCAGAAGGCACCATGGTCGGTTCGAGCAAGGCGCTTTGCGAGTTGCGGGACATGGTATTTCAGGTTGCAAAATCGGATGCCACTATTCTTATCACTGGTGAATCAGGAACCGGCAAGGAACTTGTCGCCAATCTTATAAGGGAAACCAGCAACAGAAACGAAAAACCTTTCCTGAAAATTAACTGCAACACCATTAACGATTCACTCCTTGAAAGCGATCTATTCGGATATGAGAAGGGGTCCTTTACAGGTGCACACGCCCGGAAAAAAGGAAAATTCGAGGTTGTAGACGGTGGAACAATATTCTTGGACGAGATAGGAGATATCAGCCCACGAATGCAGGCGGCCCTGCTGAGAGTTCTCCAAGACGGAGAAATTATCCGAGTTGGCGGAAATTCACCGATACAAATCAACGTCAGAGTCATTGCCGCCACCAACAAAGACCTTGCAAAAGCTGTCCAAGAAGGAATCTTTCGGCTCGACCTCTATTACCGGTTGAACATTATCAACATATCGATCCCCCCGTTAAGGGAGCGCAAGGAAGATATCATTGATCTTGTCACGTATTTTGTTAGAAGATATCGCCATGCCTTTAAAAAAGATGTAAATTTTGTTCCGAAATCAATAATCAACAGATTGTACAATCATCATTGGCCGGGCAATGTCAGAGAGTTGGAGAACGTTATCCAACGTGCCGTTCTCATGGCAAAAAGCAATGTTATAACTGAGCAGGAACTTATTTTCGATATCACGCCGGGAGACGAAAAAGAAAAATCGTACGTTTCAATTTTGCAAAAATTTGACGGACTTCCTCTGAAACAGATAAGTGCTGAAATAGAACGTGATATTATCCTCCACACGTTGTCCAAACATAACGGCAACGTCGCCAAAACCGCCCAGGTTCTCAAAATAGGCAAGACCGCTTTTTATGATAAAATGAAGCGCTACGATATTTCGGCCAAGGAATACAAATAATTCTTAGCTTGGCGTATAAATTGCAAGTACCCCAACGAACGCTGCGATTGGCAAGATTGTCAATCACGAAGAGCAATTCCGCAACATACGCCAAAACATGGATACAAAACAGACCGTAAAAAGAGGCTGTCCCTACTGGGCTTCCCGTGAGCAGATCTGCAAGATCCTGGATGAAGGGCTTTTTATTCCCTTAGGAGACCATGTTGAATTGTACTGCAAGGGGATGGAATATCCTCTTTGCCAACGTTACGCACTTGCCACTCAGGCCGGTGAGGATTCGGCGTATACTGAATTTTCCGATAAAGACCATGACCGTCGTCATACCCAACGCATTAAGAGCAACCATCGTCTCTCTTTTTGCCGCTTGAGCGACTCCGGGCATGTAATAAGTGATCATCCATCCCTTGCGAACACACTTGATATCAGTCCAGGCGGCATGCGTATGACAATGCGCGAACTGCTGATGTATGACAGCATTATTCAATTCAGATTTACCGCTCCGTTCTCTTCCTCCCTGCAGACAGGCCTCGCCAAAGTCAAATGGTGTTTACCGACCAAACACAATTTGTCCTACCAGGCAGGTCTGTCATTCCAAAACGATCACGTCATTCAGGCTGTTTACGAATATCTGCATTCTCAATCCCAGCCATAACGAAGACTTCAGGCTTACATATTTTTTTCGACTCAAAACGCCGAACTCGGCCTTCCCGAAACGATGGTTTGTAACACTGGCACATTTGGCCTGTTTTGCCCCCATTTAAATATTTAACAATATATGGAAAGAACGCTTTTCAAAGCTGACCGGAGCATATTTTCTCTCTACAAACCAGAGAAACTTTTTCAATCATGCAGCAAAATTATGTTTCTTACGGCGTTTTTTGGGATGGAGTCTGCTCATTCTTGTCTTTTCCTCCCAGAGCGATTATGCTGTTAATTTTAAACGGAGTTGAAAAAGTTAACTCTCCGCCAAAACGCAAAGCAACAACAATAGAAACAATTCGCCACTGAACGGGTGGATGACCACCTCTTGACATGGACTGCCACCTTCTCCTTGTTCCGGCAAGAGAAAAGACAGAGATGAGGAGAAAACAGCATCCCCTTCGAGGTGAACGAACGAACAGAACCATGCCGATTAAAATTTACAATACACTCACCAGGAAAAAAGAGACATTCACTCCACTTGTGCCTAACCATGTGAAACTTTACGTCTGCGGTATCACCTCCTATGATTATTGCCATATAGGGCATGCACGGTCGGCGCTTGCATTTGATATGATTGTCCGTTACTTGCGTTACCGCGGTTACGATGTTACATATATCAGGAATTTCACGGACATAGACGACAAAATCATAAAAAGAGCCGCTGAACAACATACAACGCCTGATGAATTGGCCAACCGTTTCATCGATGAATTTTATATCGATATGGACGCATTGGGGATCGAACGGCCGACCATTGAACCCAAAGCCACCGAACATATTAAAGAGATGATCGATCTGATCACCGAACTGATGGATTCCGGCAAGGCTTACCAGGCAGGCAATGATGTCTATTATTCAGTGAATAGTTTTCCGGAATACGGGAAACTCTCCGGCCGTAATCTTGAAGATATGCAGGCAGGGGCTCGAATCTCCGTCAATGAGCAGAAACACAATCCCATGGATTTCGTTCTCTGGAAGGGTTCGAAGCCCGGCGAACCCACTTGGAACAGCCCTTGGGGGCCGGGAAGGCCTGGTTGGCACATCGAATGTTCGGCGATGAGCCGGAAATATCTCGGCAATACCTTCGATATTCACGGCGGAGGCCAGGACCTTATATTCCCCCATCATGAAAACGAAGTGGCCCAAAGCGAAGGGGCCAACAACACTCCTTTTGTCACCACCTGGATCCACCATGGGTTCGTCACGATCCGAGATGAAAAAATGTCGAAATCCCTTGGCAACTTCCTAACAATTCGCGACATCCGCAAGCAGTATCATCCGGAGGTAATACGATTTTTCATATTCTCCACTCACTATAGGAATCCGCTGGACTTTTCGGAATCCGCAATGCAGGACGCCACAGCCGGTCTTGATCGCCTCTACAACTGTGTTGCCGCAATTGAAGGACTGACCATGGAAGGCGATCCAACGTCTGCTTCTGTAATTTCAAAAAAGGACAGAGCAAAGCTTTTGAGTATCGAGGAGCGCTATCAACAGGCGATGGACAACGACTTCAATACGCCCCAGGCTCAGGCAATTCTCTTTGATACCGCAAAGGCCATGAACAAAATCGAGAGACAGTTGCCCACTCCACCTTGCCGGGGCGACATCCAATTGCTTAAAAACACCCTGGTGACGTTCAAAAAGCTCGGCTCCGTCATGGGGCTTCTTCAAGAGGATGCCTTCGACTATCTGCAACAAAAGAAAGCCGCACTTCTGGAGGGACTGGACATTGATGAAACAACGATAAACAATATGATCAAAGAGCGAAACGAAGCACGCAGCTCCCGTGATTGGGCTCGTAGTGATGAAATACGCGACCGTCTTCTTGCCCGAAACATCGAACTCAAAGACGGCCCCGCAGGAACGACCTGGGAGATCAGACGAATTCAAACATAACAGAGGTAATGCCATGGCCAGATTACCAGCAGTTGCAGACCGTTTTTATCCCGGTTCCCCCTCTTCCCTCACCAAAGAGGTGCAAAATCTGATCGGGACCATCCCGGAATATAAAACAAAAGCCATGGCCATTGTCTCTCCTCATGCCGGATATATCTATTCAGGAGGAGTCGCCGCCGAAACCATAAAACAAATAGCTGTACCCGAAACCGTGATCATCCTCGGTCCGAATCATCATGGCCGGGGTGCCGCAATCGCCCTTTCAACCACTACCTGGCAGATGCCCATGGGCGACGTTCCCATCGATCACGCAGTTGGTGACATGATTCTTCGCAAATCAAGCCTCGTCAGCAAAGACGAGTCGGCGCACCAACTCGAGCATTCCCTTGAAGTCCAGGTTCCATTTCTCCAGGCGATGCAGAAGAACCTCAATATTGTTCCATTGGTTATCTCTCATATATCCTTTTCCGATTGTGAGGAATTCGCCCGATCCCTCGCCGAATCCATCAAAGAATCAGGCAAGGATATCCTGATAGTCGCCTCAAGCGACATGACGCATTATGAACCTCGGCGTGTAGCCGTGCAGAAAGATTCCATGGCATTGGACAAACTGCTTGGGCTGGATCCGGCTGGGCTCTACCGGATCATCGTCGACCAGAAAATTACAATGTGCGGTTTCATTCCGGCAACCATTGCCGTTCTGGCTTCTCTCCAATGCGGTGCAAAGCAGGCAAAGCTCATTCGTTATACAGATTCGGGAGAAGTATCAGGGGATACGGAACAGGTAGTGGGATACGCCGGTGTAATCATTTCTTAGACCGAGACTTTTCAAAGATTTTTCCTTGACAGTAAGAGCGAATTTTTCTATATACTTCACCTCATCATTCGCATCGTTGGGGGATGGTCTAACGGCAAGACAGCTGACTCTGACTCAGCCTATCGGGGTTCGAATCCCTGTCCCCCAGCCAGCCCCCTCTTTATCCGCATCATTTCAATTTATCACTGAACTAAAATTCCTCTTTGGTTACAGGTAGTTTTCTGATGAGCTGTTTCAAGCGTTCATGCGCTTGATTTTTGATGTATTCATCCGTTATCTCAAGATATGAGATTTCAACAAGATTACTTTTGCAAAGTCAATCTCTGAAAATCGACAGATCAATTGCTATCTTCCAAATGAGGAAGAAAAGCGATCAGTGTCATGCCGGGGACGGTTGCAAGAAAAGTAAACCCGAAAAAGGCCGGAAATCCCAACCATACGGCAAGGTAGCCGGAAAAAACCCCTGCAAACGTAGAGGATACATTCATTATGCTCGTTGCAATGGCCATATGAGCTGCCTTATAGGCAGGTTTGCAGGTGCGCATAATAAAAACCATGAACACTGAAGTTCCCAAACCGGCCCCGAAAGCTTCCAAAACGACAAAAAGAGCAACGACCATGGAATTGGCCGATCCTAGAGAGGGATGTCCTGAAATCCCTCGATAGCCGTAGGCCAGAAACATATACAGCAGGTTGGGAATATTTTGGGCAAGTACAAGGGGCCATATCACCCGTTTCAGCCCGAACCTGCCGATCAGATACCCCCCGATGATTCCTCCGGTAATCGATGCCGTGATGCCGAACGTACCGTATATCAACCCATAAAGATCACGAGTGATTCCGATATCTTTAAGCATGGGGTAGACCATGGCGAGCAGGAATGATTCGCCCGTTCGATAAAGAACCAGAAAGGCCAGGATTACCCCGATGCGCGGTTGGTCAAGATAGTCGACAAATGCCTGGGCATAAAAGGACTCGGAAGCCAAAAGACGTCGTTTTAGAGTCGGCAAGGCAGCAAGAAACGAAAGCAGGACAATGAGAAGACCCAAGGTGATAAACCCTGGAATTCCGATTTTTTTCAGATAAGGAGAGATGGGCTCGACGGCCCGGCGAACGAACTGGGTGTTCGTCAGAAAAACAATAGAGCCGGTTGCCATAGCGGCTCCGAAGATCCAGGCAAGTCTCTTCGGCTGGGCCAGCTCCACAAGCAGTTGTCCAAGATTGCGCCGTTGCTTCTCAACATCGGGCAAAAAGAAGCGGTGATAGAAGAACAAAGCAGCAATAAGAACGGCCGCTGCGAGAAAGGCTGTTCTCCAGCTCGTCACACCAGAAAGCCAGACCACGCCACCGCCTCCCGTAATGAGAGCAATGCGATAGGCCATGGCCTGAAACCCAACGTATTGGGCCTGATGCTTTTTATCAAGGGCCTCGAGATAGTACCCGTCAATGGCAATGTCGTGACTTGCAGAAAAAAAGGCAGTTATTAAAAAAAGAACGGACCCCAGTGTCAGCGCGCCGGGCAGTGTCGTTCCAATGGCCATTGCCACGGCAGACAGAGCCAGTGCAAATTCCGCAATAAGCAACCAGCGTCTTTTGGTAAGGAACGCATCCGCCAGGGGCGCCCAGAGAAATTTCAACACCCACGGCAAACCATAAAGTGAGGTGAGCCCGATGGCTTGCAAGCTTGCACCAAAATCTTTAAAATAGACGGTGGATATCTGGCGGACCAGGCTATAGGGAAAACCTTCTGCAAAATACGTGGTGAAAACCCAGAATGCAGGACGCTTCCGGTTGGTGCTGACTGTATGAGAACTTTCGGCCAAAGGCCCTCCCTATAAGTGGCGTGGATAAGAATAAATGGAGAAAATATCTCTCGTGCTTGAGCTTGGTAAGAAAACGAAAAACTTTAGCCGATCCATTGTATCGAAGCAACCCTTTTCCCCTTGCTGTTCTTCGAGTTATCGGTCTTCTTGTACTCTTTACAACGGACTGCCACGCATGGGGTATTCTTCAGTCAACGCAGGAGTTGAGCAATCGGGCAATTTCTCCAAGCGGTCTTAAAGTGTACGCCGGAAAAGCAATGTCGCAGCTGTCATCGCAAGTATCGTAAAAACGCTCAAGAAAAGAATGTCTCCCCCGACGGCGGCCAACCCCGTGTTCTTCAGAAGCAGATATTTAAACCCGTGTACAGCATAGGTAAACGGATCCACCATGGTGATGATCTTCATCCATGGGGGAAAGGCGTTAATCGGATACACCGCGCCGCTTGGAAAAAACAAAACGGTATTGAGTACCCCGAAAATTGCCCGAGGCACAAGGGGATCGTTCACCCTTACCATGATCAAAAACATCATACTGATGAGCGCCAAGGCTGTAATGGAGGCCAGCGCCAACATCCGGAGAAGGCGCATCATATTAAACGGGTCCGGGATTCCGGCGATAAGAGAGCCGATGGTGATCAAGACAAGCCCGGATAAGATTGCCTTGATTGCTCCGGCAAGATTGAATCCCAGGATCAGGTCCAGTTTGGTGATGGGCGTCACAAGATAACCCTCGTGCAATCCGCGCGCCTTATCGTCGATATAGATGATCCCGCCTCCGATCATCGCCGACACGAAGATGGCCAAAACAATTGTTCCTGGCAGAAGATACTGAATATACGGCACATAAGGATAGACTTCGACCACTGATAATGTCGCCGCACCTGTCTGCCGGGGACGTATGGGACCGCTGTTGTAGGCTCCCAGGAGTTCGGTCAGGTTCGAAGCCAGGGCGGAGGAGTTGATCTGGTCTGTATTGTCCTCGATCAGCGCAATGTGCGGGTTGGCGTCTGTTAAGACTTTCCTGGAATAGCCGTCCGGAATAGTCAGTACCGCATTGATGCGGCCGTCACGCAGATCGTGTACGGCCTTTCCCTCGTCGCTGTAGGGGATGGTCGCAAAGGTTTTGGCATTGGCAGCCACCGCATTGAACATTTCCTTAAGCCGCACGGCGGGAACATGGTGATCCTGATCAACAACCCCGACCTGCAAATTCTTTACCTTTCCTTCGAAGGCATAACCAAGGACCACAAGCTGGACGAGCGGTAGAACCATCGAGACGACAATCAGCGTGGGACTCCGACGAAAGCGCCGCAGGTCGCGCTCGATAAGCGCCCATATTCGATTCAATGCGTATCCCATTTTCAGCCTCGTCTGTATATATAACGGCTATCCCTGGCGCTTGGCGCCTGCAAAGCATCGCGCAGCTGGCGCCCGGTGTAGTGAACAAAAACATCGTCCAGGGTCGTACTCTGAACGGACAGAGAGGCAATGGCCACATCAAACTTCCTGGCGGCATCCATAAGCGCCACAGTAGTACGCGGACCGTTTTGGGAGGCAATGCGAAAAACATGATCCTCGGATTTGACATCGACGACGTCGGTCAACGCTTCAAGGGTCCGGGTCCAATCGGCGGGCATCGTATCGAAACTCACCTCGATCACATTCTTGCCGGGGATGGATGCCTTGAGTTTCAACGGCGAATCAAGGGCGACCAGTTTTCCGTGATCGACAATGGCTATCCGGTCGCAAAGCTTGTCCGCCTCGTCCATGTAATGCGTTGTGACAAGGATCGTAAGGTCCCGTTGCTCTTTCAAACGGGCCAGCATCTCCCATACGGCGACACGAGATACGGGATCCAGTCCCGTGGTCGGCTCGTCGAGGAAAAAGATCTTGGGTTCATGCACAAGACCTCGAGCTATCTCCAGACGGCGCCGCATGCCGCCGGACAGCATCTTCACAGGCTTGTCGGCCCATTGCAACAGATCGACCGCTTCCAATAGCTCAAGAATGAGCCGTTTTCGCCTGTTTCGGGGAATACCGTAGAGTTTGGCGAAGATGGTCATGTTCTCCATCGCGCTGAGATCAAGATCGGAGGTCATGGCCTGCGGGATGACACCGATGGCATGACGGACTTCATCGGCGGAATCAACGACATCATAGCCCATTATACGAGCGTTTCCGGAGCTCGGTTGGACAAGGGTCGTCAGCATCCTGATCAAGGTTGATTTGCCGGCCCCGTTCGGGCCGAGCAACCCAAAGACTTCACCGTGCTCCACCGTGAAACTGAGATGATCAACAGCGCAGAAATCACCGAAGTACTTTGTCAGACTGTCAACGTCTATATCAAAGGAGGGGGTTGATCGTGCCGAACGTGAACCGGATGCCATGGCGTCATCTCAAAGGCAGAATGACGAAGGCTGTCATCCCGAGGGCGAGTTTTCGATCTCGATTGCCGCAACTCAGTCTGATTTCAAATGTTTTTATATCGCGTTTCGTTCGGCTGACGTCACGCTGTGTTGCGTAATCCGCATCCACTGCGCGATAAAAAACTTTTCCTTTTCGGATGAGCCCGGATGGAAATCGCACATCCAATTCATCGCCGATATGAATACGGTCGATATAGCTTTCCTCAACATCGGCACGAATCCAGAGATCATCGGGATTGACAAGGGTGACGATAGTTTTTCCAGGGGTAACCACTTCTCCCTGAAGAGCGGCCCGCACGTCGACAATGCCGCCGACCGGTGCGTTGATCTTGGTATATCCAAGGAGAACATCCGCCTTTTGGGTCTGAGAATGAGCAGCGGCAAGGTGCTTATTGCTGGCGGCTAAAGCAGCCCTGCGGGAAGCGATCTGCCTGATGCCTGCTTGCGCCAAGGCTAAATCGGCTTCCGCTGCCTGCGCCTGTTTTTCCAACACATCGACATGGGCCTTTGCCGAGGAATAGTTGGTCCGCGCCTGGTCGTAGTCCTGCTGCGAGTTGACATTCCGGCTCCGCATCGCCTGGGCCCGGTGGTAGGAAATTTCAGCATATTCCAGATCGGCTTTTGCCTGCTTTACCTGGGCCTGATCCATTGCCAATGTGGCTTCGCTTTGTCGAATTTTCTCCCGCGTTTGCGCTTCCTGCAATTCGAGATTGGCCATCGCCTCGGCTACCTGATCGGCCGATTCCTCCTCACTGTGAACATAATAATCCTTGTCAGCCTGCCATTCTTGAGGTTGGACAACAGCCAACAACTGCCCCCTTTGGACCGTCTCACCCTGACGAACCAAAAGTTTCTGCAAACGTCCCTCGATCAAGGAACTTACCTGCACATCATCCGTTGTCACAATACCAGTGAGAACAATTTGTTGCGGCTTCCAGGTCATCCAATACACAATGCCTGCAGCAACGAGAACTAAAATGGCGGCGAGGACAACAGTTCGACGTTTCATGTTACCCTCCGGTATGTGCAATACATCCGGGTTAAAGATGAAATCATTGGGAATTTATAACGAATAAAAAACGGACAGACTCTACCACGGACACGCCACTTGCGCAACCGGTATGAACCGATCACGGTGGAGAAGAAGACATACGAGGATAAAACGAGCGCGGATGCGAAGGCGATGGTTCAAGCAGACATGGTTCCACTGACTTTTTGCCGCTCTTCGGCGAAATCAAATCCGCTCCAGATACCAATGGACCCCAGCACTGAATTCTGTGGATGGAACTCTCTGAAAATACGAAAATAATAGGCCGCTTCCTTACTGTTGATCACGGCAGTGGGGAATTCGGCCTGTATGCCCGCTAAATCGTCATCGGAGATCTCTTTTTCGGCCAGCTGCTCACCCAGGTGCTCGCACCCTGCCCCCTGGGTGTACTGGACCTTGGTGCGCCACAAAATCTCTTGCGGCAGAAGACCGGTGCCGTCAAAGGCTTTACGCAAAATCCATTTCTCAACCTTGTCTTCTCCATTTTCAACGATTTTTAATTCAGGCGCAATCCGCATTCCGAGATCGATCAGGGCGGTGTCGAAAAACGGTACGCGCAGCTCCAGACTGAACAGCATCCCCATGCGATCAGCCCTTTGCAGGTTGATATTATGCACTCCTTCAATAAGCCTCCTGGACTCGGCATTGATCCCGGCCATTGGGAAACGTTTCATATAGTGATAGCCGGCAAACGCCTCGTCGGCCCCTTCCCCCGTCAAGACGACGGTAACGTAATCGGCGGCCAGCTTGCAGGTAAAATAGCATGGCACAGCGCAACGGACAAGGGAGGGATCGTAAGTTTCGAGCTTTTGTATAACATCTGGTAAAACCTTGTAATACTCATCCTCGGTGATGATATATTCGTGATGAGTCGAACCGATATGGGCAGCAGCCATGCGCGCGGCTATCAGATCGTCGCTCTGCTTTCCCGCATCGTCCTCCATTCCCACGGCAAAAGTATGCAGATGGGGAATGTCCAATGCTGCCAGAGCGGCAATCAAGCTGCTGTCAAGACCGCCGCTGCAAAAGGCGCCGACGTGGATTTGCTTGTCCGATAACAAACGCTTTTTAACAGAATGGGTCAGTGTAGAGCGAATCAAATCTGCCGCATGTTTTTCATCGGTCAGATGGAAATCTTTTGGTGCGGGAACCTGGTAATAACGCTTAAATCCCAACTCCGGTGTATAAAAATGCCCTGCAGGAAATTCGTGAACTTCGGGTACGCCGGAGAGGCTCATGGCCCCCAACTCGGAGCTGAAATAGAAATGGCCGTCTTTGTAGCCGTAATACAACGGTTTGATCCCGATGGGGTCCCTGGCCAGCATGAACCGGTCGCCGTCATACAGGGCAAAGGCAAACATGCCGTCGAGATCGTAGATGCAATCCTGGCCCTTTTCTTGAAAAAGAGCCAGGATAACTTCGGAATCCGAATGTGTCGCAAACGGGTATGTACCGGACAACCTGTCCCGTATCGCCAGGAAATTATAGATTTCCCCGTTGCAGATGATCCCGGCGTCGCCATCCTTGGCTAGAATCGGTTGCCTGCCCCTGGCAACATCGACGATGGAGAGGCGCGTATGCCCGAAGACATACCGGCCATGTGTGTGAATGCCGCGGTCATCCGGACCACGATGACCAAGCGCGTCCAACATGCGCTCTATGGTTTCATTGTCGTTGATACCGATACACCCGGCAATACCGCACATGGTTTTCCTCCTCAATGTTTTCTGGATTTACTCCTTAATGATCTCAAAAATACCACATAGACTGTGACCGACACCGATGCCGGGCTGCAACTCCATCTCCAGTTTTCGCAATGAATACCCAAGATGGGGTTCTATGACATTGGCACGCACATCTCCCCAGGGAAGCCAGCCAACGCCTTGAATCACACGCTGCATCGAATGCATGGCCTCTTTGAGCGGTTCCGGATAAAACGGCTTGATCTCCGGGATAGTGCGGAGTCCACCGGATTCTGCATCATACTCCGATAAAAGATTTCTGGTATGGGCAACCAGGGTGTTGGCAGCCATGAAAAACGACTCGAAGAACGTGTTGAGTTGGTTAAAACCGTGCCTGCCCACGTGATCTACCATCAAGGTGTCCAGATCGGTTCTGGCATAGCTTTCGAACAACGAATTGACAGCATGGCGGAGAGGCGGACTGTTTGCGTTGTATTCGCCGGTTTCCATATGGCGCCCCACCAGAATCGACCGATCGAAATACTTGAGCGGCCGGATTCTGCAGCCCGCCTCACGAGCTGCGGCATCTATGATGCGCTGGATTTCATCACGGCACATCAAGCGCAACGGGAATACGGCCACATCCGTTTTGTCGCGCTCCTCCTTCGGATAAATATAGGAGATCCGGTAGTCCATCCAATACTCCTTATCCAGGGGGGCATCCCAGAGATCCTGCCATTCGTATGCCCAGCGCCCCAACCAATCTCCCACCAGGATTGCCTTGTCCGCCGCCTGGCGGCAAATATCGGCGATCAGGGCAACAGCTTGATCGTCGTGGAGGTGCGACCACGTGCCGTACGAGGAAAAATAGACGTCAAATGGTTCCATATCCTTGATTTTCCGGGGCAGACCCGCGGAAAAATCTTCGCGGATAAAGCGCATCTTGGAGTTATTGCCGTAAAAAGCACGGGCCTGATTGAGAAGTTCCTCGTTGATATCGACGCCTACGTAGGATCGCAAACGATCCGGAGTGATTGCAGCAATAATATATTCATAAATACCGGGATCCTTTGTATTGACCTCCATAATCAAGTCATAACCGTCCCCGTTGCCGCAGCCAAGGTCAAGTATGCGCAGACGTTCCAAGTCCCCGGTCTTTCTGGCGACCAGCTCATTTAAAGCCGGACGGAGAAATATGCCGGTGAGTTGATCTTCCCAAAAACGCCTGACATTATCGTATTTACCCAGCAACCCCGAAGACTTTTCATACTTTCCCGTTGTGGCCGCCTGAGTATAGGCTTGTTCTTCCGCCATGATCCCCTCCTCGCTTATGCGGCCATTTGCTTTAAGATATCAATGGCGTGAAAGGCATCACGGCAATAGGCATCGGCCCCGATTTCCCGGGCAAAGTTTTCTGATGTAGGTGCGCCGCCGATGAGCACTCTGACCTTATCCCGCAAACCTTCATCAGCCAAAACTTTGATGACGGTTCTCATCTCGCGCATGGTAGTTGTCAGAAGCGCGGACAATCCAATATACCCGGCATTCTTCTCTTTAACTTGTGCAACGATGCGGTCGGCGCCAACATCGTTTCCGAGATCATGCACATCATACCCGGCGCCCTTGAGCATTATGCCCACAATGTTTTTGCCGATGTCGTGCAGATCTCCTGCAACGGTCGCCAAAACAAAGGTACCTTTGCTCTCGACACCGGCGCCTGCCAGATGGGGACTCAAGAGATCCATGGCTGCCCCGACACATTCGGCTGAAGCCAGCATATCGGGAATCAAATATTCCCCTTTGTCGAACTTTTCTCCCACCGTCTCCATGGAACCGGTGAGTGCTTCGAGGATGATCTTTTTCGGATTTATTCCCTGGGCGATTGCCGTTTCCACCAACTCGGTCACAGCCGGCTTCCCTTCCAGGCCCTCGTCGTAGCCTTCATCTTCAGCAGCAACACGGCCCTGGATTACATTATATGCTATAGTCTCGATTAACTCCTGCTCGTTCATGTCTATCTCCTTATTTGTTGTCTCCGTCATCCTTACACTCGGAACAACGTGGTTGTCCTACAATTGCTTCCACTGCCGCAGAGTGGGAAGAAGTCCCGGAATGGTTCCAAATATCTCTTCCACCACATTTTTGGGAAGATGCGGCGGGGTCTGCCTTTCAAGGCGTTCAAGTTCGGCCAAAGCCAATTCCACAACACGGTCACGCTGGTCTTTGGCTCCGAACGCATACGGATCTGAAACGTCGCCTGCGTGGATTGCCTTTCGGGCATGACGGGCATATAACCTATGGCTGGACGACATCACCTTCCCAACCATGGCCACTGCCGATCGCGTCTCTTCGCTGTCCACCTTTGGGGCGCGAAGACAGTGCTTGACCTTGCCGATCTGTTCGTTGTCGATCACAGCCTGAACCGGGCAGAAAGTATTGGTGCGATCCAACAGCCCGAACGCATAGTGGATGTACTGTGCGCCGGTCATGGCCATATATTGATGGGTAAAGAGTTTTTCAAAAATCGCCTGGGCTCCCGGCACCTTGGCATCACCGACCCCCGCCGTGCTATAACACGGAATCCGATAGAATCTTGCCAATTGAGCACAGTCGATATTGTACTGGTTGAACTCGGGGCATCCGTACAAGTCATGCAAATCATCCATACGTGCACGTACCGGCACACTGCCATAAAGCACCGGAGCGCCAGGCCGTATCAGCTGGACCATGGTAATCCCGGCCAAAATTTCGGCGTTGATCTGCGCCACCATCCCTGCTTCCTGGATGGGGGCCGATGAACCACCCTGGGGCGACGATGAGATAACCAGTGGAAGTCCCGCCTCGACAATGGCAAACACCTTGTCAGCCGTATCTTTAACCAGCTGCAAAGGACTTTTAAAGACACAGGCAATAAAAGAAATAATGGGGTTGTCATGCAAAGCCGCGGGACCTCCGGCAATGATCTCAGCCATCCGTACCACATCAGGCAGGCTTTCAAGACGAGTCAGTCCGGCTTGAACATGTTTGGTAATATTGTTCAAACTGGCAAAGAACTTATTGACATCATGATTGTTCTCATCAACGCCCGGATCTTGAATATTGACCGGCCGGATGAAGAAATCGAGGTTGTCGAGATGCTCGCAGAGGTTGGCTGCCCGGCATAACAGTTCGGCATTACCTCGCAATTCCTTATATTCCGGCACCTGAATGCTCCGTTCAGGGTTCTCGGAACTTTGATATGTCTCCATCTTGGTCTCGAGCCAGACATTGGTCTCCGATCCTGAGCCGAAATAGATTCTCGGGACCTCTGCATCGAGCAACAGGCGGTTTTTAGGATCGCGGGCGCCCAAAACAAACGATGGCGGGGCCTTCGCGATGGCTTCCTCGACCATGGAGGACGGCAGACTGATACGCCACAACGGCTGATCATGTTCGCTGGTTTCGGTTACATTGGCTCCGGCCTTGGCAAAAAGTCCGGCCGCTTTCTTGTTATAACACCAGATCCCAGGTTCTTCGAGTATCGCAAGCGATGCACGATGAAGCTCTACTATCTGATCAGGCAGCAGGCGTTCATACGGTTGAACGACGGCTCCTGGTCGAAACTCCGTATCCATTGAATTCTCCTTATTTGTCAAATTGTGATCAGGACTTTCTCAGCGCTCGGGTATAGCGGCGGAAATGGCGATCTTTCCCCATGAGGGCCTCGGCGGTGCGCACTGCCGCCATCATGAAAGCATTCGCAGGGTCCATGATGGCAGAATCAAGACCGGCAAAAACCGCCATCTGCATGAAAGCGGCATTCAGTTCGGTGCGGCCGGGCAACCCATACGAGATATTGGAAAGCCCCATGGTTGTGAGAGCCGCGGGAAATGTCTTCTTGATGGCGGCCAGGGTATCCAGGGTCACCTTGCCCTGGGTTTCATCTGCAGATACCGGGAGAACCAGGGGATCGAAATAAAGATGTTCCAGAGGAACTTTAAAATCGGCGCAAGCTGTTGCGATCTGCCGGCAGGCACCGATACGCCCTTCTACGGTTTTCGGGATACCCTTGTCGTCCATTGCCAGGGCCACAACCGGAGTGCCGTATTTCGCAGCCAGAGGCAAAACGGACCGGAGACAGTGGTCGTCGGCCTTGACGGAGTTGATCATGGCTTGTCTGCCGTTCATTGCCTGAAGTCCTGCAGCCAGAACATCCGGGTCCGCACTGTCGATGCACAAGGGTTTGTCCGTAGACTCACAGAGTACCTCCACCGCCCACTGCATGGCATTAACCTCATCCTCCTGGGTACCGGTGCCGGTTGCCACGTTGACATCAATTATAGTCGCCCCGCCACGGGCCTGGGTATCGGCCAGGGAGGTAAGATCTTCTGATCGACGATTTTCGATGATTTCACGTACCTGGGTACGCGTGGCATTGATTTTTTCTCCAATAATAATCATTTGTTGCTCCAGATTAGACTATGATCGAACCACTACGCCATCAAGAATTCACGGATACCTGGAATTTCAGTGATGATTCTTTTTCGGACATCTTTGCCGATCATCGATTCCGGATCCGCATTGAGAATGGACAGAGACCTTTCTGTGGCGCGTGCTCCGGCATCTTTTTCGCCTGCCTCAAACCACATATCCCTGTTTTTCCTGTCGCTTAAAGTCGGCATGTACTGTTCTGAACGCATATGACGACGGGTATGCCGTGAGGAAACGTAGTGCCCACCCGGTCCGACCTTCCTGATCTCGTCAAACGCAAGCGTGGTATCGTCCACCTGTATCCCCTGAACAGCCCGCATCACCATGCCGATAATTTCGTTGTCGATGACCAGCTTATCAAAGGAGGCCGTCATACAGAATTCCAAAAACCCCGCGGCATCATGAATAAAATTAGCCCCGGCCAAGGCAGTTAAAAGATTGGTGATCGCTGATTCATAGCCGGCCTGGGCATCATTTACTTTGGCATCGGACATACCGGCCGTGGCATAAATAGGAAGTTTATAGAATTGGGCCATCTGAGCGGCGGCAGCGTTTAAAAGTCCCATTTCCACGGCCCCGGCTAGATATTTCATGTCTCGCAGATCGGTTATCGAAGAAATACAGCCGAACAGAACCGGAGTTCCGGGATTGACCAACTGTGCCAGCATAACCCCGGTCAGCGTATCCACACAATCCACGATCAGATTCCCGGCCAGCGTCACGGGAGCGGTGGCGCCGCACAACGGCTCGGCAGGCACGACCAGGGGAATTTTGTTACGCGCAACTTCAATGGCCAGACGGCCGTAGCTCTCGTCGAGTTTGAACGGACTGATGATGCAAGCTACCATGGAAATGAAGGGGCGCTCACGCAAAGCTTGGGCGGAACCGGCAATCATCTCGGCCATCTTAATTACATTGCGGATGCCTTCAACGGTATAGACCCCGCCCATGATATGCTTTTTCGTGCGGTTTAAGGCGGCGCCGAAACGGTTCACGTCGATATCTTCGCGTTCCACATCGTGAGGAAAGATATTGAGCATATAAAAATGAATATTCTCAAGCTCATTGACCATCCGTGCCATATTCATGATATCGCGGACCTGTGAACGGCGATTGTCGGTACAACCGGGATCTTGAACGTTCAAGGCTGTTCCGCCTGTTCCCATGTACACTCGTTTACCGCCGATTTTACAATCAAGCGATCCATCTGTTTCGCGTCCGCAAAGATTGATAACAGACGGAGCCTCCCCGATCAATTCCATGACCATTTTCTCATCAAACTTGACGATGCTTGACCCGTTTTCCACCTTGGCCCCGGCTCTTTTAAATATTTCCAACGCCTCATCATGGTTCACCTGAACTCCGACTTCTGAAAAAACGCGTAGGACGTTTTGGTGAATTTTTTCAATATCGGTATCTGCAAGCGGCCTGTAACGACCGCCGTCCAAACCTTTCAACATCATGAATTCTCTCCTTGGCTGACATTTAGCTTGCTGTTTGCAATAAGAAGCCTTGTCTCAATGGCTTCGTCTGGCAATGCAATCGTGCTTTTTGCACATCGTGCAGGGATTGTAGGCGGGATTGACACCTGAGCTCCCTGTGGGCAGGATGCCGAAAAGACCGGAGACCGATTTACGAGGTGACATCAGGCTATTCCCGTTCAGGGTGACATCAAGTGATGGATGGTCTCTAAGTAGAGAAAATAACGCTTGTTGCTGCTCAAGAGGCCAATCACAGTAACCGGGGCTGAAACGCAATGTCACCCCTTTATTCTTCTTCGACGCCTTCTTCGCTGTACGTTGATAGTATTGTTCAACGACATTTTCAGCGGACATCGACCCGATGGCATCTAATACATAGGCATCGGCATAACGGCCTGCCTTCATGAGTCTTTTAATTTCACCATCAATGCCGTGACCTATGGTCGCTATGAAACAGCATATCTGCTCCGCTTTGCCGACCGCTTTGGCAAGCTTGGGGCTTCGAAAACGAATTCCGCCCCCAAGCTCGATTCCGCCGGTATCTGTAGAAACAAGGGGTAACCGGCGCGATATCAATCGCGGCCGTATCAACGCACCCATTTTTTGGGTCAGGCTATCTATGCGATGCTGAACAGACACGGAAACGCGTTTTCCTTTTTTGGCACCCAAAAATCGAAGGACCTTTCCATTGTCAATGGTCCTCGAAAAATCATTCACCATCATTTTTGAATACATTTCCTTTTCTCACTAAAAAACAAAATATTACGGCATTGGATAGATCCACCTGGATACCAACGGTGTATTTTCAAATATATCGATTTTAATTTTAATAGAACTCGATATATTTTATTCTAAGTTTTGTCAAGCTAATTACGCCGCCATTCATAGCATTTCCGAGGATAGTCCAACACACGAATACTTAAAATAACAAATGATATTATAAACAGTTAAGAACAATTATACAGTAAACGACCCCTCTATTTGAAAAATTAATTTTTAATTAGTATTCTATATATATTATAGGGGTATTGTCTAATATAAGCATACTGTACGATATTAATTTATGATATTTATGGAAAAGGTTCAAAACATGGTGTAAGAAGAGCTCCTTCAAAGCTCTAACCTAGGGAAAAAGCAGTAAGAGCCAAACCAGGGGAAAAAAGAGGTTTATGGATGGAAAACGAATTTATCGCTATTGAAACGCTGCCCTCCGAACAAAGATGCAGAGAAATGCTTTTATCGCTTCGTAAGATCATTCAGGCGATCTCAATGAATTCAAAGGATTTAGGGCGTCGTTACGGCATCACGGGCCCTCAATTGATCATCCTTAACGAAATTGCCAATCACGATTCGCTGTCGGTAACGGAGCTCGCCAAATCAATCAGTTTGAGTCAGGCCACCGTCACCGATATCCTCAACCGACTCGAAAAGCGAGAGTTCATAGAGCGAACCCGTGATGCAGTGGACCGCCGCCGGGTCAGAATCAGGATAACCGATCATTGTCGTAAAATCCTGGCCCAGGTGCCTCCTCCCCTGCAGGAGACATTTATCGAAAGATACACCAAGCTGGCCGAGTGGGAACAGTTGATGATCCTGAGCTCTTTCAAGAGGGTGGTGGATCTGGTCTCTGCAAACAAGATAAGCGCAGCACCTTTTTTGACCACGGATCCCCTCTAAATCGACTTTCGAATCAACGTCAAGCGTTGCCACCTGCAGATCATCCTTTTCTTGATTCCGGGCTTCAACAATGGTAAGAAGCATTCCTTGGGGAACAAAACGGCAGGCAACGATCGGGCCGGACAACTGTGGCGAAAATCTCCAAGATCGAGGTCAATGGAATAAACCGTTTAAACGGCGGGGCCTGTACTGTATTTACAACTTGTATTGTGGAGTATATTCAGCAAGGAGAAGGGGATGTTACGGAGGTTCTTTATTTTCACAATCGCGTTGCTTTTTTCCATTTCTCTTCCCGTTTCGTCACACGCCGTGGAAGATCCCGTAATGAAGACAATCAATGAAGCGATTCAACATTATAAAGACGGCAAATTTACAGCGGCAGTGACCAGCCTTGATTATGCCAGTCAAATGATTCGTCAAAAAAAAGGAGAAGCTTTGGGGAAATTACTCCCCGACCCTCTTCCGGGATGGACAGCCCAACAGGCCGACAGTAAAGCCATGGGTTCTGCGATGTTCGGAGGTGCAACGACAGCGGAACGCAAGTATGTCAAAAACGATTCTACGATCACGGTGAGATACAGTACCGATTCACCGATGATGCAATCCATGATGATGATGTTCAGCAATCCGATTTTCGCCTCATCGGCCGGAAAGCTCGAACTGATCAACGGCCAAAAAGCCATTGTCGACTATAAGGAAACATCGGGAACCGTCAATATCGTCATCGGCAACAATCTCCTTGTCACCGTGGAAGGAAGCAATATCAAACGCGAAGATCTCATGGCCTATGCCGGCAAAATAGATATGGAGAAACTGACCAAGTTGCCTTAAACTTCTTTTTTCCCCGGGAAGGGCCTGATCGGTTTTTCCTGATCGGAAGACGCCTCTGCCGTTTCGTGACGAATTGGCCTTCTTCCAACGGCAGAGGCTGTTTTTTTTAACGAAAACTCCAGGTGCTGCTATGCCGCAACCTCTAAAAGAAAGCTCAACCGGACAGGGAAAAACCCAACCGGTCTCAGATGAAACCGTTTTGAAGATAACCAAGGAAATCGCCATCAAATTCATAGAAGTAGGGAGACTGACTCCGGCGAACTTCGACCAGATCTTCAAAGATATTTACGCCACGGTAAAAAAATCGTCCCGATCCGAATAAGATTCATGGAACTTGATCCTCAACTCAATCTGGCCCCCGACCGTATCGAATCCATCCACATCATGGGCATCTGCGGAACGGGAATGGCAGCCCTCGCCGGAATGCTGCAACAGTCCGGCTTTCAGGTGAGCGGCTCGGACAATCATGTCTATCCACCAATGTCCGACTTTCTCGACCACCTTGGGATACCAGTCAAGACCGGCTATGGCGTGGCTAACCTCACTCCCCGTCCGGATCTTGTCATTGTCGGCAATGTCATCACAAGAAAAAATCCCGAAGCTGCTGCACTTGCAGGAATGCAGATCCCGTACCTTTCGTTTCCGCAGGCGCTATCCCGTTTTTTCATAGCACATAAAACCTCCATTGTTGTAGCCGGGACACATGGTAAAACCACTACATGTTCGCTTCTCGCCGCAACGCTCAACCACGCCGGACTTGACCCTTCTTTTATGATAGGCGGAATCGTCCGGGAGTTCGGGGGCAATTTCCGCTTAGGCGCCGGCAGATATTTCATCTCGGAAGGTGATGAATACGATACCGCCTTTTTTGACAAAGAATCGAAATTTCTTCATTATCGGCCTGATATTGCCATCATAACATCACTCGAATTCGATCACGCCGATATCTTTACCGATCTTGACCAGATCAAGCGCTCGTTTGCTAAATTTGTCTCTCTTCTTCCCCAAAACGGTCTGATAATCGCCAATCTGGATGACAAAAATGTCGCCGAAGTCGTAGAAGACGCCTCCTGCCGGGTTTTGGGATACGGGCTCTCCGCCCATCTCGACTGGTCGCTAGCCGATGTCTCATTTGCTGGTGGAAAAAGTCACTTTACGGTTATGCGTGAAGGGGATAAGTGGGCTGAAATGTGCGTATCTCTCTCCGGCCGTCATAACTGTCTGAACAGTCTGGCCGTTACCGCTGTTCTCAACCACATCGGAGTCGACCTGCGGACCATCCAAGGCGGGCTTTCAACTTTTCAAGGAGTGAAAAGACGTCAGGAAGTACGTGGAATCGAAGGAGGCGTCATCGTTGTAGACGATTTTGCCCACCATCCCACTGCAGTAAAAGAAACCCTTGAAGGATTGAAGAGCGCGTACGCCGGCCACCGGCTGGTCTGTGTTTTCGAACCACGGACGAACTCGTCACGACGGGCGATCTTCCAAAACGACTACGTCACCGCCTTTGATGCAGCCGATGAGATTCTTATCCGCCGACCTGTTCCGCTGGAAAATGTCGCACCCGAAGATCATTTTTCCTCCGAAAAACTGGCTGATGACCTGAAGACAAGGCATCTGGTCGCCTTTTCATTCCCGACAACCGATGATATTCTCGAATATTTGCGAACAACACTGAAGACGGGGGATGTCGTCGCCGTTCTGTCAAACGGCGGTTTTGACGATATTCATAATAGACTGCTGGATATTTTACGTTGTAGATCTTAGATTTTCCTGCGGAGCAGTACGCTTGCCAAAGAGTATACTTTGCTCTGTAACGGTGGAAACTGAGTAAGACGCCATCAGTTGCTGCTGGTTATTACATCTATTTTTTCTCGAAGACGTGCAACCATCTTGGCAAAATCGGCAGACCGGTCTTCCTCTTTTCCCCTGCGTTCTATTTGCAAAGCGATTTCAGCACACTCAGACAATCCGAGATTTAAAAAGGCACCCTTGATCGTGTGACCCGATTTACCCAGAACTTTCAAGTCGCCGCTTTGCAACGCCTTTTCAAGATTGGACATATGACCTGCAAGAGTCGAGATAAAGCTGGGCATCATCTCTTTGACTTGCTCATCACCCAAGTTGAACTGTTGGCAGAGATACGTTTTAATTTGATTGACATATTGTTGCGAGGTCATGGCCGCTTCCCCCAAAAAAAGCATATCACAATCATGCAATTACAACACAGCAGGGTGTTAAACTAAGCATGAAAGGGCTTAAAAGCCACGCCTCGTGACTTCCGCCCCCAGACAGGAACCCCCTTCTCTGGTAATCACAACGCCTGATTACCACACCGGGACGATCTGATAACCGTTCATGGAAAACTATTGTTACACAAATTTTTGACAAAAACAAGAAGACAAGCAAATGAAAAAAAAGTCTGGAGAATAGAGCACAAAACGGGCAACCACCCATGGAAGATCGATATCTGAACACTTTTAATTTATTAATTCCAGATCTTTGAGTTGTCGGATTAGTTTTGCTTTGCTTAAGGGTTTTGTAAGATACGCCTCGCATCGTCCTCCGGCAAAGGCCTGCATTATATTTTCTGAGTCATCCAATGCGGTTGTCATAATGACCTTCGTTGCATCCATGCCATTAATATTTCGTCCTTTTTCCATCTCACGGATTCGGCGTAAAACTTCTTGTCCGTCGAGCTCGGGAATCATGATGTCGAGGCACACCAGATCGAACCGAGCATCCATCTCGAATGACGTCTGCAATATCTCGATGGCTTCCTTCCCAGTCATTGCCGTATGGCAATCGCCATATCCGGAGAGCATTTCTGTTAAAAGAACCCGGCTGATATATTCATCCTCGACGATGAGTATCTTCATGATTTGCTCCTTGAAAAACCGTTTTGCATACCTTATGGAGAGAAGTTGCACCTTTTAAGGCGATTGCATATGATATAATAATCATTCATCCAGATTTAAACCAAAAGCT
>JBJKQT010000110.1:0-86800 GCA_046705065.1 Desulfocapsaceae bacterium
GGAAGAAGAAGCTTGAATTTAATGAAATTTATGTTTATTCATCTGTGATTGGGGAATCGGTAGAGAAGGAAAGGAGGGGGGAAAAAATATTTTTTAGAAAAAATTCACGGCCCCGGGCCTTTTTTGCTTTTTTTTATCCTCCGCAATAATTTATTGAAATAAGTAAACATTACACCTGAATCCGCGAGTGAATGAACAATGGGATGATGATTTCAAAACCAACCGGTCCGACATCTTCGGACGCATCCATCAGCCAGGCGCCAAATCCATCCGATACAAAATTCGGAAACTGGACCGAACAAAAAGAGCTGAAAGGAATATTCTCAAAACAAGACGACCCAGCCCGCTACCTTGATGAGCTGGTCAGTGACAAAAAAATATCAAAAAATGTTGCGCTGGTTCTTCTTTCGGAACATTTTGGTGTTGCATTCACCGAATACGACGAGATGATTCTAAAACCAGCCTATCTTCCTCTTATAAATATTGACAGTTCAGAAAAACCATATTGGTTTCCCATCGCTGTAAGAGCATCCGAAGCGTGTATAGCAACATCAAATCCAAGAGACCCCGCTCTTGTCGAATCGGTTAGAAAGGCTTTAAAAGTCGCCAAGGTTCGGGTACTGGTTACGCTCCCTTCCGATATCAAACGCCTGATCGAAAACTCCCAGGATGTCAATCCGGGCTTTCCTGCCTCAGCCGGCAGGACCCCTCTTGCCCGAATGCGTACCTACCTGGCGGAGCAGCGAACTCTCCTGGCTCAATACAGAACCATGCTTGCCAAAGGGAGAACCGGACTCGCCTTTATTCGCACCGGCCTTGCCTTCACATCCATTTCATTGGTATTGCTAAGAATATTTGGAATAGGAATACTCAACCTACTTGAAATCGTTTTACTTGTAACTGGAATGATGATGGCCATCGACGGACTCAAATGGTATCTTCCGGCAAGAAAAATGACCAGAAGCCCCAAAGGGCCGTCATCGGAGGGATCTTACTTCGATACGTCGATTTTAGCCATCGATGGTCTCAAATGGTCGCAAGACAAAAAGCGAGAGAATACCCCTGAAATCGATTACTCGCCTACAGAACCCACCTTCGGGACCACGATTATCGAATTTGATTCCGAATTGGGCCACACGACGTATAAACGGACACGACCCGTTGAAGGAGCAAAAGATCTTCGCAATCGTTGGAACAAACTCACTCCGGTTATGCGACGACGCTTTCTGGCCATCGATAGAACAGATCTGGCCGAGGAACGGACGTTTCTCGCTAGTTATCGGACCAAGATGGCTCGAGCTCGTACGGGACTCGCTTTTACCCGTACGGGGATCGCCTTTTCTGGGCTCGGAATTGCCCTTTTGAGACAATTTCCTTTCAGTGCATGGAATATTCTCGATTTTGCTTTGATTCTGATGGGGATAACCATGACCTTGGAGGGTTTCCATTGGTATATTCCCGGGAGGCAAACAAGTAAGGAAAGTGCCAAGGCTATCATGGAGACATCACAAAAAACATCTATCTGGGATTTTATTTTCCGTCCCTTTCACAAGCGGATGCATTTGGACGACCTCCCTCCTTCTCTTACCATCAAAGGATCTTACGCTCCGGGGATATGGGGTACAACAGGACTCGCCTTGGAACGGACTCTCATCGCTGAACGCCGCAATGTTAAATCACGTTTGAGAACCATCATGGCCCGTTCCAGAACCGGCATGTCCTTCATCCGGACAGGTGCAAGCTTTTTCTCCATCGGCATGGGTCTTCAGGTGTATTTCGGCTCGGCCAATCTCCTCTGGTCTTTTCATAACTGCGCCTTGATGGCCGTTGGTCTTTTTCTCATAACAGACGGTTTTTACTGGCATTTACCGGCGGAAAAAACAAAAAAGGAATTTCCCTACTGCTTTGCCGATATGGAGATCATGTTTCCCGATTACGCGACACCGTCACCGTTCTGGAAAAAAGTGGTGTTTAGTCATGACGATCTGTAATCATATAACGACTGAAGAATTTGACCGGCTTCTTCCGTTGGTGGAGACCGGCGTCATCAACAGGGAACATCTTGCCCAAGCATGTGCCGATGCCGCCTCCCGCGGTATGGATGCCGAGTCAGTTCTGCGCCACGACTATCTGATTCCCAGACGCAGGATCCTTGAAACCCTCTCTTCACATTATCAATGTCATTGGATTGAGTACGACGAACGGCTTCCCGTTCCACCGGAATTGCTGGCAGGCCTGGACGCTGAAATGCTCTGCACCAGCCAGTGGTTTCCGATAATAAAAGACGGGGAAACCGTGGTGATTGCTTCCCGTGACCCGCAGGATCCTCAGACGCGTGCAGAAGTCGGAAGATATTTTCCGGGCAAAATATTTGAATTCAGAATCGCCTTGGGGGAGGATATCCGAAATTTTATCCAGGACTTCGTCAACTCCGTTCCTGAACACATCATCGGAAACGAGCGTACCGGACTTGCCTATTGGCGAAACACCATGGCCCGCTGGCGGACCAAATTAGCCTGTTATAGAACAGATTTTGCCAAAGCCCGGACCCACCTCAGCCTTCTCCGCTGGGGCTTCGCACTTATCGGACTGGGAAGAGCCTTGCTTCACCTCAAAAATTTATCTTATATACCCTACGATTGGGTGATGATTGCCTCCGGTTTTGTAATTATCACACTTGGCATCGCCACCTACTTCCGCACAAAAACTTCAGTCTTAAGACCTCCCAGACATCAGACATTGGTAGAAGTAACCGGTGCCACACTTTATTTTCTCGAGGGGTATCAGTTCGCCGAGCTAAAGCCGAAGGATTCAAAACCAAAGCAGACCATGCTGGCGCGTCTCGGCAACAGCCTGCCTAATTTCTGCGTTTTCATCGAACCGTCGCTGGACAACAAGGTACGGTCGTCTCTTGCCCATGAACGGACATCCCTTGCCGGGCAGCGTACTGTTGCCGGTTGTTACCGGACCATCTATGCTCGTGCCAGGACAGGTTTGGCCTTTATTCGGACGGGTGTTACTTTCATTAGTATCGGTCTTGGCTTTATGAAATATTTCGGTTTCAGTATACTGACGATACTGGACTCCACCCTCGTTGTCGCCGGCCTGTTTATGGTCGCCGACGGAGCAGTCTGGTATTGGCCTGCCAGGAAGGAACAAGGCGAAGCTGAAAAATACAACCCGGTCAAATAAGGGGGAGTAAAATTGAAGATTGTCCATAAAATCAATCTTGCCAATATTTCCGTTATCATACTGATCGCGCTGACCGGATTTTTCGCTTTTGAAAATCTTGATCTCGTTCTAACAAAACTGCGTTTCACCGAAATTGCCGATGATCTCAACACCTCGTTTCTTGAGATGCGTCTGTCGGAAAAAAATTACTTTCTCTACAAAGACAAATCTGCCCTCGCTGAAATCGATCAAATGATAAGCGAAAGCATGGAAACTTTGGACTCAGTGGAACCTGATATCACCAAGGCCACCGGAAGACAAAATTTCGAAAAACTCAAATCAAGTCTGATGAAATATCGAGCTGAGGCCGATAAGGTCAGAAACAACCCCGACCAACCCGCCGGAATGCAGGCGGGCATGCGCGAAGCAGGGCAAAAGCTCCGCGAGTTCTCCAATCATATCACCCATCTCGAACGCAGGAAAGTCAACGAGATTCTTTCGCATTCGAAGAGACAGCTGTTCACCTCTCTGGTCTTTATCATGATTGCCGCAATAGGCCTTCGTTATATGACCTTCTTCAACATGCTCAAAACACTCAAGGAAATAAAAAAGGTTGTGGTATCCATCTCGGAAGGAAATTTCACTCCGAAAGCGCCGGAAGTTCCCGATGACGAACTAGGATCCGTCATGACTGCCATTAAATCCATGTCAAAAGAACTGGAGAACAGGGAAGAACAGATTATTCAGGCTAAAAAACTTGCCTCCCTGGGCATCCTCACTGCCGGTGTTGCCCATGAATTGGGCAATCCTCTCAACAACATTTCCATGATCGCCCAGGCATATATGGAAATCTACGATAACCTGAGCAAGGAGGATCGTGTCGATTTCATGGTGAAAATCGAAGAGGAGACTCATCGTATCAAACAGATTGTCAACAACCTCCTGGACTTTTCCAAACCAAAAAAGTCACAGAGCAAGATCACAGACCTCAACAATGTCGTATTGAGAAGCCTCAAGCTGGTACAGAACATGATTCATGTCTGCAACGTAGAAACACATGTGAATCTCATGGAAAAGCTTCCGCCCGTCTTCATCGACGAAGATCAGATCCTCGAGGTCCTGATCAACCTGATGACAAACTCACTGCAGGCCTCCTCTTCGGGAGATCACCTTACCGTCAAAACGCAATTACCGGAAGGCGGTGAATATATTGAAATAACAGTCGAGGACACGGGCAAAGGCATTCCGCAGGATCTGCTTGCCCACGTGTTCGACCCCTTTTTCACCACCAAAGGCTCCAGCGGTACCGGTCTGGGACTCTTTGTCAGCTACGGCATTATAAAAAACCACCAAGGGATTATCAAAGTCAGTAGCACCGAAGGGGTCGGAACATGTTTTACGATAGAATTACCTGTATATAAGCCCACAATAGAGGAGGAAGCATGAAAGGTCAGAGGATTATGGTGATCGACGATGAAAATATTGTCGGCAAGATGCTCAAGGCGGTCCTGGAACAAGATGGCTATGTAGTCGAAACCTTTCTCAGTGCCGATCCTGCGCTGGCCAGGTTAAAAGAACAAAATTTCGATGTAGTGATCACGGACTTGAAAATGAAAGGCATTGACGGCATGGAGGTCTTGCATACGGTAAAGAAGGAGTGCCCTGCGACCAAGGTCATTATGATCACTGCTTTTGCCAGTCTGGATGCAGCCGTAGAGGCTCTGCGTGGCAAAGTCGACGACTTTTTCCCAAAACCGGTAAAAATCAAAGATCTTAAGGCCTGCATCGAACGGCTGTTGAACCCGTAGCAATTCGCCACTACCCGTCGGGTTGTGCCTTTTGCCGTCATGGGGCGATTGAACTCCTTAGGTCTCTGCGGTCTCGTTAGAAAACTTCCGTCGGAGACCTTGAATTTGCCGTCCGAGCGAGGTTGAAATCAAAACTGATTCATGCTGCCCGTTGAAACAACCGCCACCTTTTTTCTGGCGTCTCTTTTGCTTGCTTTGGCCCCAGGCCCTGACAATATTTTTGTGCTCACCCAAGCGGCTTTGCGGGGAAGAGTTGCCGGCTTTGCTGTGACCATGGGCCTCTGCACAGGGCTTGTTGTTCACACCTCGGCCGTGGCCTTGGGGATTGCCGTGATCTTCCAGACCTCTGTGGTCGCCTTCACAATCTTAAAAACTCTTGGCGCCTGTTACCTTCTCTATCTTGCCTGGCAGGCTTTCCGGCATTCCAGCCGCACTCTTTCCCTTGGCAGACGATCTGAGCTTTCGGTGATAAAACTTTATCGCCGAGGCATCATAATGAATATCACCAATCCGAAAGTCTCGATTTTTTTCCTGGCATTCCTTCCACAATTTGCCGATCCATCTCGCGGCTCGTTGACTGTCCAAATCTTCCTGTTGGGTTTGATTTTTATCCTTGCAACAATCCTCGTGTTCGGCGGGATTGCCCTTCTAGCTGGAGCCTTGGGCGAGTGGCTGTCACGATTTTCCAAAACAGGTTCACTCATAAATCGAATCGCAGGCGGAATTTTTGTCTGTCTCGCTCTGAAGCTTCTAACCATTCACCGGTAATTGATTCCATTTCCAACAACAATTATAACGATGAGCTTTCCTTACAAGGAGAAATACAATGTCCGAATTTCAAAATGTCACAGTTACCAAAAAAGCTAATGTTTACTTCAACGGCAAAGTAACAAGCAGAACGATCCACTTTGCCGACGGAACCCAAAAAACTCTCGGAATCATGCAGCCTGGAGAATACCGTTTTACAACGGTTTCCGCTGAAGTAATGGAAATTCTGTCCGGAAACTTGCAGGTTCAACTGCAGGAGGGTATGGAGTGGCAGACTTTTAGTGAAGGAACATCCTTCCAAGTCCCGGCCAAGTCAGCTTTCAACCTTAAGGTTTCTGAGTTAACTGATTATTGCTGTTCTTATCTGAAGTAACGGCTCTTAAGAACGGCCGCCTAGACGATTGACGGCGCCTGATCGTCTAGAAGAAGAAAAACATCTTCACCGATGACCGGCAGAATTTTTTGATATTCTGCCGCAGTCATGGAGACATTCACCTGTATTCCGGCATCGACGCGGATACTGATCCTTTTCCTCTCCTGCGCAGCCATCAAAATCCGTCCGGGCAATATATGGCCTCGATGATGTTCCACTGGCTTGTTTCTTACCAAAACGATTCGTTCAGGATCCAGATAAATATGCACCTTCCCCATAGTATCAAGGGGTTTATTCGGTTTGACACTAATCCGGAGGGTATCCGTCAAATCGCAGATGATATGGCCGCCGCTGTATTGCCATGATCGAACCGGAATGACATTTTCCTGGGGCAAGCTCGACATCCGGCCATTCTTCAATACCAAAGTATGGTGAGCAAGCTTCTTCGCCTGAGAGAGTGAGTGCGTGGCCATTACGATGGAAATTTTTCGCTCTCTATTAATCGATTCAAGGATATCAAGTATAATCTCAACATGTTCGGCATCAACATTAGCTGTCGGTTCATCACAGAGCAAGACTTCCGGTTCGACGATCAGGGCGCGGGCCAAGGCAACCCGCTTGGTTTCTCCCCCGGAAAGTTTATGTGCTTCAGAAGAGACAAAATTCTGCATGCCCACAAGATCCAAAGCTTGGTCAATGAGGTTTTTTCTTTTCTTCCTGTTTACTTTCCGGATCTTCAAACCGAACTCGAGATTTTTCAAGACCGAACCGGTGAACAAGATGGGGTACTGATCGATCAGAACCACTCGGCGTCTTATCGGCAGAAGCAACTTTTCAACATACCGTACCTGCTCGGAACAAAACCTGATCACGCCGCTGCTCGGTGTATCGAGAAACGCGAGAAGATTAAGAAGGGTGGTTTTCCCGGCCCCGTTCGGACCGATCAGGCTGTAAATGAGCCCGGATTCAAGGGCAAGCGAAGGAATATCCAGCACCGTTCTTCCGCCGAAGACTCTCTTTACCGCCTCGAGTTCATATAACATCAGAGCCGGTTTTTCCCTGGAAAAGATGGAACATCAGATTGATGACAAAGGCGAGGGTCATCAAGACGATTCCCAAGGCCACGGCCAGAACGAATTCTCCTTTATCATATTCCAAAGCCATGGCGGTGGTCATGGTTCTAGTGAAACCTTTTGCATTGCCGCCCAACATCATGCTGATCCCGATCTCGGCAATAACCCGGCCGAAGGCGGCGATAACTGCAGCGATGACACCGTAACGAGCCTCTTTGAAGATGACCCAGGACATCTGCAGCCGGTTGGCACCGAGGGTCAGCGCCGTCGTCCGGTAACGCTTGTCGATCCTGTTGATGGCTGCGATGGTCAACGTGGTGATCACGGGAACGATCAGGATGACCTGGCCTATAATCATAGCTGTTTGCGTGTACAGAAGATCAAGAGAGCCGAGTATGCTTCGTCGGGAGATAAAAGAGTAGACAACCAGTCCGATTACCACCGTCGGCAAGGCGAGCAGCGTATTAAGACAGGTAATGGTAAACCGTTTTCCGGGAAAGGCGCTAAACGCAATGACAAAGCCGAGGGGCAGACCGATGGCAGCGGCGAAAAGCGTGGCCAGGCTGCTCACACGAAGCGAGCAGCCGATGACTACCAGCATGTCATGATTTAGTGAAACCAGCAGCAGCAGTGCCGATCTGAAACTGTCAATCAACATGGAAAAAACATATTCATTTTACTTTTACAGCGTCGGGAAAAAAGAGTTGTTTGCCCATTAAACGATAGTCGGCAATCACCTTCTGCCCCCTGGCGGATATCAGCCAGTTGACAAATTGCATAGCCAAATCGTATTGGGTATCAGGATATTTTTTAGGGCTGACGGGAATGACGCCGTACGGATTGGCCAGCAATTCATCACCTTGAAAGACGATGTCCAAATCAATGGCGGGTTTTTTGCCGAATTTATAGTTAATATAGGTCCCACGGTCGGAAAGCGTGTAGGCTTGTTTTTCATCGGCATAGGTAAGCGTCTTGCCCATGCCTTGACCGATGGAAATATACCAACTGTCGGAGTCGGCAGGCCTCTTCGAGGTAACCGTGACTTCTTTTCCGCTCTTCACCAATTTTTCAACATGCTGGGCAAGAGGAAGGCCTGTGGCGGTCCATAAAGCCTGCTCTTTTGTGTGGGTTCCGCTGTCATCTCCACGGGAGATGAACATGGCCTTGGCTGCCGCAATCCTTCTCATAGCCTCAACGGAATTTTTTGATCCTCTCACATGCGCAGGATCGGAAGGAGGCCCGAGGATAATGAAATCGTTATGCATAACCGCATAACGTTTTGTTCCCCAACCTTCCTTGACAAACTGCATTTCCCTCGCTTTGGCATGCACAAAAATAACATCCACGTTGCCGTCCATTCCGTCGCGAATGGCCGCCCCTGTCCCTTTGGCAATCACCTTGACTTTTATTCCCTTATCCTTTTCCAAAGCCGGCAACAGTACGTCAAGCAGTCCCGAGGCTTCCGTGCTTGTCGTAGTCGACATTTTCAGAACCTTATCGGCAGCCGATGCAGGAATTCCTGCAAACGAAGCCATCAAAAACAGACAGGCAAGGGCGACTATGATTCTTTTCATTGTCCTCACTCCATATTGGTTAAGTTATCCGGGAACACCATTTTTCCACAGAGGGAAATATCATATCCCTTAAACGACTCTGCAAGTTGCTGAAATTCTTTATCGTGCAACACCCCCATGAACTGCTGAATCCCCTGCTCAAAAAAACGTTCTCGAGCTATGAGCAAATCAAAGCGCTCCCATCGAAGAGGCAAAAAATCCAAATCCAGAAGGCCGGCAATGGCCCGGATGGCAGGTGCGGCATCCGCTCGGCCGGACAGAATCTCCATGCCGACGTCTATATGCCGTGGAAACTCATGATGGTAACCGGCGATGGCGTCGGTGGAGATATCGGATTTGGCAATTTCGTAATCAAGCAGCAGGCGGGTCCCAGTACCCAACGGACGATTGACGATACGTACGCCTGGTTTGGCCAGATCGGCGATGGATAATATATTTTTCGGATTGCCTTTTTTCAAGAGGATACCTTGTTCGCGTTTGCTGAAATTGACAAAAACCGGTGGACGCTCCAGTTCTCGTTCCGCAAAATCGAAATTATACTCCTGATTGTCGTCCTGAAGCAGATGACAGACTCCGATATGACACAACCCTCTTCGAAGGCATTTTAACCCCCCCATACTGCCGAGGCTGGCAAAAAAAGCCACCGTGCCATTGTTTTTCTTATGAAAAAGTGACAGGGTCTGCTGGAAAAGCGGATCGTCACTGCCGGCCAGCAATAATCGCCCGGTATCCGATGACATCTCCGCCCCTGTCTGCCGGTAGTTCAGGATATTGGTTTCCAACCATTCTTCTACAAGTCTGCGGGGAAACATCCATTTTCCGGTGACTTTTGTTGCCGGCAATCCCTTTTCATTAATCAGGGAATAGACCATTTTATCGTTGACTTTGAGAAGCCTTGCGACCTCCTTGGTGGTCAGAAATTTATTTCCGTAAAGCTGGGTCATCGTTTTTCACCTTCCCAAGTTCACAATTTGCTGTAATTCCGGAACAAAGAACAAATAATTACCCTTTCAAAATCACGCGTCACCGGCAACATCCCATTGAGGAGAGGCTCCCCAGCCCACACGGACAAACGAATCACCTCGCCCGCCTTTCTCATGAACACTGTGTCAATTTGAAAGAAAGTTCAGAGATCAAACATCTATTGAGAAAACTCCTCCATTACCAAATTTACGCAGTGTTCACCAAAGGTGCCCTGAAAGAAATGTCCTGGGCTATCAGTCCATGCGGCGTCATCTTCGTCAGTCTTTTGGCAGTGAATATATATTACTATAGCCCCTTGCCAAAAACTTCGAACCTGACGCCGCCTGAACTGATAACAAATGCGGGCTAACAGGACGAGATGGAGCTTACGGACTTTACAATGTAATCGGAATTACAGCTCAACGAGCGACTTGTCAATATGTGTGTCTTTAATCTTTATTTCTTACGAGAAGCAACCCGAAACAACACATTACGAAAATAAACAACTTTATTTTCCCTCACCCGAATTTTATCACGGACTGTTTTTTCCCTTGATCTTCGCTTTATTCATCTTGTAGCGCAGAACCCGTTCACTGATGCCCAGGCTTTCCGCCGCCTTGGTCTGAATCCAGTTATTTTTTTCGAGGGCATCAAGCAGCATTCGATGCTCCACCTGGGCCAAACGTTCGTGTAAAGCACTCTTAGCGGATTGTCTCTCACGGATCTCCACCGGAAGATCGTCCAACTTGATAAGATTGCCTCGTACCAAGGTCACCAGGCGCTGAATCAAATGTTCGAGTTCACGAACATTGCCTGGAAATTCGTATTTTACCAACTGGGCCAAGGCATCGGCATCACAACGTATGGGACGCATACGATACTTTTCCAAAAAGAAGTCTGCCAACTCAAGGATATCGCCTTTTCTCTCGCGCAGCGGAGGCACAGTGACCTCCAGAACGTTCAGGCGAAAGTACAGGTCTTCGCGAAAATCCCCGGCACCGACCATCTCTTTTAGATCTCTGTTGGTCGCAGCCACAACACGAACATCAATATCGATGTCTCTTTCGCTTCCCACTCTGCAGATTTTTCTCTCCTGCAGTGCGCGGAGCAGTTTTGCCTGCATCGACTGAGGCAACTCGGCCACTTCATCTAAAAAAATCGTCCCTCCCTTTGCCGTTTCGAACCGACCCTGCCTCCTGGCAACAGCCCCCGTAAAGGCGCCCTTCTCATGCCCGAACAGTTCGGATTCGAAGAGACTCTCAGGTATTGCCGCACAGTTCACAGCAACAAAAGGACCTTCGTTTCTCGGGCTTGCGAGGTGGATCAGTCTTGCCAATAGCTCTTTGCCGGTCCCTGTTTCTCCACGGATTAAAACGGTCCATTCAGTGGGAGCAACCCGAGAGACAAGGGAAAGGACCTCCTGCATTTTTCTGCTGGAACCGATAATGGCAACAGGAAGGTCTTCTCGAACGGCGGACTCTGCTACTTCTTCTGCCTCCATTTGAACCATCACTTCCTGTTCAATACGACGTATTTTTTCCAGAAGATCAGTTAAATTCACCGGTTTTTCGACGAAATCGTCAGCGCCGAGCTGCATGACCCTGACCGCTGTTTTGACGCTGCCGTAAGCCGTGATCATGATGGCCCGAACAACCGGCGACATTTCCCGCATTCTCGCCAGCACCTCATCGCCCTTCATATCGTCCATGCGATGATCGAGAAGAACCAATTGAATGGGATGTCTCTCAAAAAGGGCCAGGGCTTGTCCGCCGCCTTCAGCCGTCAGGATCCCGAATCCCTGCCTTTCTAAAAATCCCTGCAACATATCCCGCTGGGTTTTATCATCATCGACGATCAATATCTGCATACGTATCACCAATATTATGCGGAAGTCCCAGATGATTGCAGCGGGAGATTGAGAGTAAAAGTGAAATTCCCCTGCTCAACCCGGCAAAAACATGTTCCCGAATGAGCTGCTGCTATTTTCCGGCTGATGGCAAGGCCGAGCCCCGTTCCCCTGCTCTTCGTTGTAAAATAAGGTTCAAAGATATGATCGATATCGTCCAGGCCAAGCTTACAGCCGGCATTGGTCATCGTTATCTCACAGTGGTCGTTCATACGTTTGAGGCCGATGTGGAGAAAACCACCGCCGGTCTGCGCCTCTATTGCGTTTTTGATTACATTTTCCAGAAGCTGCCCGAGCAGCGCCCTGTCACAGCTCACGACCAAATCGCGATCAAGATCAAGCTCAATCTGTATGCCATATTCGTCACAGAGAGATCTGTACAACGTAATACCTTTAATAATCATATCGGCCAAGTTCAAAGATTCCCATGAAAGTTCGAAGGCATGGGTATATTGTTTAAGACCTGAAATGATCGTGTCGCTTCTTGCAACCGCTTCCCGCATACTTATGATCAGTTGTCGGTGGTCGTCATCAAGTTGCCGAGCCTCAATCTGGAGCCGTTGCAGCCCCATATCGATGGCATTTAACGGATTGCGCATCTCATGGGTGATAGTCTCCGCAGCCTTTCCCAGCGCCGCTTCTTCATGTTGACGGGCAAGCCTTCGTTCAAATTCCCGCGCCTGCTCAATTCTCAGACGTTGCATGCGAAAAAGCCACCACGTCGACAGCGTTCCACCGAAAAACAAAAAGGCGATAAAAAGTCCGAATTGCGTTCGCATCTGTTGGAGACGCTTGGCGAAATGCGTCGCTTCCAATGCCACAACCAACCGCTTATCGCCCATAGGGAACACCGTTTTGGAGAACACATGATGGTTTTCACTTAACAAGGTGACGGTGGAAACATCGGATACTGCATTCCCATCCTTTTCAACGGCTTCCAGTCGAACATAGTCAATGCCGTGCAGCTTGCCCAATACCTGAAGGAGACGCTCCACCGAAAGCTCATGTTGGAGATTCTCAATCTCCCCTGTTGCCAATCCCACAATTACGCATTCGTTATTTGCTGATTGACTCTTCCCCTTCTCGGAAAGCGTAAACAGATAAAGATGTTTTTCCGGCAACACGGTAAGACTGTTTGACGAACAGGTGCTGTCTGACGGCAGCCAGCCTTCCGGTCCGCTGATATTTTCTTTACCCCCGGAGGAAATAATCGTTACTCCGGCCAGCCCGGACTCTGTTGCAAAAGCCGCAAGCTCAGAAGAAGAAAATTTTTCAATCCCGTTGAGATAGACAATAAAACGGGCACTGTTCTCCAAAAATCGTTTAATCACATTTTCGAGCCCGTTGTTGCTGACAAGCATATTTTTAATATTCCGTTCGACAACAGCGGCAAGAATTCTCGAATACTCCCGAGCCTGCTCTCTGAACTGTTGCAAAGCCAAGTTCTGCTGCCAGAAGAAATATCCTATCACCATTACGGAAATGACAAAAAAAATGGCAAGATTACTTCTCCAGGTTGGCGTTTTCATGGCCTCCCCCCATGAAAACCGGGACCACCGGAACAGTTCCGTCCGCCGCCTCTTAGCAGTCTTCGGCGAACACCCGTGGGATCGGACCGTCCCCTTCCTCGCCATCCCCGAATATCGGTAGCCAGGAAAACTCCTTGGTCCATATGTCCCCAAAGACGTATAATCCCGCCGGGATAAACGCATCCCGGGAATACCCGTTTGCCCAACCTGTTTACCACCAGGTTTTCGTCGGATAATCTGGCAGTAATGTTCTTTTTTTCTTTCTCATCGTCGTTTGTCGGAGCGTTTACAAGCGGAATGATTTCGATTTCCATCTTTTTGATGTCAGCCGATACAACAGTTCCGGCGATAAAATCCTGGGCCGATACAGGCCCAACCTCGCCTACTAAGGCAAACGCAATCGTCAACAGGAAGAAAAAAGGTAAAAATAAGGTTTCCTTCAAGTCCTTGACCTCCAATTTACGCAACACGAAATCGCATCGCGTCAACTAAACTCGTGTGCATCCTTATGGTATAGTGGCAAAATGTATACCAGTTTTCGGCACATCAAGTGTATTGTAACTCCAGATGGATAGCCAGGCAAGAAAACCCTCTGCCGGGACGGGATTCGACAAACTCCCGTTGGTTCGACAATTTTGTCGACAAAAAAAACCATGCCTTAATCCGTCACCCACAGGCACAATATACGCATAGTTAGCACAACATGAATAGTTTACATATTAACAGCAAAACAAACGCCAACAAGGCGATTAACGTGTTGACTGAACGCCATTTTACGGCGAACAATTCGTTGCTTTATCAAAGTATTTGTTTTATAAGGAAGGTCGGATTGGGCCTATTGCCTCTCAGGGCACTTCAATGAGCTACTCCATGCTCTGGGGATGTGGGTATATTTTTTCTATTTCCCATTCTGCCATTTTGCACAAATTCGAGACCCTCTGCACAATGGGATGTGGCGAAAAGCACAAAAATTCCGGAATATTTCTTAAATTTGGCAAAGGAAACCGGACCCATTTCCCATGAAAAATGTTCATGGATCACGATTATGCGGACCAGTGAAGATAATTTCCTGACCTCTTACAATGACCAGAAGGTCCTCAATGATATTCTGAGGCTCACGCTCAGCCCGCACCTTCCCGGAAAACAACTGGAACTCATACTCGAATATCTGTTTTCCGTGACCAGACTCCATCTTATCGAAAAAGCTGCGATTTTTCTTACTGATCAAAAAGCCAAAAAGCTGGTTTTAAAGGCTCAACGCGGGCTGCCCTCAGGACAAATCAAAAATTGCAGAGAAATCCCCTTCGGTGTTTGCCACTGCGGAGCCGCAGCCGCTGACGGTACGATTCAATTTTTTCCCTGTAATACGAGTTCGTCCTCCCCAAACTGCATGCAGCGCGAACCGCATGGTCATCTCTGTCTGCCCATCATCAGAGATTCTTCGACAATTGGGATCGTCTGTTTTTATGTTGCCCACGGACACATCCCTTCTGAAGAAGAAAAAGCACTGCTCAGCAACATATGTCATATAATAGATGTCATAATCGAACAGGAAGAGATGGACACGCAACTGGTCGATCTTGTTAAAGACTTGAGCGATTCCCTCACCAGCCTCCGCAATGAAAAAAAATTTTCGGACTCCATTATTCAGGGACTGAATCAAGGGCTTCTTGTGGTCGATTTGAAAGGCAACATCCAAAGGAGCAATCCCGTTGCAGGCGCAATCCTTCAATCATACTCCCCTATCCTGGAAGGAAGGAATTTAGCCGATATAGTTGGAACAGAAACAGCCGAACACATCATGCACACGTCCACACCAGGCAACACGGAAAATGAATTGACCCTCACTCCTGGAAAAGACGAGAAAAAAATCATAAGCTATACAACCGTCTCTAGAGACGACGCCACGGGGAAACAGGTTGGTCATATCATCTCTTTTACGGATATTTCAGAAATCAAGTACGTACGAAAGGAGATGGAAAAAATGAACCGCCTGTCAACGGTTGCAGAAATAGCGGCGGCAGTGGCTCATGAAGTGCGCAATCCCTTGGCCGGCATAAAGATTATGGCGCAGTCCATTGAAGAAGAGTCGATCACAAGAGAAGAACAGCGAGAATGCTCCAGACGAATCGTCAGACAGGTCGATCGCCTTAATGAGTTGCTGACCGAATTTTTTACGTATGCCAGACCGGTTACCCCGCGGATCAGACCAATATCGCTTGTCGATATTCTTGCGGAGACCCGGCATCTCATCGGCAACAAGCTCACTAAAAAGCAGATTGTTTTTAGAGAGAGATACGAAACCGATCTCCCTTTGGTCAATGCGGACCCCAATCAGTTACAGCAGGTCTTTCTCAATCTTTTCCTCAATTCCATCGACGCCATTCGGCATGAAGGAATAATCGATGTAGCAATTCGACTGCTGGAGGACTCCGATTTTCTGCGTTATAAAAGAAAATATCCGGGACTTTTGACTGCTGATCACCATGTAATGATGAGGTTCTCCGACAACGGAGCGGGCATGTCACCCGATACGGCTGAAAAGGTTTTCGAACCTTTTTTCACCACGAAAACCACAGGATCCGGGCTCGGGCTGTCCATCGTTTACAGGACACTTAAAGAAAACGGCGCAGCCATTGCCGTTAACAGCATCGAAGGCAAAGGCACAACATTTACACTCTTTTTCAGGACACCGGCATAATGGGCGAAATACTTATTGTTGACGACATGGAGGATTTGCGCTTTTCCCTGGCCAACATCGTTAAAAAAGAAGGCTACAGAGCAAGAACCGCATCCACAGGAGCCGAAGCCGTTGATATTATGCGATCGAATATTATCGATATCGTTTTTTTGGATATCGGACTTCCGGATGGCAACGGAGTAAAGATGATCAGTACTCTGAAAGGGATCGAACCGGATGCCGATATCATTATGCTCACCGGTCTCAATGATGCCAAGACAGCAGTTGAATCGCTTAAGGCGGGAGCTGTGGATTATATCGTCAAGCCCTTCGAACTTGTCGAATTCAAAACATCACTCAATCGTTTAATGCAGGCGAAGACCATGGCCAAAAAGGCCCTGCTTGAACAACGGGACAAAGGCCTTGATACGATCATTTGTTCTTCCAAGGTTATGCAGCAGGTCAAGGCAAGCATCCAATCCGCTGCGGAGGTGCATGTCCCTGCCCTGATCACAGGTGAGACGGGGACGGGCAAGGAATTGGCTGCCCGGGCTATTCATTCGTCCCGAAGTCAACAAGGCAGCGTTTTTGTCAAAGTCGACTGCGGCACCCTTTCCGCAAGCCTTGTCGAATCAGAACTGTTCGGCTATGAAAAAGGCGCTTTTACCGATGCTCGTAATACCAAAAAAGGCCTTGTGGAAATAGCTGACGGAGGAACACTCTTTCTTGACGAGATCGGCAACATGCCCCTTGCGTTGCAACCAAAGCTGTTGCGTCTGATAGAGGAATCCTCTTTCAGAAGAGTCGGCGGGACAAAAGACATCCGGGCAAAAGTACGAATCATTGCCGCGACCAACAACGATCTCGAAAAGGAGATCAAGTGCGGTCACTTTCGTGACGATTTGTACTATAGACTCAATGTGCTGCCCATTTCCCTGCCGCCCTTAAGGGATCGGGAAAACGATATTCTCCTTCTGGCCGACTATTTCCTTCATCGATTTAAAAGGGAATTACGAAAAGACATCCAAGGGTTCACATCAGTTGCTACGGAGAACATGCTGCGCTACGATTGGCCTGGAAATATTAGGGAGCTCAAAAACCTAGTGGAACGCGAGGTGATTTTCTGCAAATCAGCCTGGCTGCCCATGACAAGCCTGAGCATGGACACATCCCCAACCTCTCCAAGGAAAAGCAGGAAAAACCTTCCTTTAAAAGAGATGGAAAAGAGATATATTTTTAAGGTCTTGAACGCCGTAAACAACAACAAGTCTCAGGCAGCCAAAATTCTCGGTATCTCCCGAACAACCTTGAGGGAAAAACTGCAAGCTGGTCAATTTTCGACCAGTTGACCGGATTCTGACCACACGAGATCACCCGAAAAGATTTCATTATACAGAAGACAGTCCGCTATCTTTCTTTGTCGACTCTCTTTTTCATCACACTCTCAGCTCGGATCATTTGGGCATGCTTCTTGATTAAGTACATACAGACAATGCGATTTTTCAACCCAGGATGGCGGGAAAAGACCAGACAGAAGAACCGAGATCCTCTCATGGGATAAAAATGATGAAAAGAGTGCTTGTAGTCGACGACGAAGAAAATATGCTTTGGATGCTCCAGAAGAGCCTGAGCAAAAGCCTTACCGGAGTAGAAACGCTGGCGGCCCGATCCGGTGAGGAGGCCCTTGCGGTTCTTCAGGAGAAAAAAATCGATCTGGTTATCACCGATATCAGCATGCCCGGGATAAGCGGCCTCGATTTACTCATCGAAATCAACAACCATTATCATGAAACCGGCGTTATCATTATGACGGCCTATCCCTCCAACGCCTATGAACATGAGGCCATGTTGCGAGGGTGTCTCCGATTTATCGAAAAACCTTTTGATATAAAAGTAATGCGAAATATTGTCGAAGAGGTGCTCAATCAGGAAGAAGGATTCCAAGGAACCATCGACGGTATCGAACTCATCGATATCGTCCAGTTCAACGGACTTTCAAAGGCAACGTCGGCTCTCAAGGTGACTACCGCCGATCAAGAAGGGATGATTTTTTTTAAAAACGGCCAAGTGGTTCATGCAATCTGCGGTGAGACCACCGGAGAAGAGGCCTTTTTCACCATCCTCGACTTTCAAGGTGGTACGCTCCAAAACATTCGGGGCGTCGAACCGCCAATTACAAGCATCAATAATAAATTGGAATCCCTTCTTATGGAATCGGCGGTAAAAAACGACGAAAAAAGCAACACAGAAGGCAACTCCACACTAAAAAATCCGAGCAGCATAGACTCGACGGCGCTGCTTGCCGACAAAGCGGAGAGCGATGAAGCAGCGGAGATGCTCGGTATGGCCATCGACGAACAAGCCGAAACGGAAATTCCTCAAAAAGAGGCACAAACCAATTCCCAACCACCAGACGAGGACCCGACCATGACAGACATTCAGAAAATCCTGGCAGAATTCACCAATATCGAAGGTGTGCATACGGCGTGCCTCGTGGGACGTGACGGTTTCCTCCTGGACCATCTGGCTCGAAAGGGGATTGATGCCGAAATGATAGGAGCCATCGCATCGAGCGGCTTCGGCTCCGCTGAGTCAATGGGTAATCAGCTCGGGCAGGGAGAGCTTTCCATGACCATGATCGAATACACCAATGGGCCTGTCATGTTTGCACCTGTCGGCACTGAAGCGTTTTTGGTTATCGTGGCCGACAAGGAAACCAATCTTGGCTGGATCAGAATAGCCATCAAAAAGAACTCGAAAGAGATCCAGCGAATAGCGTCTCTTTAAAATACCCCGGCAGAAAACTCATCGAAAGAAGGAAGGATGCGGGACATTCTCTTCCTTCCTTCAGTCGTGCAGGTGCCCTTCCAGCCCCAAGGCGGAACTCATTTCGGCAAAACGAGGCTCGTATTTCTTGATCAGCATCCGGGCCTTGGCCAACCATTCCTCCCGTGTCGTCATCAGAAATAGAAAAACCGGCTGGTCGGGAATATGGCGGATGATGAAATGATACGTACCGGTGGTGATAAGGATATCCTCGGTTACCTGGTCATCGGCCAGCAATCCTATGGCTTTGCTGTTTGATTTCACAATCGAGGCAAGATAAGCCGAGGCGGCAGCCGTCTCTATATCCGGCCGTCGTTTCACCTCGGCTATGGACATACCGTCATCCACGGTTACCACGGCGGCCGCAAGGATGCCCGGAAGTTCCTGCGCCATTCGTTCAATGAGTTTTTGGATTTGTTGAATCATATTCTCCCCGGTAAAAGAGATTTCTTGTAATCGGCCTCAGCACATCTTACTATATCATCCCACCTAGGGAAAGTGAACTAATATCGAAGAGATTTCCAAACAATTTTTTATAATTATCACACAGATGCTCACCTATATCACCTTAACTGTGACCATGCTTTTCTGGGGCGGGACCTTCATCGCCGGCCGAATGCTGGCCGGATCCGTCCCGCCGGCCAGTGCCGCCTTTCTCCGATTCAGCATTGCATCCGCAGTCCTCATCCTGTTGACCCGAGTGGCCAAGGGAAAGCTGCCGCACCCGTCCGGGAAACAATGGTTTTTTCTCATATTGCTGGGTCTTACTGGCGTTTTCAGCTACAATATTTTTTTCTTTACAGGTCTCCACTACATAGGTGCCGGCCGGGCTGCGCTCATCATCGCCAGCACACCATTGGTGATCTCTATTATGGCGACCCTTTTCCTCGGTGAACAGCTTACGCCGCGTCGTCTTTTGGGAATCTTCCTTTCCCTGGCAGGCGCTGTGACCGTAATCGGCAACGGCCATCCCGGCATGATCTTCCACATCGGTTTCGGTCCTGGAGAAAAGGCACTTCTAGGGTGCGTGGCCAGTTGGGCCGCCTATTCACTTCTCGGCCGTACGGTGGTGTCTTCTCTCTCCCCTCTGGCTGCAGTCTGCTATTCATCGATCATAGGCACCTTGCTCCTCTTCTGGCCGGCCTTTCATGAAGGTGTCCTCCACCGGCTTTTTGAGCTTTCGCCAGCCGATTGGGAAAGCCTCATCTACCTTGGAGTCTGCGGAACCGCCATCGGTTTTTCCTGGTACTACAGCGGAATTAAAAAAGTTGGTGCAACACGGGCCGGCGTGTTCATCAACCTCGTCCCCTTCTTTGCCCTCCTTCTGGCTTGGATCATCTTGGGAGAAAAAGTCCGTCCCGCGGTCATCGGGGGTGGGATTCTCGTTCTCACCGGAGTGGCGTTGACCAATACAGCAAAAACAAAAGTGTCTGTGGGGAAATAGGTCATTTTTTTTAACTTCGGCGGCAGCTTAGTGAATTTTCTTGCCAAATTTTGTATTTTGTGACCAAAAAGAACAGAGACAGCTTCCGAGTTACAGTCTGCCGCACATCGCTCGGGACATTTCCCATTACGGAAGTTGCAAAAAACTGTTGTAACAACGACTTCAGGGTAAGAGAGAAATGCGTTGCGTCGTCCAAAGGGTCAGTTCCGCCCACGTAACAGTTAATGACGAACGAATTGGGGCCATTGGAGCGGGACTTGTCGCTCTGCTTGGCATTCATAGCCAAGACACGGAAAAAGAAGCGCAATGGATGGCTGACAAAATCGTCGGACTTAGAATATTTGAAGACGAACAAGGTCTTATGAACCGTTCTCTCTTGGATGTGGGCGGTGAGATGCTTATTGTGTCTCAATTCACCCTCTATGGCGATTGCCGGAAAGGCAGGCGTCCCGGGTATTCTTCAGCGGCTCGGCCTGAAAAAGCGGAGCCGCTGTATGAACAGTTTATCCAAATGGTACGGCAACGGGGAGTTTCAGCCGCCACAGGCAAGTTTCAGGCCATGATGAAGGTGGAACTGATCAATGACGGTCCGGTTACACTTCTGCTTGATTCCGCTGGAACTTTTTAATGTGGAACCTGCAAAGCATTTGATGATGTTTGTTAAATAGTATTTTAACGTTACATCAGAAGATGGACTTATTGTTCAAAAGCAAGTCAACTGAGAAAATTTGCCGGAACAGCAAGTTGCTGTTCCGGAGAAAAGGTTTTTCAGGCAGCGCAGGGGCTGGACATTTTTTAAGGTGACATTCATTTCCAATCACAGGAACGGATCTTATGCTCTTTACTCCAGGTACATCCTATTCAGGTTTTGTTCTGAAAAAATCCTCGGTTATTGAGGAAATCAAATCAGAGGTTCTTCTTTTCGAGCACGAGCATCTCGGCTGCCCGCTCTTGGCCATCAAGAATGACGATCCGAACAAGACTTTCGCTGTAGCTTTTAACACAATCCCAACAGACTCCACCGGAGTTGCCCATATTCTCGAGCATTCGGTGCTTATGGGATCAAAAAAATATCCTGTCAAAGATGTTTTCGGCGAAATAAACAAAGGCGGCTTGATGACCTTTCTCAATGCAATGACCGGCTCGGACATCACCTACTACCCCTTTGCGACCAGGAATCTGAAAGAATATTTCAACCTCATGGACATCTATTGTGACGTCGTCTTCAACCCTTTGCTGGAAAAAACCACCTTTGAGCAGGAGGGATGGCATTACCACCAGGAATCGCAAGACGATCCGCTCCAGTTCCAAGGTGTGGTCTACAATGAAATGAAAGGAGCGTTTTCAGACCCTATCAGACTGATATTTCATCATATATTCGGCGGATTGATGCCCGGCTCCACATATGCCCATGAATCAGGAGGTGATCCGAAGAATATTCCGGACCTTTCTTACCGAAATTTCTGCGACTTTCATAAGAGGCATTACCACCCGTCAAACAGTATTTTATTCGTTTATGGCGATGCCCCTCTGAAAGATGAGCTCGAGTATCTGCAAAACAGGTTTTTAATCCATTACAAGCAGAGAGAAGATCGCCGCACGATCGAATGTGGCCGATTGAGCACCTCTCCCGTCTTCATCACGGATACCTACGCCGTCGAGCAAAACAACACTGTGGAAAAAACCTTTCTCGCCGTTGGGACAGGCGTTTCAGACGTCCTCGACCGGGAGCGGAACGCCGCCTTCCAGATCATCGCCAACATCCTCTACAACTCCGATGCGTCACCACTGAAAAATGCCATCATCTCCAGTGGACTGTGTAAGGATTTCGGTGGGTTTTATCTTTCATCATCGTCATTTAAAACATTTATGGTGACCTACCTCGTCGGCAGCGAACCCGACCGTAAAGATGACTTTTTGGATCTTTATACTACCACCCTGAAAACGATGGTCAAAGACGGCTTGGATCGGGATCTTGTCCTCTCCGAGTTGAATAAATACGAATTCAGCGTCCGGGAAGAGTCATCCAAAGCCCAACGGGGTCTCGACCTGATCGGCAAAGCCATGGTCGCACTCAAGTACGACACCGATCCTTTCGTTAATCTGGTAAGCGAAGAGTTGATCCGTACGATACGGCAGAAAGCTCTTGACACGAGGTATTTTGAAGACCTTATCCATCAGTATCTTTTGGATAATCAGGCAACGGTCGTGGTCACTCTGGTTCCGGACACGAAAAAGCTTATGGACGGACAAAATGAAGAGCAAAAAAGACTCCGGAGTTATGCTGAAACACTCTCTGAGCAAGAACGGAATGCTCTCATAGAGAGGACCAGGGAATTACAAAAGCTGCAACAAACCCCCAACGATGCGGATACCCTGGCCTTGCTCCCTCAACTGACGCTTACCGACCTCTCGGCCGACATCAAATTCCATGCCGTCCAACCGACGCAGATGTTCGGCCATGAAGTTCTGGTCAGCGATCTTGTCACTAACCATATCAGCTACTTGGATATAGGTTTTGATTTTTCCTGTCTTCCGCCACGTCTTCTGCCCTGGCTGGATCTTTTCGGCACCATCATAAGCGAGATCGGCACAGACAAGATGAACTATATCAGTTTTGCCAAGGAAATCGCCACGTGCACCGGCGGCTTTTCCCATTCGCTGATCACCTACGGACGAAAAGATGCTCCGGACAAAGTTCGGCCCGTCATCTGGCTGCACCTGAAGTGCCTGCCTGAATACCTGGAGAGAACCCTGCACCTGATCGCCGACGTCTTTTCAGATATCTCGTTCAAGGATCGGGCCCGGATCAGGGAAATCGTTGCCAGGGAATTCGCCTGGGACGAACACTCTGTCCAGAGTGAAGGATATAACCTTCCGATGATGAGAGTCTTTTCGCACTTGAGTGCGGCTGGCCGATACAACGAGCTCTTCAGTGGGGCCAGCAGTTATTTACGCGTCAAGGAACTTGCCAAAAACTACGATGCCCAGGAAGAGTCCTTTCTCAGCGCGCTTCGGGAAATTGCAACGCTTCTTTTCAACCGAAACAACCTGCTTATCTCTATGACCAGCGAAGCTGAAGAAATCGCGAAGTTTGGCGATATGGGCGGCTGCATCGTCGATTCCCTTGCGTCGACTCCTGTGACAAAACAGGAGATTGGGCCGTTGGACATCCCTGACCATGAGGCGTTCATTACCTCTTCCGAAATAGTCTTCGCGGCCCAGGGGGGGGTGCTTTTACCCAACGGAGAAGGATATAATGGTCATTTCGAAGTTATGAAAACCTATCTCTCCCGCGACTACCTCTGGAACACGGTCCGCCAGATGGGAGGCGCTTACGGGTGTTTTATCCAGTTCAGCCATATAACCGGCAACCTGGCCATCGTCAGCTACCGCGATCCGCAGGTGAAAAAAACGTATGAGGCTTATAACAGGATCCCGGAAATCATAACCCGGCTTGATCTCTCAAAAAAAGTTCTCGAGCAGCTCGTTATCGGCACCTATGGTAATTTCGATCCGCACCAGAGTTCTGCTGCAAAAGCAGCCACTGCCAGAAACGAATATTTGAGCGGCATCGATATTGACTACAAACGCCGTCGTCTTCAGGAAATCGTATCGACCACCGTTGCCGATATGAAAACATTTGCTTCCAACTTCGAGCGAATGAAACCGTTCCGGGCCGTCATCGGCAACCGGGCAAAAATCGAAAACGACAAAGATCTCTTTGACAAACTGACGGAACTTTAATTATGACACAAAATCATTTTGACCAAGCGGCATCCGAATGGGACAAAAAAAAGCGGAGGCAGGAATTGGCGAAATCCATTGCCGAAAATATCGCACGTCTTCCTCTAAACGATACGATGACAGCTATGGAATATGGTTGTGGCACAGGGCTTGTCGGACTCGCCCTTGCGCCACGGATCGGCATGCTTACCGCGGTAGACACTTCGGCCGGGATGCTTGAGGTCTTAAACGAAAAGATTAAGGAAATAGGACTTGCCAATGTCACGTCCAAACGCCTGGATCTAACCGAGGAAGCCTTCGAGGATCGTTTCGACCTGATCTTTTCTGCCATGACCCTGCACCATATTGAAAACACCGAACTCATATTGAGCAAGCTTTGCCGATTACTCAACAAGAACGGATACCTGGCCATAGCCGATCTGGATAAGGAAGACGGATCATTCCACTCAGCAGGAGCGGGAGAGAAGCATCATGGGTTTGATCGTAACGCCCTTGCTGAAATCATCCGGAAAAATGGTCTTTCCTCTCTTCATTTCAAGACAGTGCACACCGTAAACAGGACTGGTGACGATGGAACAGCACGGTCCTATCCCGTTTTTCTCATGACGGCACAAAAATAACATGTTTTCTAAGGAAATAGTGGTATTATCATAGCCGTTCCATCCATGACCCGGATTTCACATGAACATTGTACGAAAATTCATGCATTGCCTGAACTTTTCAGATGAGAACTAAGTTTTTTTCTTGAAATATACACAATGTTCATCGATGCTCTGCTGCCTTAACGTGTCGGCAGCGTTGCCGGACCAAGTCGCCTGAGTCAATCTTGACCTTCACCTGGCGCTTGGCTTGCACGACCGTCTCGGCAGGTAAGAGATACGGGCAAATAATCATTCCTGACATTTTTTGTCTGACTTTTTATCCAAAGGAGAATCACATGCAATACTCTTCCGAAATCAAGGAAATGTGCCATGTTGCCCTCGGGACGAATCATGGTCCGGCCCCCATCCCTCAAGAGGGTGGGTGGACCCAGGTCAGAGAGATAGGCGATATCAACGGATTAACCCACGGGATCGGCTGGTGTGCCCCCCAACAAGGCGCCTGCAAACTGACTTTAAACGTTAAGGCCGGAATCATCGAAGAGGCGTTGGTCGAGACCATCGGCTGTACAGGTATGACCCATTCCGCAGCCATGGCGTCAGAAATCCTGCCCGGCAAGACCATCCTCGAAGCTTTGAACACCGACCTGGTCTGCGATGCAATCAATGTCGCCATGCGTGAGCTGTTTTTGCAGATTGTCTATGGTCGAAGCCAATCCGCCTTTTCCGAGGGTGGACTGCCCATCGGTGCGGGCCTTGAAGATCTCGGCAAGGGACTGCGCTCCGTCTGCGGCACCATGTACGGAACAAACACCAAGGGACCGAGGTACCTGGAAATGGCTGAAGGATACGTCACCAATATCGCCCTCGACAAGAATGACGAGGTCATCGGTTACCGGTTTGTCAATTTAGGCCGAATGATGGACATGATTAAAAAGGGCGAAGATCCGGGCACAGCCATGGAAAAGGCGTCCGGCACCTACGGCCGTTACGCGGAAGCCGTCAAAACAATTGACCCACGCAAAGAATAAGGAGGAATATCATGGCACTGTTTGAAAGTTACGAACGACGGATCGACCAGATTATTCCGGTCCTGAAAAAATATGAAATGGAGAGCCTCGAAGACGCCAAGAAGGTCTGTGATGACTACGGTGTGGATATCGCAGCCATCGTCAGGGGCATCCAACCCATCTGTTTTGAAAATGCCGTCTGGGCGTATACCCTGGGAGCGGCCATTGCCATCAAAAAAGGCCTGACAAAAGCCTCGGATATTGCAGCCGCCTTGGGTGAGGGACTTCAGGCCTTTTGCATCCCCGGCTCGGTGGCCGACGACAGAAAAGTGGGTATCGGCCACGGGAATCTGGCTTCCATGTTATTGAAAGAAAAGACTAAATGTTTCGCTTTTCTTGCCGGCCATGAGTCGTTTGCCGCGGCTGAAGGGGCCATCGGCCTTGCCAAGTCGGCCAATAAGGTGCGCAAAGAACCTTTGAAGGTCATCTTGAACGGTCTGGGGAAAGACGCCGCCAAAATCATATCCCGCATCAACGGGTTCACCTATGTGCAGACCAAATTTGACTACGCAACCGGCAAGCTGGAGGTACTTGCAGAGACTCCATACTCAGAAGGAGACCGGGGAAAGGTTCGCTGTTTTGGTGCTGATGACGTCCGTGAAGGTGTAGCCATCAACCATATGGAAGGCGTCGATGTTTCCATCACCGGTAACTCCACGAACCCCACGCGGTTCCAGCATCCCGTGGCAGGTACCTACAAAAAGGAATGCCTCCTGCAGGGCAAGGAGTACTTCTCGGTAGCTTCCGGAGGCGGTACCGGTCGAACGCTTCATCCTGATAATATGGGAGCTGGCCCGGCCTCTTATGGAATGACCGACACGTTGGGCCGTATGCACTCGGACGCCCAGTTCGCCGGATCATCTTCGGTTCCGGCTCATGTTGAAATGATGGGGCTGATCGGAATGGGCAATAACCCGATGGTCGGTGCTTCTGTGGCCGTGGCTGTGGCTCTGGAGCAAGCCTCGTAGCAAAATATGAACAAAAACCGAGCAAGAAGAGAGATGCTCGTTTTTTCTTGCCCGGAGGACCGACCTAAACAGGGCATTCGGATGCCGAGCAACCGCTGCCCTGTTTATTCGCAACTTACTGGGTTACAATTTATATAAGCCTGGACACTTACTGCGAACTTGATGAGGAATCAGGCGCTTTTTCGGGTTTCTTCCCGGCTTCTTCGGATGGTGCTGTGGCTGAATGGATTGATGTCTTCGCATCCTTATACCATTCTTTCAACTTCACTTTCACCGAATGCCAGAATCCTTGGCTCTCTTCTTTTCCTTCATCGTATGCTTTCTTGCTTTCCTCCTTGGTCTTGTGCCAAGCCTCAGAGCTCTTTTCCTTCGTTTTTTCGTATGTTTCCTTGGTGGCGTTGCCAACGGACTTGGCAGCTTCCTTAATATCCTGGCCGGCTTTGTGCCAGGAGTTCTGATTTTCTTCGGCCATCGCGGAAGTACAGATGCTTCCGGCAAACATTGTCAGAAAGACAAAGCTGAGCATTGTCAGGAGTTTTCTCTTCGCGCTCATATAATTACCTTCATTGGATTATCGTGAAAATATCGCCAAATAGTCGAGGATTCGCTCCATGGTCTGATTGATTCCATGGTTTTTTTCACTCCCTTCGGCAATCTCTTGCGCTGTCTGAATCCAGGCGGCGTCCACCAGTTCATGTCCACAGTTACTCACCAAGGATTCTGCGCTCTTCTTAGTGGTTTCCAGATGAAACTGCAGAGCGATAATGCGATCTTTATAGATAAACGCCTGGTTTCGACATGCCTCGCTTGAATAAAGGCGGACGGACTGAGGCGGCAAATCAAAGGTATCGCCGTGCCAATGGAAGACGGTCTGCGTCTTGGGTAAGATATCCTTGAGTTCATGGGGAACATCGTCGGCCCTGACCACTGGAAACCAGCCTATCTCCTTATCCTTATTGGCTGTTACCCGTGCGTCCAAAGCGTCAGCTATCAGTTGGGCTCCCAAACATATACCGAGAACGGGTTTTTCGGCCTTGATGACATCCCGAAGAAAAGCTTTCTCCGAAACAAGCCAGGCATGTTCTCTCTCGTCGTAGATTCCCATGGGACCACCCATGATCACAAGCATTGCAAAATCATCAACTTCCGGCAGCAATTCCCCTGCAAAAAGACGTGTTGCGGACAAGGTATGTCCGCAACGTTTTGCCCAACGTTCAATCGCTCCCAATCCTTCGAACGGCACATGTTGCAGCCAATGAATTTTCATGTCTCATCCTATAGGTATAAGTATTGTCCCAAGAGTATTCAACGGAGAGGTGGCGCATAGAGGAGCCCACCTTGCTTCCACAGTGTATTCAACCCCCTCTCTTCCTTCAAGGCAGAGCCTTTTCCAAAATTTTTCTCGAAAGATTCACCATAGTTCCCTACTTGTTTTACTATCTGAAAAGCCCAGTTGTCCTGCAGCCCAAGGCTGATTCCCTTTACGCTGTCTTTTCCGATAAAATTTAAAATTTCCGGGTTCTTGCTCTTCTTCATCTCCTCAATATTTTTAGAAGTTATTCCTAGATCTTCGGCATCGATCATTGCGTACAGCGTCCATTTTACGATATTGAACCAACCGTCGTCTCCTTGGCGCACCAGCGGCCCCAACGGTTCCTTCGTGATTATGGTGGGAAGAACCGATGCGGAATCGGCATTGTCAAGTTTTAGCCGTACCCCATAAAGCCGAGATTGAGCATCGGTAATTACACTGCACTTCCCTTCGTTAAAACGTTTAACGGCCGTTTCCATGGAATCCACCAAAACGGTTTTATATTCCATCAAATGCTGTTTAAAAAACAGAGCCAGTGCCGATTCATCCCCCCCCGGCCGAACGCAGACGGTTGCACCATTCATATCACGAACGTTCTTTATCTCTGTCTTTTTGGTAATGAGAAATCCCTGGCCGTCGTAATAACTGATCCCCGTAAAACTTATCCCCAAGGCAGTGTCCCGAGTGTACGTCCAGGGAATGTTCTTCATCAATATATCGATATCACCGGATAAAAGAGAGGTATATCCTTCTTTTTCTGTTACCGGAACGAATTTTACCTTTGATGCGCTCCCTAAAACAGCAGCTGCAACTGCCCGGCAGATATCCACGTTAAAACCGATCCAGTTGCCTTTCGCATCAATCGAAGAGAATCCCGGCAAGCCGGATGCCACTCCGCATTGCAAGAAGCCTCGCCGTACAACATTGTCTTTGGTCGAAGCCAAGGCGGGTCCCGAAAAGAAAAGGATAAGGACCAGCACAATCCGGCAGATATTCCTCATGTTTTTTCTCATTCCATTCCGGTTGCCCAAAACGCCATAGTGGTCGGCTCCTTTTTTTAACAGGCAGCGGATCATCCGTTGAGGAAGACTCTTTCTTTTGGCTACGACAACTTCCATTTCATTGATATTATAATATTTTTCCGCCATGTGTTCATTTCATTTTTAACGTCTAATCCGATGATGGCCTTCACTGTAACCATTTACGCCTCATATGCAAGACTAATTACCTCACCGTCTTCCAATGGCAAAACCCTGCCCCAGCCTCCGTAGAACCCTGATTTTCCATTTATTAATCTATACAGTCTGGGAATATTTAGCCCCATGTGAGCCCGTGTTTGACTCAAAACGCCTATCTATTCGGCTTTCATCCCGATGCAACGGATTTTCTTCTGATTCTGGACGCCTGAAGAAATTCACCGTATGTATTTAGCTGATATTCCAAGGATTAAAGCTTGAGGGCAACGACGCGCTAGGAGAAGAGCACCGCTTTCAAGATGGAACTATTTACTTGTCAACTTGTCTAAGCGTCACTATAACCCCTTTTGAGAAATGCTTTTCGTCACCTCGCAATTTTGTGTAAAAGGATGATCTGTCTTGTCTGAATCACCATTAAAATCAGCTCGGTTCGCTGCCATTACAATATTGTGCAAACTGGAAAGAACAGCCGTTCCTGTCAGCCATCTTTTCGATGAAGTATTCCCTGAATGTGGGCTGAGCGGCACAGATCGCCACTTAGCCGTGAACCTGATCTACGGGGTGCTGCGTCAACGGCAGTACCTGGACAACTGCCTTGCCGTTTTCTGCCGGCAACCCATACGGAAACTTCACCCTTTCGTTCACCAGGCTCTTGCCGTTGGCCTTTACCAGATCCTTTTTCTTGACAGGATTCCCGAGTCGGCAGCAGTCAATGAAACGATCAAGGCGATGAAGGTCGTTCATCTTGCCTCAAACCTGCAAGGATTCGTCAACGGTGTGCTTAGGACAATAATCAGGGAAAAACATCGAATACCGGTTTGCAACTCTCCAGACAAGGACGGAATACCTGTTTTGAACCACCCAGCCTGGCTGACGGAAAGGTGGGAGAGGAATTTCGGAAGACAGGAAATGGTTCGAATCTGTTCATGCAACAATCTGCGTCCCGTTCTTATTTTGCGCGTCAATCCGCTTGTTATCTCCAGGGAAGACTTACTGGCAAAGCTTAAGCAGGAAGGGGTCTTGGCCAAACCCGGCGTCCACGCACCGTATGCAATCATCCTTCCCGATTTTCGCGGTCCCATTCAGGAGATTCCCGGCTTTTCTCAAGGGGCTTTTCAGGTACAGGACGAATCGGCTCAGCTCACGGGACTTCTGCTGGGCCCTTTTGCAAAACACAGCAGATTTCTCGACGGCTGTGCGGGACTCGGAGGTAAAACGGGGCATCTCATTGAACTCACCGCAGGATTTTGTGCAACCGTTACAGCTGTGGAACCTGATAAGCGCAGATTTCTATTGTTACGAGAAAACCTGGCACGTCTCCATCCACAGAGACAGGTGGAGCTACATTCCTGTGACCTCATCGATTTCTCCCGGCAGACGAATGACCGGTTCGATGGGATTCTGATCGATGCTCCTTGCTCAGGCACAGGAGTAATACGGCGTCATCCGGATATCCGGTGGAACAGAAAGTCCTTCAATCTTCCCGAGTTTGCCAAAAAACAAAGACAACTTCTTGATGTTGCATCAACTCTTTTAACCCCGGGAGGTACACTTGTGTATGCAACCTGTTCCATCGAGCCGGAGGAAAACCAGGAAGTCGTGACCGACTTTCTGCGTGCGCACCCGTTGTTCAGACTTACGGACATCAGATCGTTTTTACCTCCATCGGCAGAAAAATTTGTAAAAAACGGCTTCTTTCAGCCACAACCCACAGAGGAGACAGACGGTTTTTTTGCAGCAAGGCTTTCATTTGACAGGAAATAAATCTGTTTTCCCCTTAGACTAACAAAAGAAGCTGCAACACGGATATTATGGATTTTCTTTGCGTTACCCGACGTCCTGTTGTACATTTTCGTCAATGACCTACAGACAGCACACCCCATAGAATACCTTAATTTAGGATGGTTTATGGCAGAAATAAAAAGTACGATGGAAAAAGTTCTGGAACGGGCGGCGAAGATGGCGGCCGACGCCGATAGTCGGTCGAACAACGAGGACGTCGTCAGAGTCGGAATGAAAATGGCGGCCGATTTTCTCGGTGGATCGGTGAAAAACCTGATCCAAGAGCTTCTAAAACAACCCGCTGATGAACAGATGGCCTTGCGGGCGGGAATGACCAATACACTGCTTCGGAACATTGTCCTTCCCCGGGACAAAGATTTGATAGAAACGGGAAACAGGGCTTTGCAGGGCTTGCTGGACCTGGCCCAATCGTCGGGAGAACTATCTGCTATCTGTTCTGAAATAAAACAGCTGCTTGGTCAGTATAACGAGCATAAAGAACAATTGAAGCAACAACTCGAGCAGGCCGTGCGTGCCCAAATGGAACAGAAAATGGGCAATCAAAAGGAAAGGCACTCCGGCCAGGTCAAAATGAATCCCGCCATGCATCCTCAATATCAGGAAGAACTGGCCCGCATGGTAAGCGACCTCAACAACCAGTACAATCAAGCCCTGGATCAACGGAAAAAAATGATTCAACAGCGCCTGGCATCTTAACGTAAATGAGTCACGCAATCATGGATTATCAAGAACGGATAAAAAAAGTTCAAAAGACGATACGACGAAAAAACCTTGATGCCGTCCTGATCAGCCAACCTGAAAACCGCCGCTATCTCTGTGGGTACTCAGCTCCGGACCACGGAATCGGCGAGAGCGCAGGCGCCCTGCTCATTCTCGCCTCAGGCCCGGTTTATCTGCTGACGGATTTTCGTTTTCAGCTTCAGGCGGAAGCCGAGGCTCCCAACACGAAAATTGTCCTTTACCCCAAAGGTCTGTTGGCTCTATTGAAAGAAATGCTGCCGGATGTCGGCATCCGAACCTTAGGTTTCGAAAGCGACTACACACTCCACTCGGCTGCCGAAAAATTGAATCAAAAATGCACATCCCTGGGGATTGAAACCACCCCGCTCACCGGACTCATTGAGGAAATGAGGATTATCAAAGACGAAGCTGAAATCGACAAGATTCGAGCATCCGTCAAACTCAACGAACAGGTTTTTCAAGATATTTATTCAAGCGATAAAAAAGGAAAAACGGAAACCGAGCTTGCTGTGGCCATCGAAACATGCATGCGTCTGCTCGGTGCTCAGGGCCCCAGCTTTCAAACCATAGTGGCCACCGGCAGCCGCAGCGCCCTGCCGCATGCCGTACCCGGCCCGGTAGCCGTCCTTGAAAATCAACCGTTGATGTTCGATATGGGGCTAGTGCTCGACGGATACTGCTCGGATATGACAAGGACCTTTGCCAATGGGAAGGCAGATGGCAAGTATATTGAAATACACAGAATCGTTCGTCGAGCTCAACAGGCCGGAATCAATGCTATTCGAGCCGGTGTCAGCGCTCAAAAAGTGGACCGTGCAGCGCGTGAAGTGATATCCGAGGCAGGATACGGCAAATATTTCGGTCATGCCCTTGGTCACGGAGTGGGGCTTGCAGTGCACGAAGGGCCCCGCCTTTCTCCTTTAAACAGAAAAAATCTTAAATCCGGAATGGTTGTAACTGTCGAACCCGGAATCTATATTCCCGACTGGGGAGGAATCAGGCTCGAAAACATGGTTGTCGTTCGTGAAGATGGCTGTGAAATCCTGAATTCCGATACCACGTGGCTCGATATATGACAAAACCCATTAAATACTTCGTCCTGGACACCAACGTCCTGCTTCATAACCCGGAATCCATCACCTCCTTCGACGACAACTACGTCATCCTGCCGATGACAGTGATAGAGGAACTCGACAATTTCAAACGGCACAACGACGAACTTGGCCGCAGCGCCCGCCATGTCATCCGTCAACTCGACACCTTCCGTGCCCGTGGAAGCTTGAAGGATGGGGTAAAGATGGAAAACGGCGGCATTTTAAAAATCATAGTCGAACAAAAAGAAATGCCGGGCACCTGTATGGACATGTCCGTCCCGGACAACCGAATTCTCGCCGTTGCCCAATCCTTGCATTCTCAAGGCGAACGAGTCATTTTCGTTTCAAAGGACATCAATTCCCGCCTGAAGGGGGACGCTTTGGGAATCGAAGTGATGGATTTCGAGAAACAGAAGTGCAACTTCGATGAACTTTACACTGGCTGGAGCGAGAGGCCGGTGTCCTCCGAGGTCATCGACAATTTCTACAAAAACGAGACACTAACCAGTCCGGAATTTGATTTTTTAACGAATGAATTCATAATATTAGTTGAACAAGATAATCCGAAGCACTCGGGGCTTGGCCGAGCCGTCAACACAACCTGCCTTACTCATTTGAGTTCGAAATTCGAGGCCGCCTGGAACATACACCCGCGCTCAAAAGAGCAACGGATGGCTTTGGAGCTGCTCATGCATCCGGAGATTAACCTGGTTACCCTAATCGGACGCGCCGGCACCGGCAAGACGCTCTTGGCACTGGCCGCCGGACTCGAATGCGTTCTCCACCAGAACAGTTTCGAGAAACTTCTGGTCTCCCGCCCCATCATCCCCATGGGCAAAGACATCGGTTATCTGCCCGGAACAAAAGACGAAAAATTAAACTTGTGGATGCAGCCGATTTTCGACAATCTCAACTATCTGATGCGGCTGCACCATAAGTTCGATGAAGGGAGCGTCCAACAAAAGATCAACCGTCTCTTGAAGGACCAGCAAATCGAACTTGAGGCGCTTACTTATATTCGTGGACGCTCCATCCCAAAACAGTACATCATTATCGATGAGGCTCAGAACCTGACGCCTCACGAGGTAAAGACGATTATCTCCAGGGCCGGAGAAGGCACAAAAATGATCCTCACCGGTGATCCGAACCAGATAGACAATCCTTATCTCGACTCCTCATCCAACGGTCTCTCCTATGCCATCGAAAAACTCAAGGGACAGCCGATTTATGGGCATGTCACCTTGAGCAAGAGCGAAAGGAGTCCGTTGTCGGCCATTGCAGCAGACTTCTTATGAGGCCTTGTTCTCTTCCTCCATCCCTCCTCTATTTAATCGATCAAATTGGAGATTAAGACAGTGGAAATGACAGAGGAATTAGGACTATAAATACAACAGTTGGAATTAACGAGCAAAAAATGAATTCATCTGGTATAGTTTTTCCTTTTAAATACCAGCGTAGCCAATAAACTCTCCACCCGAGGGTTCATGGGCATTGGAAATTTCAATTACATTCGATTTTCAGTTCACTGATTATGCGCCAGATAGTGATTGATGAGTTATCTCCCATGGAGAGAGATAATATCGATTCATACTTAAAACGATCGCTCAAGCCGGGTCCCATGGTCGGCCTCTACTGGATTGTTCTGCCTTCGGACCTCTTATCGACAGCCCAACAGGAGCATGACAAGTGTGGCCCATTTTACCTGGCGGTGGAAATGGAAAACGCAGGCGTCCGTTTCGAACTACTAGTCCGCAGCCATGCGAACCTTCACTGTTCCTGTATCGCATATGCCACATCGCCCCAGCGTCAGTTTGTTCTCGACTTCATAGACAAAATGATTAGTGAAGAGCTTATAAACGCATGATTGCCACCGATACAACATCTATCCAGTACGGACCGATTTCTCAGGAGATTTTATGAACACATCCGTCGACTCTACGGCAGAGTTCATTGAAGCCGTCTATCAGAAAATGCAAACAGCCGTCGATCTTGCCAGGGAAAAACTCGGGCGTGCACTCACTTATGCCGAAAAAGTTCTTTATGGCCACCTCGACAATGTCCCGGCAGCCGACCTCGTGCCGGGTAGCTCATACATAAAAACCCGGCCGGATAGAATTGCTTTGCAGGACGCCACAGCCCAGATGGCTATTTTGCAATTCATGTTGGCCGGTAAAAGCGAGGCGGAAGTACCTGTTACAGTTCATTGCGATCATCTGATCAGGGCTCGGAAAGGAGCAGATGCCGATCTTGCGGCGGCCCAGATCGAAAACAAAGAAGTCTACGATTTTCTGTCTTCCGCATCAAAACGATACGGTTTCGGCTGTTGGCTGCCCGGCGCCGGAATCATTCATCAGGTTGTGCTGGAACAATACGCCTTTCCCGGCTTGATGATGCTTGGCACCGATTCACATACACCCAATGCGGGCGGGCTCGGTGCTTTCGCCTCGGGTGTCGGCGGCGCAGACGCGGTGGATGTGATGGTCGGGCTCCCCTGGGAAGTATTGCATCCCACGGTGATTGGTGTCCGCTTGACCGGCAAACTGCAAGGGTGGGCCGCTCCGAAAGACGTAATTCTGAAACTTTTGGGCATGCTCACCTGTTCAGGAGGCACAAACAAGGTCTTTGAATACTTCGGACCTGGGGCGGAAACCATTTCCTGCACCGGTAAGGCCACTATCTGCAACATGGGAGCCGAGCTCGGGGCAACAACCTCTCTTTTCCCCTATGATTTGAGAATGAAAAGCTACCTGCAGGCCTGCGGACGAGGTGATGCTGCCGAGCTTGCCGATAAATATGCCCATCTCCTTCGCGCCGACGATGAGGTGACGTCAAAACCCGAAGTTTTCTATGCTCAGGTCATCGAGATCGACCTCGACGCTCTCGAACCGCATATAGTAGGCCCTCATTCACCTGACCGTGCCACATCTGTTTCTGACATGGCCGACTATGTCCGGAATGAGAATCATCCTGAAAATCTCACCTATGCCTTAGTGGGCTCCTGTACTAATTCATCCTATGAGGATATGGGCAGGATCACATCAATAGCCGAAGAATTGATTGCCAAGGGGCTGAGGTTGCGGATCCCCATGCTTATCACCCCTGGTTCCGAACAGGTGCGAGCCACCATCGAACGGGATGGGCAGCTGAGAAAACTGGAAGCGGTTGGCGCAACCGTTCTTGCCAATGCCTGCGGTCCTTGCATAGGACAATGGCAACGGGAGGGGATTGAACCCGGATTCAAAAACTCCATCATCACCTCGTACAATCGCAATTTCCCTAAACGAAATGACGGCAACCCCGGAACCTGCAGTTTCATAGCCGGCCCCGAGACTTGCATGGCTTACGCTTTGCTCGGCACCTTTGCCGAAAATCCCCTCACCGCCGAAATTGAAGATGCCGAAGGAAACATGTTCACCCTGTCATCTCCAGGAGAGGTTCCTGAAGTTCCGCCGTCGGGTTTTGTCCGCGACAACAAAGGATTTATTTCTCCAGTAGAAGACCGTGCTAATCTCCAGGTGAAAATTCAGCCCGACTCCGAGAGATTAGCTTTTCTTTCCCCATTCCCGGAGTGGGACGGAAATGACTTCAAAGGGCTTCGGCTTCTGGTAAAAGCCAAAGGAAAATGTACTACCGACCATATTTCTCCGGCCGGACCCTGGCTTAAATACCGTGGGCATCTGGATAATATTTCCAATAACATTTTCGCCGGGGCCATCAACGCCTTTTCAGGGGAAGCCGGAAAAGGGCGCAATCAACTCTCTGGCGAGCTTGCAACCTTCAGCGATATCGCACGCGCTTATCTGTCCGCTGGTGAAAGATGGGTTGTGGTCGGTGATACCAACTACGGCGAAGGCTCTTCCCGCGAGCATGCTGCCATGAGCCCACGCCACATGGGAGGTCTTGCCGTTATCACCAGATCTTTTGCCAGAATTCACGAAACCAACCTGAAAAAACAGGGTATTCTGCCTCTTACGTTCGTTAATGCCTCCGATTATGAGACCGTCCGAGAAGACGATCGAATCGATCTGAAGGGACTCACCGAACTTGCACCGGATAGCGCCATAAAGGCAGTTTTTATTCATTCAGACGGCACGCAGACGGAATGCACTCTCAAACATTCGCTTAATGAGGAGCAGATTCGCTGGTTCAAAGCCGGATCTGCTCTAAATTCCCTGCGCAAATAGAATTTTTCATGAACACTGTGGCAATTTTTCTGCACTTAAAGAAGGACAAGACTTCTCAAAAAACATGTGAGGTCGTGTCAAAGTTTCACAGTGTTCACCAAAGGTCAGTCCAAGCTAACCCCAAATGACAACTTTTTTGTTGACGCGAAAAGCCCGTTGAAAAGTGTCCAACGGGCTTTTTCTTTGATTTCACAAATCAAATGCTGAAAAGCAGTTAAGCCTGCAACGCTTCGCGTCCGGAATCGGTAATACCATATTTACATCGTACCGGGCTATCGACGTATCCCTGTTTCTTCAGCACAGCTATATCCTTGCTGATTATCTTTGAATCCAGTCCTATTGCTCCGGCAATATCCTTGGGTGTACAAGGTTTGTTGGAATTCCTCATGGCTTCAAGAACCTTTTTTTGTCCATCTGTTAAAGCATCCACACTGCAGGCGCATCCGCATCCCATCAATTCATCTCCTCTTTATGTTTATTTTTTTCTCGGCATTCCTTGCAGATCCCTACGAATTCCAATCGGTAACCGAGCACGGTGTACCCTTTCATCTGAGCCGCCGGCAGTCTGCCTATTGCTTTACGGTCCAGATCCAGGTTATCAAGTTTATGACATTGGATACAGTAAATATGATCGTGATCGCTGACATCCGCATCGAAGCGCTTCTGTCTGCCGCTCACCTCTCTTTTGGCAATCATTCCCGCTTGGGTCAGTATCTCGAGGTTTCGATAGACCGTTGCCAGGCTGATCCTGGGCAGCATTTTTTTTACACGATCATAGAGTTCGTCAGCGGTGAGATGTAAGCCGCTTGCCTTTAGCTCTTGCAGAATTATTTCCCGCTGATGTGTCATTCGTATTAGCATATTCATCCAATATCGATAATTATTACTAAATGTAATTGATTCTCGTTGGCCAGTCAACCCCATCGGATGAAAGATTCGAACATTTTTTTGATATTTTCTTTTCCGTGGAGAAAAATGTTTTATAGTTAGAGTTCTGCAAGCAAGGGCAAAATTGGAGAGTTTCATGACATTTCTTACTTGTGTCGAGATAGAGGCAATCGACAAATTTTATCCTGGGCATCCGCCTGATATTCCAAGATTAAAATTCTGAAAACACCGAAGATGTTTGGATAAAAACCCTTAGCGGTAGGCACAACCCAACCATCAGCTAAAATGCAAGAACCCATCTTAGAAGTCAGAAATTTAAGAAAAGTCTTTCATAAGACCGAAGCGGTAAAAGACGTCTCCTTTTCAGTACGGAAGGGATCGTGTTTCGGGCTGCTTGGACCCAACGGAGCAGGCAAAACGACCAGCTTGGAGGTTATTGAAGATATTATTCCCAAGACTTCCGGAGAGATCCGTTATAAAGGGCAACAACGGAACGATAAATTTCGTGAGGAAATAGGCATCCAATTCCAACACACATCCCTTTTGAATTTTCTCACCGTTAAGGAAACGTTGCTGTCTTTTCATAAACTCTTCAATAAACCGGTTGATCTTGACGAACTGATTGACCGTTGTGATCTGGAACCCATCATCAACCGGCAGAACACCAAGCTTTCCGGTGGGCAGCAGCAGCGGTTGATGATTGCACTCGCTCTCATCAACCGCCCCGAGCTTATCTTCCTGGATGAACCATCCACCGGTCTTGATCCTCAGTCTCGCCGCAACCTTTGGGATATTGTCGAAAGCATCAAAAAGGAAGGGAATACCATTATCCTGACGACCCACTCCATGGAGGAAGCGGAGGTTCTCTGCGACGAAATCGCCATCATGGACGGAGGAATCATCATAGCACAAGGGAGCCCGGGCGGATTGATCGGTGACTACTGTAACGGCAGTACCATCATCCTGCCCAAACACGCCTTCGGAATGGATCTTAAAACTCTTCCGTTTGCCTGGAGAATGCACGAAGAGACCATAGAAATAGATACCGACAACATCCATGCAGGTCTAACCCGAATGTTGGCCCTGAATATCGATCTGTCCGAAATGCTTGTTCGCTCAGGCAACCTCGAAGACGTCTTTCTCCATCTTACCGGAAAACAGTTACGGGATTAGCACCATGAGTTTTAAACGAATTTGGGCCATGTTCGTGGCCAGAAACTATGAATTTTTCCGTGACAAGGCAGCATTCGGCTGGAATTTCGCCTTCCCGTTCCTGATCATCATCGGCTTCGGGATCATGTTCGGCAAACACGACCTCAAGCAATTTAAAATCGGTGTCTTCCCTGTAGAAAGCCAGGCTACCCTCTTCACTCACTCAACGATACCTTCGTCGTTTTCCGCTAATGACCATCTTCAATTCATACCTTTTGCCGACCGTCATGACGGAGAAGACATGCTGCGCCATCAAAAAATAGACCTGCTTTTAGATAAGGCCTCTCCCACTCATGCGTATTGGATCAATGATTCATCTCCCAATGGATATCTTGCCGAGCAGATCTATCTCGCATCTTTTTTGCCGAAGGATAACAGATATGTCCAGAAACAGGTCATACAGGGAGAGCAGATTCGATATATCGATTGGTTCTTTCCCGGAATAATGGCCATGAATATGATGTTCTCAGCCCTTTGGGGAGTCGGGTATATTGTCGTCCGCTATCGAAAAAACGGAGCTCTGAAACGGCTGAAAGCAACGCCTCTGACCGCTTTCGAGTATGTTACAGCCCAGATGCTCTCGCGGATTTTTTTGTTGATGTTTACTCTGGCCATCGTCTGGTTCGGCTCCAATCTGATTTTTCATTTTCGTATACACGGCTCCTACCTCCTGATCTTTTTCCTTTTTTTTCTTGGAGGACTTAATCTTTGCGGTCTCGGGTTGGTGCTTGCCGCACGAGGTACAAGTGAGGAGTTTACCAGTGGCGTATTAAATTTCATCTCCTGGCCGATGATGTTTCTGTCTGAGGTTTGGTTTTCTCTGGAAGGCGCGCCGAAATGGGTTCGTACCGTATCGGATGTTTTTCCGCTTACCTATTTGATCAGGGCAGTACGAAAAGTCATGAACGACGGAGCATCCATCTCCGCCGTGCAGCCTGAAATCGCTTTTCTCATTATCACCACCATCATTTTTCTGATCATAGCGGCCCTGATCTTCTCTTGGAACGAATAATGCCCATGCTGTCACTTTCAAACCCGTTTATAAAAAGTGGATGAAGATGGAAAGATTTGCACGCATCCGGCTCCTGCTCGGCGAGGACGGTTTTCGAAGACTGCAAGACTCAAGCGTGACGGTTGTGGGTCTCGGTGCGGTTGGCGGACATGTTGTCGAAGGTTTGGCCAGGTCTGGAATAAACCGCATACGGCTGGTGGATTTTGACACGTTGCAGCCTTCAAATATCAATCGTCAAATTCTGGCGTTGGACTCTACCTTGGGTAGAGCGAAAGTCGAGGTGGCGCGGCAAAGGGTTTTGGATATCAATCCTTGCTGTAATGTCGAAGCCTTGGAGATTTTTGCCGCTGAAGATACCATGGACCAAATCCTTGACCCCGCTCCCAATCTCCTCATAGACGCCATTGACTCCGTAAATCCAAAAATTCAACTTCTTACATCTGCCTACCATCGCCGCATCCCGATTCTCTCGTCGATGGGCGCCGCACTCCGCCTCGACCCGGCAAAAATTCAGTTTGGAGACCTTTTTTCCACAACAAAATGTCCGCTGGCCAGACGTCTTCGCAAACGTCTTCGTCAAAACGGCGTGAACCTGGGAATAGAATGCATCTATTCGACGGAAGAGGTCGAATTCGATTACCAGCCACCTGTGAGGGACAAAGCTTTAGAAAATGCATATTCGGCTCGTGGGCGTGCGCGAAGGACACTTGGCAGTCTGCCGACTCTGACCGGAATTTTCGGCCTTTATCTCGCCAACCGGGCCATTTTGAAACTTGCCGGGAAATAGAATTACGTTCCATTCCACAAGACTTACTGTAATTGCCAAGGATTCTTTCTATTGAATTTTGCTTGGCAAAAGGGTCCGACAGGCGTATTCTGGAATTCAATGGACGATTTTCCCAGCCGAAGAACACCTTATCAATGATTCCCTCTCGTCATGCCACGTCTTTTTGTCGCCATTGATATTCCTGAATCCCTGCGGACCCTTCTTCATGTCATGGGGCGAGGCATTCCCGGTGCAAGACCTGTTGGCGCCGACCAAATCCATCTGACTCTCCGCTTCATCGGAGAGGTGGAAGGCGGTATGGCAAGAGACATCAAAGATTCCTTGTCCGAAATTCAAATGCCCACCTTCTCACTCACCGTGCGAGGCGTCGGTCATTTCCCTCCCAGAGGAGCTCCTCGCGTTCTTTGGGCTGGACTCGGTCCATCGCAAGAACTGCTCCTTCTACGCAATAAAATTGAACGAAGGCTTGTCGCCTGCGGGCTTCCCGCCGAACAAAGAAAATTTTCGCCCCATGTCACCATTGCCCGGCTCAAAGGCAGCCCGTTACGTAGAGTCGGTGAGTTTCTGGCAGGCAACTCGCTTTTTTGCTCCGACTCCTTCGATATTGAAGAATTCCGCCTCTATTCAAGCAGGTTGATTAAAAACGGCGCTGTTCATACCGTTGAACAAACCTATCCACTTGGGGCTGACAGCTATTCCTGAACGTGGCTGTTTCATTGTCTGCCTTGCCCGTATTTTTCACGAACCTTTCGACGAATTTGCAGAGACACGAGCCGAGCGCTGAATTACCAGCATGGATAACAAAACCATGAATAGTCCCGGCAGAACAGACCCTTTAGGCCAGTCATGGCCAAAGGCAAGGTCAATAATCAACACAAGACCGGGATACATGTAGGAATACGCCATGACCTTTGTGGGGCCGATATATGAAACGGCGTACTGCGTAAGAAAAAAAGAGATCACCGTGGTAAAGAGTGCGAGATATCCGATTCCCGCCCAGACCAATGGGGATACCTCCACCCAGTCCACAAGGAAAAGGCGGTAGCCTGAAATCAGAACGAGCCAAACACTGCCGGTCACGAGAATCCAAAAAGTCATAACCACCATGGGTTCGCCTCTGTGCAGAAGCTTGACCAAGGGGGTATACAACCCCATGGAGAAACATCCGGCCAGGAAGATCAAATCTCCCTTATTCCACGCCATGGTCACAAGCAGTCGCCAATCTCCCCTGAAAATGACCCAAATCGCACCGATCATTCCGAAAACAAGCGCCAATAGCCGCGCCTTTCCAAGCCTTTCCTTTACCATAAAAACCGCATAAATTCCGGATATTGAGGGAACAAGTGTAAAAATGACGCTGGTGTTCAAAGCGCTCGTGAAACGCAGTGCCAGGAACATACACCAGAAAAACACAACCAGCGAACCGCTGATTATCCCACAACGCCAAATCTCCGACCAGGAAAAGAAAAATCCGGTTCGCAACCTTACATAGGGCCACAGAATCAGACTTGCGAAAAGAAACCTGATAAGCGTTAAAACGGCTGGGTCCAGCCCTTGCGCAATCGCCGCGCCCACAGTAAACGATGTGGAAACAAGGGTCGCACAAATCACCATTAACAGGTGAATAAAAAGAAGGGAGTGGGGCTTGCTCACATTTTAAGAGATCCGATAATCCCGCAGGTCGCCGCCGGCAGGTTTCCCGGAAGCAGCACGATTTTTGAATTTGGGGAAGACGTCATTCCTTTCAGAGCTTCGATGTAGCGCTCTCCTAGAAGATAGACCACGGGGAGATCCTGGTCTATTACGGCGCTGGTTACCTTTTCAATGGCCCTCCGGCTAGCTTCGGCAAGCACGATTTTAGCCGAAGCATCGCGTTTCGATGCCTAGACGATGGTAAAACTTGGTACGGCAAGCTCAAACGCGATGTGCACCATACCAAAAACGAGCCAATGCCACGGTAGAATCACAAACGAAATCGTTTCATTTAAGATTATTTCACCCTAGATGGAACTTCATCGCATTTGCGTTAAATAATATCCAGCAAAAACGATAAGCGCGATGATGAGGATCCCCGCAAACAACGCTCCAATTTTTTTTAAAATTCCGCCAGATTCCTTTTTTCCTCCCGCATCTTGGGTTACAGTCAAATCCTTCCCTATGTCCGTTTCGGCATCGGAGCCCGTTTCGGTCAGGCAGTTGGAGCAATATACTTTGCCGTTTACCTCATGCTTGGTAGCCCGGCCAACCATTGTCCCGCAAACAGAACATTTTTCACCTATAATTTCGTCCAGCTCAGACGCAAGTTCCCGATCGCTGAGAGTGTCACCCTTTTCACTCTCTTCTTTAACCATACCAGAGAGTTGGGCTTGCTTCGGATCGGGTTCTATCTTTTGCTCCACAGACGATTTTTTCATATCATCGAAGATTTTGGCAAGTTCCTCTTCGAGATTTGCCTCCTCTTGAGCCGTCATCCCTTGTGAAGGAGGAGGCTTGTTTCCGGGGCTTGGTGTCTCGATTCCGGATTCCATCTTATGTTCATCTTCAAGAAAATCCGGGGTCCTTCCCATACCATCAACTTTGAAAATCTCCTTACATTTAGGACACCTGACTTTCTTACCGATTAATGATTCCGGCACTGTACCTCTTACCCCGCAATGGGGACATTTCATCTTCATCGTCTCCCTCCCGGCCGGATGTTCGTGTCCCGCCATTTATTATCCTTCAAAAGACCCTGCATGCCTCGTCGACGGACAAGGGACGCATTCTCGACATTGATCGAAACGTAGATTCATGGGATAGCGTTTACAACACTCAAAAAAATGGATACCATACATATTATTTGGATACCATACATATTATTAAAAAGAAGATTCCCCAAATACAATATTTTTTTCAGTTATTTTCATTTATAACCGCCTATGGAGATCATTATCATTGCCGCGATGGCAGCGAATCGGGTTATCGGTCATAATAATCGCCTGCCTTGGTCCCTTCCGGAAGATTTGCGCCTATTTAAAGAAAAAACATTGGGGCATGCACTCATTATGGGACGCAAAACCTATGAATCTCTAGGCCGCCCTTTGGAAGGAAGGTTGAACATTGTGCTCACAAGGCACGGTGAATTGACGTTTAAAGGATGCCTTGTTGCACCAACCCTGAAGCAAGCTCTTTCTCTTTGTCAAGGGAGGCAGAAGGCGTTTATCATTGGCGGTGGACAGATCTTCAAACTCGGACTTACCGTTGCCGACACGCTGATTCTCACTGTTTTGGAGAGAGAATGTAAAGGCGATACAATCTTCCCTGATTTTTCAAACCAGGGTTTCATAGAGACAAAAAGAGACCATTTCAACACTGACGAGCCATTTTCGGTGATAACATACCGGCGGGTTGGAAACACAAACCAAAAAAAACTCATCTCATCCTGTGTTACCTCAGAAGGCTAAATCATATACCCATTAGGGTAGGGTTGTTTAGGGATTGCCTTGATCGGCTTTTCATTGTTGTACAAATAAGGTAAAATAAACGGTCCGCCCTGTTATTTTCATGGGATAAGTAGCTGTTATTTTAATAATTTTTAACAAACGGAATTTTCATGACCAACTTCAAACCAAACTGTCTTCCCGTTCTCATAGGGAGCCTCCCACTTACCGATCATGAGGAAGCAACGCGTCTTATTTTTGATTCAACCCCGGAAATTCCACTTTGGCCGCAGTTGCCTTCGTACAAGGAAGAAGGCATGTTGCTGCAGTTTCTTCCCGGCTTTCCAGGAACTACGGATGACCGGGACAAAGTGTTCATAAATACTACTGATGGGAACTTTGACAGTGAACTACTAACTTTTTATGAAGAATATTTAGCGGTTACGGAAACAGGCGCCGACCTCGACTCGTCTCGTTTCGCGCTAACGGAGAAGACGGCTAAAGGGTTTTTCACTTTCCTCGGCCAGGTGGAGCGTTCAAGGTCGACCATCAACGCTTTAAAAGGCCAGATTACAGGTCCGATAACCTTTGCGACTGCAGTTAAGGACGAAAACGGCCGAGCTATTTTCTATAATGAGCAATTAAAAGATATCGCCGTCAAATTGCTGGCTGGAAAGGCTGGTTGGCAAGTGCGCAAAATGGTCGAAAAATGTCCCACAGCGCTGATGTTTTTCGACGAACCAGGTCTCGCTGGTTTTGGTTCCTCCGCTTTTATCACCATTGGTGCTGATGAAATAAAAGCCTGCCTCAATGAAGTCAGTGCAGCAGTGCATGCCGAAAAAGGACTGACTGGAGTTCATGTCTGCGCCAACACAGAGTGGCCTGTCGTCTTCGAAGCTGATGTCGATATCGTCAGCTGCGATACGTACTCCTATTTCGATAAATTCCTTCTCTACCCGGAACATCTGGTGGATTTTTTCAACCGGGGCGGTATGTTGGCAAACGGAATAATACCGACGATCCCGGAATTCATTGATCGGGAAACAACGGATTCATTGATGGAAAGGTGGCTTACGCAAAAGGCTCAACTCCAGGCTTTGGGAATTGAGGAGGAGAAAATTTTCGCTCAGACCCTGATCACCCCGAGCTGCGGGACGGGTTCCATCAGTATGGAATACACCCAAAAGGTTCTTGCCTTGACACGCGAAGTATCCGGAAGGATACGGGCTTTAATCACATAAGAAGAACGGACCCCGGCCAAGGCGGCAATAATTCGCGGCAATGATTGCCTTCCAGGCCGGAGTCCTCTAAAAACTTACCTGTACCCTAACCGGCCATTTTCAGGCCGCTTTGCACGTTCCTAGCAATAACGTCACGCCCCTTATACGGCCTGAAAATATCGCGTGGGCATTTGGTAACGCAAACGGTTTCGCAACTCGGACCATAGGCGATACACGCTTTATGGTCGATTTTCACCAAACCGTCCTCATAACTTACCGCTTTGGCAGGACAAGCCTTAACGCACATTTTGCAACCAATGCAACCAACCTCGCAGACCTCTTTCACATTCTTACCGAGATCTTTGGTTGAACACGGAACAAAGACTCTTGCCTTAAGCGATTGGATCTCAATGATGTTCTTCGGGCAGGTTCGGACGCAAACACCGCAACTCACGCATTTATCCGGATTGATGACCGGAAAGTTCTCAACCATCTCAATGGCCCCGAAAGGACAGGCGTCCGCGCATTCGCCAAGGCCGATACAAGCGTACTGGCAGGCCGAAGGGCCGCCGAAACTCATATTGGCAGCGGTGCAGGAGGCGAATCCATAATATTCATGCTTATGACTCACCCGACCTTCAACTCGTGAACAGCGAACAACAGCAATCTGGTCTTCAACGGCAGTAAGCTTTTTGCCTGTCAGCTCGGCCACTCTGGCCGCCACCCTGTCTTTTCCGGGAAAACAGAGATTCGGAGGAACATCCGGATTGTTCACAACCGCAATGGCGTACCCTTCACAGCCCGGATAGCCGCAACCACCGCATTGGGCTAGCGGCAGAGATTCCAAGACTTCTTCAACCAAGGGATTGACTTCGACCGCAAATTTATGAGCGGCGATTGCCAAGCCGATTCCAAAAAACAAGCCGATACAGCCCAGCAACACCAGGCCGCCGATTGCAATTTTTATTAATTCGGGATCCATTTTATTCTCTCAATCAAAAGCTTTAATAATCTATTCGTTGCCGCTTTTCTTTTAGAAGATCTGCAGTCCTGAAAAACCAAGAAAAGCCATTGCAAACTGTCCTGCAACGATAAAGGCAATGGGAAGTCCCTTAAACGTCGGCGGTATTTTAGCCAATTGCATCCGTTCGCTGACGGAACTCATGAGATAAAGAGCCAGCAAGAAGCCGCCGCCTGCACCCAGCGCCAGCATAAATGTTTCGTAATAGTTATAGTTGTTGTTGGCAAGTATCAACGGGACAGCGATGATGACGCAGTTGGCGATGACCAGTACCAGGTAAACACCGAAGGAATTGAACAGTATCGGATTTACCTTTCTTAGAATCGTATCCACGGCTTGCACCGTAAGCGAGACAAGTCCTATGAAGACGACGATCTCGAGAAAACCGAGATTATAGGGAATAAGTATGTAATTGTAAAAAAACCAGCTCATGGAAGCCGATACCACCATGACGATGGTAAAGACGACACCCATTCCTTTGGCAGTGCTCTTCCTTTTCGATGTTCCGAAGAAAACGCAAAGACCGAGATACTTTGTAAAAACGAAGTTATTGATCAAAAGTGCTGAAATAAGAATGGAAATAAGATAACCAAGATAAGATTTGCTGACTTTTGCGGTCGCTGTTTGAACCCCGCCGATGTTTTTAATAGTGACGACGTGGGTATGAGCGGTGTTCAAAGGCTGTTTAAAGCGCAGAGTTACACCTTTCCCGTCATAATCCGGTTTGGCCGACGCGATATCCAGACGGATGTCGGGATCCTGCTCCTCAATAACGGAGTAGTTGTGGACATCGGCGATTTTTCCTTTATCGGCCTCAACGGAAAATCTCAATTTAATCTCATTCTTCTCACCAAAGCTCTGCTTTGTGATGAGGCTTGCACCGTAGACAAGACCGGGCAATACGATGCAGAGCAGTGCAACCGCGGATATCAGACGAACTCGCAGACGATTCATGATTTAAACCCTTTTCTTCGCTTATAAAATACTTCGATATAGTTAAAAAATGCCATCATCAGGCCCACGACAAAAAAACCGGCGCTGGGCAGGATGAAAAAGAGCAGCGGTTTAAAACCCAAAACGTCATAACCGAGAATGGCTCCGGACCCAAGAAGTTCACGAACCAGGCCAATACTCATCATGCCGATCAAAAACCCGAGTCCCATGCCGAAACCGTCCCAAAAAGACGCCCCCACGGGTTCTTTACAGGCGAACATTTCCAAACGCATGGTAATGATCGCGAAGGCGACGATCAATTTTACGAATATTCCCATTTTGGCATAAGCTTCGGGCATATAAGCGGACAAAACCATATCGATGACCGTAACCCAAGTAGCAATGGTCAGGGTATAGGTTGGAATACGAATCCGCGGATGGATGAAATTTTTCACCATCGAGATGGTTACACTGGAGCAGACTTGAACAAAAAGTACTGCAACACCCAGCAGAAAACCGTTCATCACGGTGGTTGATATTCCAACGGCCGGACACATGGACAGCGCCAGTCTGAAAATCGGGTTCTCTTTCAGAATACCGTTGGCAACCAGTTGCATGTTCGATTTATCGTTTGCCACGTTAATTCTTTCTCCTCGTATTTATTGCCGGATCTGCCGGACGGCTGAAGTTGCCGTCTTAAATGGCATCCTTACTAAAAGGGAACGGCAATCTTCTGCTCTTTTAAAACATTATCCAATTTATCCAAACGATAGGCGAATTTCTGTACGATCCCCTTGACCCCGTTTGTAACTGCCCGGCTGGAAATGGTTGCCCCGGTCAGGGCATAGATGTTATGGTCCTTAAACTGCGCGCGGATCTTTTCCTCCTGATCCTTCTGCAACCTGTTTTCCAATGCCTTGAGATATTCCGCAGGAATGGGTTCCTTAACCACGTCCAGAGACTTAAGAGCATCAAAGGACTTGCCGATAAACTGATTTTTAAAATAATCCTTTACTATTTCGGCACCCAGACCCGGGTCTTCCTCCTGCTCCAGGACGGCCATACCGCGAATGGCATAATCAGGTTTCAATGCCAGCATGACGCTTACGAAACTCTTGAAGCCTGGGAATTTACCGGTTACGAGATAGGCCTTGCGAGCACCGTTTTCACAAACAATTATGGTCTCATCGGCATAGAGAATGTCTTTGCCGCTGCCAAGCGCCGCCTCTATGGCTTTGTCACGGCTTTCCTTGTCCATAACCTTCTCCCGGCTTACCGAAACCGGTTTTTGCTCTGCCAACTTGCCGTTGAGATCAAGACTGATAAAGGAATAGCTTGTCTTGTTTTCGTTGCCGGAAGGGATGAGATAGCCTATGAATTTTCCTTCCGGGCTGGAAACCACATACCTGTAGATCTCATACAGCTTGAGGGACTCCGGCGCTTTGGCGATTTGTTTGTAGCCCAGCAACGCATACATTACTTTCTCTTCGTTGACGTGCTCGTTATGTTTTTTTGCCTTGCTGGTTATGATAAAAAAAGAGCCCATGATAAATCCCGCAACGAGACAAGAGAGGGTGAGCCGAAAAACGATGGTGATGATATTTTTCATTTTTCACCTCCCAAGGGAAGGGCAAAACGCTTGGGCTTGAACCACCCGTCCAGAACCGGACTGAGTGGATTCATCAACAGGATCGCATAACAGATTCCTTCCGGGTACCCGCCCTTAAGCCGAATCAAAACCGTCAGAGCGCCGATGCCGGCGCCATATACGAGTTGCGCCCTCTTGTTGGTAGGGCAGGTAACGTAGTCGTTGGCCATAAAAAATGCACCGAGCAATGCCCCACCGGACAAAACGGCCAACAGCGGATCCCCTGCAAAGAGCCCCTTGCCGCCGGCTACCCAGGTAAGCAGTGCCATGGTACCCAAAACGGAAACTGGAATATGCCAGGTTGTGTACCCTTTATAGATCAGGAAAAGACCGCCGATCAGAATCAAAAGAGCCGAAGTTTCACCGATACAACCCGGACGAAAGCCAAGAAAGAAATTGAGGTACATATGGGATCCGGAGCCGAATGCCTGAGTAAAAGCGGCCAACCCGTGTTCCTTCATAACCGCCAGCGGAGTTGCAGTGGATACAGCATCGATTGGCGTCCCGAAGTATTTTAATATCGACCCATCGTGCAATGGCGGAAGCCAGGCAGAAGTCATAGCCACAGGAAAAGAGGCCAGCAGAAAGGCGCGGCCAAGAAGCGCCGGGTTAAAGAAATTATAGCCGATCCCGCCGAGGATATGCTTGCCGATATAGATTGCCATCACTGCAGCCAGTATGGGCAGAAGCGGCGATACCCCGGGGGGAATGACAAAAGCTATGAGCATACCGGTGATTACCGCGCTTCCGTCTTTGATGGTTATCTCCCTTCCCAGCAATTTCTGGCTTACAGCCTCGACGACGACACAGCTTACCACGGATACAGCAGTAATAATGAGTGTTTGAATACCAAAAACAAACACTGACATAATCAAAGGCGGCACAAGGCATGCCACCACCGTCCACATAATTTTTGCAACCGACTCACCGCTCTTCAGATGGGGAGAGACAGATACCTTCCACAGGCCCACCGATGCAGAGGGAGGGTTGACTGGTGCTTGCTCTTCGATGACGATTCTCCTTCCAACCAAATTTTCGAATACCGCCGTCCCATTGAAAATTAGCGAAAAGGACGGCCGTTCCCAAAACTCTTATATATTCTTTGTCACTGTGACTTTCGTTTAGCCTTCATTTTTGCCAAGCGGATAAACTGGACCAATGGTCTTTTCGCCGGACAGACATAAGCACAGGAACCACATTCAAAACACTCGAAAACCCCTAGAGGTTCTGTATCTTCGGCCCGATTGGCCTCGACATAGATACCGATTTCCTTAGGTTCTATCCCCATGGGACAAGCATCAAGACACCACCCACAGCGAATACACTGCGAATGGGAACTTGTATCAATCTCTTCTTCGGTGAGAAAAAGGATGGCAGAGGTTGTCTTCGTCACCGGAATGTTAAGACTCGATACGGCAAACCCCATCATCGGTCCCCCTAAAATTACCTTGGCAACACCGGGATTGAGTCCTCCAAGGTAGTCCACGATATCAGAGATCCTGGTTCCGATCTTCACCAATAGATTCGCAGGCCTTTTAATGCCTTTACCGGAAATGGTTACCACTTTCTCGCAGAGCGGTTTACCCAATGCCACTGCATCGTAAACCGCCCGAGCCGTGGAAACGTTCTGGACTACGACACCCACAGCTGATGGGAGAGCAAAGGCAGGGACCTTTCTACCGGTAACAGCCTGAATGAGCTGTTTCTCCGATCCTTGTGGGTATTTGACTTTCAACGCACTGACCGAAATCAGGTACTTGGAGGTAGACACATCCTTGGCTACCCGTTTCATCACTTCTATCGCATCCTGTTTATTGTTTTCGATGCCGATGACGCATTTCTGGATGCCCAGAATCTTTAAAAGTATTTTTGCTCCTTCGATGATTTCCGAAGCATGCTCCACCATCTGCCGATGATCGGCGGTGATATACGGCTCGCATTCGGCACCATTTAAAATCAATGTGTCCACAGGGTTGTCCGCCGGAGGACTGAGTTTGACATGGGTCGGAAATCCGGCACCGCCGATTCCAATGATGCCGCCTTCGCGAACCATCACCAAGAGTTCTTTGGCCTCATGCTTCTCCCAGTCTTTTTTTTCGTACTCAAGCGGAGCTGTATCACGATTCACCGCAATTGTAATGGAAGGCGCGCTCGTACGCATGGGATGGGCGGACATTCCAATGTCCTTGATCTTACCTGCCACAGGTGTATGCAGCGGAACTCCCAGACCTTTTTTTACATCCCCGATCACTTCACCTTCGTTCACCTCGACTCGCTTGGCGACGGTGGGCGTGCAGGGAGCGCCTATATGCTGACCCAAAATCAATTCGAGTTCATCCGGCACCGGCATGGTCTCTATGCTCAAGTTTGCGGTCAAATCTTTCGATTCAGGCGGATGGACACCGCCTTTGGGAAAAGTCAGTAATGATATCATAATCTACCTTCTTACAGGCAGTCCATGGACCTGCAATATTCTATATGCTGGAAGTCCCGGCCTGCCATCGTTCTCTCCTCTTTTTGAAGACGGTCTCTAGGCAACGCCACCGAAATGCTTCATGAATTGTATTCGATAAAGCGCCGTGGAATCATCAGAGGACGCGACGCTTAATTTCCCTCTGAAATCGCCGATCCGATCAAAGGATTTGGATTCCATCCAATCAGCCAGTCCTTTGATCAGATCATTGATATACGCCGGTCCGTTTTTGTAAATGGCAGAAACGACCTGGACAGCCGCCGCACCGGCGAGGAGCTGCTTTATGAGACCTGCACTGTCATGAACACCCGTTGATGCCGCAAAATCGCTCTCCACATTACCGGCAAAAAGGGCTATCCAGCGAAGACATGTATACATCTCTTCCGGTTCCGTGAAAATTTTTGCTGGGCCGACATCGAAGGTATCGATATTGAAATCCGGCCTGAAATATCTGTTGAACAGGACAAATCCCGCCACTTTTCCGGTCCAGCTCAGCCTGGTGATGAGGTTGGCCAGACCGGAAGAATACCTGCTCATTTTTAAAGCAACCGGAATTTTGATAATTGATGTCACCTTATCGATAACATCGAAATAGATCTTTTCATAATCGCTGCATTTTTTGCGAGGGTCGCTGGGCAGTAGAGAAATATTGATCTCCAAAGCATCGGCTCCGGCATTTTCAACCGACTTGGCAAAAGACACCCATTCGTTGGCAGAGAGACAATTTATGGAGGCAATTACAGGAATTTGTACCTCTTTTTTTGCCTTGGTGATCAGATTCAAATAATCGGAAACCGTATTTTCTCTCGTGTATTCTCTTATATAATCAAAGGCATCGGGAGAGTCCGCATTATACTCGGCAAGGTTTTGTGCCAATTCAGCCAGAATCTGTTCCTCAAATAGCGATTTCAAAACTACGGCACCTGCATTGTTGTCGGCAAGCTCTTTGATCTTATCAATCGAGTCGGTCAAACCGCTGCTTCCCACAATAAGTGGATTTTTCAATTGCAGCCCAAGGTATTTTGTGGAAAGATCTTTCATATTCCGTCTTCTATGGTTTTTTCTTTCTGTGTAACCGTTAATTTATTCGTTTCATCTCAGTGCTAACTGTGCATAAAGTGCAACTCATATTTTCAACATGTGTGCTTTTGTAAATTTCATCACCTAGCAAATTTACCGACAAAAAGCAAGTATCAATTCCACGCCACCTAAATATTTTTCAAAAAGTACTTGAATTTTATTTATATTAAAAATTTTGATAAATTCTCTGTTTCTTACCAATTTTTTCGATCAAGGAGAATTTCGAAACCGGAGCATATGTGCAAAATGTTCATCTGTGCAATTTTTCGATGCACTCTTCTTCCTATTTTCAGGAGCCTCTTGCAAAAGAGATAATTTTCGTTCGGAATCGAGGCATACAAAAAATTTTACCACAGGCATATAGCTGATATCCCGAGGATAAAATTAAAGCGTGACGCAGAGATACGGCAAAAAGGCCATTTTGCAAGAGGCGCTTATGTGAAACAAAATATGGTTCATCAGGCTTTAGCGTACTTATATACAACACAGGAGGCAAAGTTTGTCGGTGGAGGACGCATCGCGGAGGCCCCGCCGGGGAACCACATAAGGCCCGAAGGGTTGCGGACAGGACGTCCGCAACTGACAGCAGGCCATGGACGGCCTGTCTGCCAGCCGTGGTGGACAGGCGACAAGGCCGGAGAGCAGCGTCCGGAAGCGATGAATTTTGCCGGATTGTTACTTTCAACTATACCAAAGTACCTTAATCCGGAAGAGCCCAAAACATATTCAGCTGGAACCGAATGAGGAGGCATCTCTACATGGTCCTTAACAACGACTCGTCGTCGGGAAAACTCAAGGCGAACCAATCCATTGCCTCTGAAAACGATGATGGCAAAGTAAATCGGTCATCGCTTATGACTGTGGCCATCGGCGCCTCCGCCGGAGGTCATCACCCTCTTGAGACCATTTTGCATGGCATTCCCTGCGATACAGGACTTTCTTTTGTCGTAATACTGCATATTCCCGAAACAGGCCCTTCACATCTGGACGAACTCATAAGACGTTATACATCCATGTCGGTGTTGACCGCCGACGACGGGGTGCTTGTTCAACCAAATGTCGTTTACGTTATTCCCCCCGGAAAGGATATGACCGTACGTGAAGGCCGCCTGCGACTCCATACAATCGAAAAAAAGGAGTCACACCACCCTATAGATATTTTTTTAACCTCATTGGCGGCCGATTTTGGAGAACGCGCCGTTGCCGTCATTCTTTCAGGCTTTGGGCTTGATGGAAGCGAAGGGGTAAAACGGATCAAAGAAGGTGGAGGCATTGTTCTGGTGCAGGAACCGTCCACGGCGGTCAATACGCCGATGCCGAAAAATGCCATTGCCACCGGAACCGCAGACATGGTTCTTTCCCCTGAGGAGATTGCAAATATACTTGTCAAAATAGCAAATGAAGATTTGCAGCTTCATCGGCCGACCGGCATCATATCCGACCTCGATGAGAATCTGCAAAATCTGCTTGTTTTATTGCAATCAAAAACAGGCCATGATTTCAGCTCGTACAAAAAAAACACCGTCCTGCGACGAATCGATCGGAGGATGAAAATAAAAGAGGTTGAAGAGTTTAAGGACTATATTGCCATCCTTGAAAAAGACACTCTCGAGGCCCAAGCCCTCAGTCGGGAATTGTTAATTGGCGTTACAAGTTTTTTCCGCGATCCTGAGGCGTTTGACTTTTTAAAAGAAAAAATTGTTCCGCAGTTATTTATCCACCACAATCCTGAAACACCGGTAAGGATCTGGCATGCTTGTTGCGCAACCGGTGAAGAAGTGTTCTCGGTTGCCATGCTGATCCAAGAATACCTGGCAAAAGAGAACCTGCGGACAAAAGTTCAAATCTTTGCCACAGACCTTGACGAAGTGGCAATCGATCAGGCAAGGGTCGGTCTCTATCCTGGAGAAATTGAGTCGATAATAGACGACGGACTGCTTGCAAAATACTTCAGGAAAACGGACGATGGACGGTGGCAGGTTGTCAAGCAATTGAGGGAGATGGTTGTCTTTGCTCAACACAGCATCATCAAAGACCCCCCTTTCTCAAGGCTCGATCTCCTTGTCTGTCGCAATTTCCTCATTTACTTAAATCCAGACATCCAGAGACGCCTCATTCTGTTATTCCACCAGGTACTCAATCCCGGGGGGTTTCTCTTTTTAGGTTCGGCCGAAGCGGTTGGCCCGGGCTCCGAGTTTTTTGCACCTGTGGATAAAAGATGGAAAATCTTCACCAGACAAGAGGGAGAATATCGTATCTATACGCCGTTTGCCTTTTCCACATCGACTCCGAGACTAGCCGGCACAGGGAGCTCCGGTGGACTTTCAGATCGCCATAGGCAGACACCGATTGCGCTGGCTGAAAAATTCCTGATGGATCGCTATGTCCCGGCGTGGGTTGTAGTCAATGAAAAACACGAGGTCGTTTATTTCTCAAGTCAGGCAGGTACCTATCTCCTTCCACCTGAGGGAGAACCGACAAGAGACCTTTTGAAAATGGCACTGGAAGATCTGCGGCCTGCACTTAGAGTTGCAATTTTCAAGGCATTATCCACAAAAAACGAAAATATTTTCAGAGGAGTCAGGCACAGTGTTGGCGGCAAGGAAGTGTCCATCGATATTGTCGTAACATTCATTAAAACGCACCCCCCTGGCGACAAGCTGGTGCTGGTTATTTTCGAACCGGCTCCTGCTCCGTCGACCACGCCTTTGCCGGAAGAACTGGAGAATCCGGTCGATGAATCAACCCGCGAGGCACTCATTCGCCATCTGGAGGAACAGCTCCAGATTACCAATGAACACCTCCAAGCAACCCATGAACAGCTCGAAGCATCCAATGACGGATTCCTGCTCACAAATGAAGAGCTGATGGCAACAAATGAAGAGTTGCAATCCGCCAACGAGGAACTCCAAGCCACAAACGAAGAATTGGAGACGTCCAAGGAAGAACTTCAAACCTTGAACGAAGAGTTGATCACGGTCAATGCCGAATTGCAGGGAAAGATGGAGGAGCTTAATCAAAGCAACAGTGATTTGGAAAATCTGTTTGCCAGTTCCGAAATCGCCACTCTTTTTCTCGACAAAAAACTCACCATCATGCGCTTTTCTCCTGCCATGGCGCAAATCTTCAGCCTGATATCGGCAGACATCGGCCGCCCGTTCCGCCATTTTAGCGGCATTATCGACATGTCCAATCTAGCAATGGATGCCTCTTTGGTACTGGAAAAGCCAATGCCCATTGAACGGGAAGTGACTGCCCTCGAGGACGATCGCAGCTTCATTATGAGGATCCTCCCTTACCGAACCGGGCAAGGTATAATCGATGGTATCGTCGTTACTCTCCTGGATATTTCCCAACGCAAACGGATGGAAAAGGCTCTTAGGGAAAGCGAAAACAGACTTGGATTTTTCATAGATCAAGCCCCCGCAAGTCTTGCCATGTTCGACACAAACATGCGTTACCTAAGAGCAAGCAAAAGATGGCTGAGCGATTATGGCCTCGGCGATCGTGATCTGACAGGACTCTGCCATTATGATGTCTTCCCCGAAATTCCAGAAGAGTGGCGGGAAGCACACCGACGCGGACTTGCAGGTGAGGTGCTGCGTGCCGATGCCGACTGTTTCAAACGGGCCGACGGCTCCGAACAGTGGATTCGCTGGGAAATACAGCCCTGGGTCGATTTCGAAGACAATATCGGCGGAATCGTCATCTTCACGGAAGATATAACCAACATCAAAAAAGCTGAAGAAGTCCTCAAACGCTATGAGCTGCTTGCGGAACAAAGCAGAGACATCATTCTGTTCGTACGGCAGGATGACGGTCGGATTCTCGATGCCAATGCTGCAGCTCTGTCGGCGTACGGATACCACCGCGAGGACTTGCCGAATTTGTCGATTCGGGATTTGAGGGCTCCGGGAACCCACGCACTGACCGCCATCCAGATGGCCGAAGCCGACGCCCAGGGTATCCTTTTTGAAACCGTTCACCGGCGCAATGACGGAACTATCTTCCCTGTGGAAGTCAGCTCGCAGGGAGCTGATCTTGGGGGAATACGCGTGTTGCTCAGCGTGGTTCGTGATATCTCAGAACGGAAACAAGCAGAAGATACGATCAAGCAAGCATCTGAAATGCGCAGAATGGTATTGGAAGCTGCCGATTTGGGGGCATGGCACTACAACTTTGACACCGACGAGATCTATTGCGACCCAAAATGCCGTGAACTCTGGGGGTTCCCGGAAAAAGGAAAGATCGACCGCGCCATGGTTATAGGCCGAATCCATCCGGAAGACCGAGTGGTCGTCGAAGCTGCCGTTCATAAGGCGCTCTCTGCAATCGATGGCTCAAGCTTCCAATGCGAATTCCGTGTAGTTTGGCAGGATGGTACCGAAAATTGGCTGGCATCAAGCGGACGAATCTACATGGAAGGGGAGGGGGAAATACGCGCTCCCGCCCGTTTTGTCGGGATCAGCCGAGATATTACGCAGGAGAAACACTCCAAGGTGATACAGTCAAGATTGGCGGCCATAGTCGAGTCCTCAGACGATGCCATCATCGCAAAAGACCTCCATGGCGTCATTACCAGTTGGAATACCGGAGCAGAACGCATTTTCGGCTACCGATCTCAGGAGATTCTCGGCAACCCCATAACCATGATAATCCCATCTGACAGGTATGACGAAGAAAATAGAATCCTTGAAAGACTTTGCGCCGGTGAACGGCTCAACCATTTTGAGACAGTGCGCATTACTAAAGACGGCCGGAGACTCGATGTGTCGCTGACCGTGTCTCCCATAAAGGATAGTCAAGGCACGATCATCGGAATATCAAAAATTGCCCGCGACATCACAGAACTCAAACAAAATCAAGAGCAAAGACTGAAGTTGGAAACTCAACTTCAGCAGGTTCAAAAAATGGAGGCTGTCGGCAATCTTGCCGGCGGGGTTGCTCACGATTTCAATAATATGCTCGGGGTTATTTTAGGACATGCAGAGATGGCACTGGAAGAAATCGACCCGAATCATGCCGTATACTCAGATCTCCAGGAAATCACCAATGCAGCACAACGCTCCGCCGATATCACTCGACAACTTCTGGCCTTTGCCCGTAAGCAAACAATCGTTCCCAAAGTAATCGATCTGAACTCAACTGTGGAACAAATGCTGAAAATGCTGAAGCGGCTCATTGGTGAAGACATCGATCTCATCTGGCAACCGGTTTCCGGACCGTGGTTGGTCAAAATCGATCCCACACAGGTTGATCAAATCCTGGCCAATCTCTGCGTCAATGCCCGAGATGCGATTCATGGCACCGGAACCATAGTCGTTAAGACGGAAAACTCAACCCTCGATAAACGCTATTGCGAAAACAAAATGGAGTTTTCCCCTGGCGAATATGTCATGCTTACCGTGAGTGACACCGGCTGTGGAATCGACGAGCATACGCTGACCCACATTTTCGAACCATTCTATACCACGAAAAACCTAGGCGAAGGTACAGGGCTCGGATTGGCCACGGTGTATGGTATCGTCAAACAAAACAACGGATCTGTAGAGGTGTTCAGTGAACCGGGAAAGGGTACAACTTTTAGGGTTTATCTCCCAAGATTCAGTCAAATGACCGGCGCCTTACCGACGAACGACGGCACAAACACAGCAAAGAGAGGTCAGGAAACCATTCTGCTCGTTGAGGATGAACCGAAAATCATGCGGATGACTTCGATAATGCTCCAGCGCCTGGGCTACTCCGTACTTGCGGCAAACTCACCGAAAGAGGCAATCAAGCTGGTGGAGGAATTCGGCGAAAAGATAGATCTGCTCATCACCGATGTGATCATGCCGGGGATGAACGGCAAGGAACTGGCACACAAGCTTTTGCAAAAACAAACGGATATGAAATGCCTTTTCATGTCTGGCTATACAGCCGATATCATAAACAAACAGGGAAAATTGGAAGCTGGAATGTCATTTCTTCAGAAACCTTTCTCCAGAAACGAGTTGGCCTCTAAAGTTAGAACGACTTTGGACGGACTTGAAGGGAAAACCTTTTAATCACCTTGCCGTATGCACTTATCGGTAAAATTGTTTCCTTTATCATGCATCTTGAAAAATTTTCGGTATATTCTATAGTAGGTGCTTTTTTTCGATTCAAAAACAAGTCAGCCTTTTTGCACGGAAGTTGAGAAGAAATCATTCAACAACGAGCTTTGGAAAAATCTTGCAAACAATCTTGAGCGGAAGATCGGATTTTTATTCAGCGGTGTTCTCACGTTTGAAAAAAGCTTGCTGCTTTTGGGGGAACGTATGATCCGCATGTGGAAACGTCTACATAAAAAAGAAGCGCACGAGAGTCGTGCGGAGGAAGAACTGAGGAAAAAGTACAACGAATTTTTATCCGTCCTTTTCGAGAACGAACACAGTCTGGATTTAATGACCAGGCTGGAGGAAAAACTCTATAACAATCAACTCATCAGCTTTCCTTATCTCAAAGGAATGATAGGAAATCTTTCAAAACGTATTGCCAATATCGTTGAAAGTTTAATACAACTCTCAGGAGGGGAGCACGTCGCCTTGCGCGAGGTATACGGGCGATTGGACAAGGAAATTCGACGAGTGCTCACCGGTCGAAAAGAACCGATCTATACACCCATCGTCATTCCACTCACTGAAATCAGGAAAGAACTGGCGGATAAGGTCGGAAACAAAATGGCCAATCTCGGCGAAATGCACTTCCATTGCGGCCAGCTCATTCCAGCAGGTTTTGCCGCCACAGCCTGTGCCTATACACATTTTTTGGAATATAACTGCCTGTCGGAAAAAATAGATGATGTGTTATGCGATCTGGAACACGACGACAATAATCAGCTGCTTGAAGCCGAAAAGGCGATCAAAAATCTGTTCCTCAATGCGCATATACCTCCGGAAGTTTCCCAAACAATTCTCAAGGAATGTGAAAAACTTGAAAAACAGAAAGGGAGACCGCTGTACTGGGCCGTCCGCAGCAGTGCCATCGGTGAAGATCTGGCTGAAAGCTCATTTGCCGGGCAGTTTGCAACAATTCTCAATGTTCCCACAGACCGGCTGCTGACAGCCTATAAAGAGGTTGCATCAAGTAAATATAACGCGAATGTGCTTGTTTATCAGCGCATGAAAAATATTCGTTCCGATGATGTAGCCATGAGCGTGGGCTTCATGGAGATGATAGATCCGATTTGCTCGGGTGTCTTGTATTCTGTAAATCCGGTCAAACCTGACAGCCGGGAAATGGTTATCAATGCCGTGTGGGGAATAGGTGAACTGCTGGTCGATGGGACTGTATCGGCAGACGTGTATATTCTTGGACGAGATCAGGGCTTTCCAGTGATCCGGCAAGAAACGGCGGAAAAGGAAATCTGTCTCACAAAGGTGCAGGGCGGTGGTCTCAAGAAACAGGTCATGTCAAAAACCAAGTCGGGCAAAGGTTGCCTCAACAAAGACCAACTGAGAAAACTTGCCGATATGGCAATTCAAATAGAGAAGCATTTCCAGGAACCACAGGATATCGAGTGGTGTTTCGATCGACAGGACAACCTCTATATGCTCCAAGCCCGTCCGTTGCAAGTATGCGAAAAGGTGGAATCTGCAGATCCTGCCACCTTGATCGACGCCGAAATTATTGCTGACAATCTGCAGCCAATCAGTCCGGGCATCGGTTACGGGAAGGTGTTCAAAGCAGCAAATATGCACGATCTCGCCACCCTCCCTCAAGGAGCCGTCCTCGTATTGAAACATTCATCACCCCGGTTTATAGGCGCTCTACGTCAAGCTGCGGCCGTGGTTATAGAAAAGGGAAATTGGACGGATCATATGGCGTCCGTTATTAGGGAATTCGCAGTCCCCTGTCTTATTCGTGTCACAGGAATCTTCGACGAATTACAAAACGGCCAGGAGATCACCATCGACGCTGACGGAGGCAGAATTTACGCTGGTATTGTGACGTTATTGCAAACCAGGGCTTCGTCTTTTAGGAGTAAAGGTTCAACCGCCCCGATGACGGAATCACACCGTTTGATTAAAAATGTTGCCGACTACATTTTTCCATTGCATTTAACCGACCCCAGACACAAGGATTTTGCTCCTGAATCGTGCCATACCTGGCATGATATCCTACGTTTTTGCCACGAAACAGCACTCAATGAAATGTTTCTTTTGAAGGAGAAAAGCGGCTTACGTTCCGTGCGAAATGTTTTCCGCGTTGACACGAGCCTACCATTTACATTGTATATTCTCGATATCCTGGGAGATGTCATAAAGGAAAGTCACCACAACCTTATTGCCGCTGAAGACATACAAAGCCTGCCCTTTCAAAAACTTTGGGAAGGTATGACGGATCCGAACGTGACATGGCAAGGCCCGGAACGTCAAATGGCGACAAAGGATCTCTTTTCGGCCATGATGCGGACTCCTATGTACACCACGGCAGAGCCCAGAGACACCAAAAGCTATGCCGTCGTCGCCCCACAGTATCTCAATGTAAGTCTAAGCATGGGGTATCATTATATTGTCCTGGATTGCTATTTGTCAGATGATGCTTTTAACAATTATATCTCGCTGTCATTCAAGGGGGGAGCCGCCGAGGCCAGAAAAAGAAGCCTGCGGGTCGCCTTTGTTGCCGAGATATTGAAACATATGGATTTTAACGTTGCCACCTCCAACGATTTTCTCAAGGCACGGGTAAAGGCCGAATCGGCAGAGGATTTGGGTGAAAGGCTCAAGACCATCGGCCGTATGTTGGGAACCACTCGGCTTCTGGATTTGGCAATGGAAGATGAGCAAATGGTTGAACGATGTGTGGCCAAATTTGAATCCCACGATTATTCTTTGGGGCTTCTTAGGAACACTTAAAAACGAAAATGGCGCAAGAAAAGAAAATACATCCCCTGCATTTTTTTACTGAATCTTCTGTTGATATTTCTCCTTCGCAACTTGATTCTTTTGCAGAGTCAATGGGGGAAAAAGCCTTTTGCAGACTGGCCGCCGAACAATTGGTTGCTTTTGCTCATCCCGAAGAGGCACTGCCTGAAGGGCTTAGGAAGTTTCAATTGCTGGTCAAGGAGGGCATCGTCTTCTTTTTATCCCGTATATCCTATGAACGGCTACGCGATGCGATTATAGCCCAAACCAAGCTTCCCCTTGCAAGTCCGCCGGGCGAGAGGTTACTCCACCTTGCGTTGCATTTTCCAACGCTGCATAAACTTGGACAGATTATTGCCCGTAATCCCGGTCTCGACTCAAAGTTGAAAAACTGGCTTATTCAGTTAGAAAGAGGTACCGTCCATGAAAATCCCAGTGATATCAAAAATCAAATTGTTGATCAATTGGCAGGCAACAGATCGGCATCAGATTTCCTGATGTCTTCCCGCATTCTCGCTGAAGCGAGCGTTGCTGCCGTTGTCCCTTTCACCTGGAAAAAACAAGGCCCCCCTGATAAATTCTCAGGCGTTTTCAAAGTGTTGAAAAAAAATATCTCCTCCCACCTCACCGAAGAATTGAACCTTTTGTCAGAAACCATGACTTTCTTGGAGAAAGACCGCGCACGGTATGGATTGAGGGAGATGATGTTGGCCGACCTTATTACCGATGTGCAAAACAGCATGGCCAAGGAAGTCGACCTGGCTGCTGAACGGGAAAATCTCGTAGAGGCAGCTCGGATCTATCAAAACAACAAAGGGATCTTTATCCCTCGCCTTCTGTCTTTGCAAACGCCGGACCTCACCTCCATGGAATATCTCGACGGGGCCAGAATTACCGATACGAATCTGACGGTCCACCAGAAGAAAACTCTGGCAAATCTCGTATTTGAGGCGGTTATCTGCATTCCTTTATTCTCACCTGAAGATCCAGTTCTGTTTCATGGCGACCCGCATGCCGGAAATATTCTTGCGCTTAGTACCGCGGCTGGTCCTGCTGTTGCCCTGATCGATTGGACCCTGGCGGATCGTCTGTCAAAAATTCAACGCGGGCATATCGTCGAAATGATGACCTGGCTCTCCACAGGCGATCACCGGCGACTCGGGAAGGCGATCGATCAGTTATGCGGAGTCGCGCTTGACCCTGCAAACATCGAACAGATGCTGGCATCCGCTTGTCAGCATGACGATCCCATCAAGATTGCCTTCCATCTGTTGGAAGAGATGACCATGGAGGGGATTGTTATGCCGCCTGAACTCGTACTTTTCCGTAAAGCTTTTTTCACCCTTGAAGGGGTTCTCAACGATCTGTCACCGGAATTTTCCATGTATGAGGCAATGTCCGATTATCTCGGCAGGCTGATTTTGGCTGAGTTGCCTGAACGCGTCGGCAGCGGCCTGTTCTCCGGACCTGATGTGGCACTTAAGTATCGCAGCCTGCTTTCCAACGACGCATTGACCAACCTCGGTCTGCATCACGCCCTGGCCGTTTGGGAAAAGGCTATGTCCTTTCAATTTGCCATTTTCGAGGCACAAACCAAACTCTCTGGAGCATTCTTAACATCGATGACGAATCCTTTTTAAGAGTAGTTCCGGCATTGCCGGTTACGCACCCGCTACACCTCCTCCATCTTCCGGTGGGTTCATGTGTTCCGGTGTCTATCAATGAGTCCTTCGGCTCACAGTGGAAGGAACACCGCTCATCTTATACACATTTTTCCCGGACATTTTCCACCTCCATTTCCTTTATATTCGGATACATCAAATATCGACCGGAAGAACCAGGGCAAAGAAGTCCTTTTTTTGTCCTTGAAAGGTTTCAATGCAGCATTATATAATTCTGAATAGACGAAATTCTCCCTGACCATCAAAGAGTTTTATTCATTTAATTTGTCGGTACAGTGGTATCCTGGTTGGCAAGACATGGAAACCCAAGAGTGTATGAAGCGAGGGAAACCAATGCCAAAGATTTCACAAAAAAACATAAAAGAACGAGCCGAGACTGAGACATGTCCCGTTTGCGGTCGCGAACGTAGACAACGAGAGCGCAGAGAAGTTGAGTGTGAGGGGTATACGTATATCCCCATGGTTGGTTGGTATTGTCGACGGGCAAAAGCACGCCGGGACGATGACGCCTATAAATAACCAGAGCTTGGTTTCATCCCCTCATCCCTTAAAACGTCCCGTCGAAGGTGTGGTGCGTCTACGCGTTTGGGTCTCAATTCCATAAAGATATCGCGAAACAAATTAAACCGGCCATTCATTGCGACAACGATAGAGAATGGGGTTGAGAGGAAATGCTTGTTATACCATGTAGTACCTTGCCATACCCCAGCACAATTTCCACATCGTTTACTACGATCACAGCAACTCCGCTCTCTATCGCTATCCTTTACGGTTGTAAAAAAATCGTTTAAGTGTCACAGTTGCCTGCCAAACAATTGACCTCAAAGCAAAATTACAAGTCATTTGAGCGCAGCTCCCCCCTTTTCCCCTTCACTCCGATCCCTACAATGAGTCAACCACGTGAGCCCAATCGTAAGCCGCCGTGTATATAATACGTTTCGCCGGCCAGAGCCTCATTTCTATAAATATCGCAGGCAAGGGTGGCCACTTCTTCCGGCTCTATCAATCGACCTATCGGAACCTCCGACAGTATTTTGTCAAGAGCCTTTTGATTCATTCCCTTAACCATAGCGGTTCCCACATAGCCGGGAGCTACGGCAACACAGCGTATTTTGTCGGCGATGCCCCGTCGGAAGAATTCACCGGTAATGACTTTGGGCATGACACTCATGGCTGCCTTGGTTGAAGAGTAGTTGATTTGGCCCGCCGTACCAAGGGAACCGGTTGAGGATACGAGACAAATAAGCCCTTTACAGCCATTGTTGATCATTTGTTCGGAGCATTCCCGGACCGTCAAGAAAACTCCGGTAAGATTGATATCAATCACCTTTGTAAAATCTTCAAGGGACATTTTTTTTGTGACTTTCCCTGTTTCTCTGTCAGGAGAAACCATCATCCCGTCTTTGATTATTCCTGCGAAAGGAGCCACCAGGTTGATCGCCCCCATCTCCTTTATTGCAAATGCAGCCAATGCAGCACAATCCTCTTCTTTGGTCACATTGCAGGCGAAAATCCTGACATCTCCACTCAGCTGTTGTTTGGCCCTCTCCAGTGCTTCCTTGTCGATATCGGCAATGACAACCCGTCCACCGAACTCGAGCCATTTTTGAGCGAGCGCCATACCTATTCCACCACTGCCTCCGGTAATCACCGCAACCGCCTCTTGTATATCCAACATTATTGATTCTCCTTGGTTACTGATTCTTCCTTACATTCCATCGATACCTTTTTGCGCTGTCCTAAATTCGGGAGGCCAAGGACGCATTCAGGGAATTTTCTTGGGCGGAGGAGCCGTATCCGGCAGATTTGCTGCTTGAAGTTTTTTTTCATTATTTTCCTTTGCAACGGGAACAGGAGTCTTGACTTCCGGTGTGGCGGATATGGAAGGGTTTTCTTGTTTGGGAGATTTTTTCTGAACTTCGGCTTTTACCGAAGGATCCGTTTTATTGGCCTTTGCTTTTTCAGGCAGGGCTGATTTGTCGCTACCCGCCAATGCTTTTTCACTCGTTTGAGCAGACTTGGCAGCACCGCTTTTTTTCACCTGTGGTCCCTTTGCCCGCTGTTTTTCCGTTACATCATATAGTTTTTCCATCTCGATAAAGTTTCGTTGCGTTATTGTCTCAGCGAGTTTCGCTCCTGAAGAGCATGTATTTGCCAGGCAGTAAATTGTTTTTTTACCTTTTTCAGGAATCCAGATGTTTTGATCGAGGCTCTTTTTTAGAACCTGCTCACCATAGTTTTGCAGGATGGAGAAAAAAGAGAAGGTATTTTCCACAGCCACTTGTTGAAAACGCATGGTCTTGATATATAAGGCTCTGTTATCCATGATTATCTTCCTCTTATAATTAGCTGGCTTTCAATCAGCCGGCCTGTTTTTCCCAGCTGTCAAAGCTTTCATCGACTATCTTTTTGTAATCATTCCTGGCCGTTTTACAAAATGTAACGGAATCGGCCAAAGGCTTCTTAACCTCATCTGTGATCCAAGGAAATTGTTTCAGGAATCCATTCATCATGCTCTCAGAAAAATCCTGAACCACTGTCAGCACCGTATAGGTGTTATCAAACAACGCTTTTTGAAATCCGACCATTTGTTTTGTGAATTTATTTATTTCCATAGGGCAAACTCCTCTTTAAAAAAGATATGTTATGAGAAAAAATTGATAATGGAATTGAACATCCCCAGAAATGGGGGGCTGGGGGGATGTATTTCAATTACATAGCGTTCCAGCGCGCTTTGTCAAGGCGGAAATTAACTAATAGCAAGTTATCTTGAGTTCATCATCACCCCTTACTGGAGTAATAGATTCTTATTATTTAAAAATTGTTACCAATCCGTTATTTATTTGCTCGATACATTGACACCATCTTCGTTTACGCGTACCATTTAAGTAAACAATACTTTTAATAAACAGGAAGGTAGGCTAGGTGGACAATAAAATTCTGATTAAAAAATACCCTAACCGCAGACTCTATAATACGGAGGAGAGCACATATATAACGCTCAAAGAGGTTGCAGAGCTAATTAAAGCTGGACATCGAATCGAAGTGCAAGATGTTTCCACCGGTGAAGATATGACCGCACTTATCCTCACCCAGATAATAATGGAAAAAGCAAAGAAAAACCAAGAAATCCTTCCTGTTTCTCTGCTCCATCTCGTCATCCAATTCGGGGAAAATCTTCTCCATGACTTTTTCGATAAATACCTGGAAAAAACGATGGAAAACTATCTGGTATACAGAAAAACGATGGACGACCAGGTGAATGCCTATTTGGATATGGGAATGGATTTCTCCAATCTTGCAGAAAAGACAATCAAGGAAATGGAGTCATTGAATTTTTTTAACGAGGCTTACAAAAGACACTATCAGAAAAAGAACTGATATCTTTCCTATTTTTTGAATTGAATTGTCGGAAGGATTCCTCTCCGGCCTAAATCTAATTTTTAATTTTTTTCATACGCTTACCCCTCCAAAAACACCAAGAGTGTGTAGAGAGAGTGTAAGCATTTCGCTTAGGTACGTTTACAGTCCAAACTTAAGGGACCTCTACGTCCTGAAGTGCTATTCTCTCGTTGTCTTGTGGAGGCGCTTGCAGAGTTAAGAAATGCCACAACGAGAAATATTGTAACTTCTTCGGCAAAACTGGGATGTGACTATTCAATGAGTATAATGACGGACTCGATAAAAAATATCGGCAACAGAAAAAGGAGTATCGCATGACGGAATCCGCAACGCAGGGGAATGAATTCGGAAAGCTGGTGGAGTCTTGGATGGAGGTCTCAAAAAGTTTTTGGCAAGAAATAGGAGCCAAACAGGGGGAATCATTCGGTGTTTCCGGAATAAACTTCGATTTTTTCAAAAATGAGGAAACCGAATTCGATGAAGAAAAATACAAAGCCTATAAAACATGGGAAACCTCGGTCAATAATTTCACCTCCTTTTTAAAAATCTTATCGGCTCCGAAGGATCAAGAAGAGTTAAGCAAGGGCGTCATTGCCTTCACAGAAGCTATCGCGCAAGCCACAGGGGACGCATTGGAAAACTTCACAGAATTTCAAACCCAGATGGTTAAAAGTTTTGCCAAAGTCGGGGAGCATACTAAGGCCTACACTCTTGACGAGCTGGATCATTCGGCCTTTGAATCCTTTAGAGATCTGTATCGCTCGGAATTTCAGAAGTATCTCAATATACCCAAAATTGGTCTTCCTCGCGAGTTCCATGAAAAACTCAGCCAGCTAGCCGACAAATATACGCTTTTCTACTCCCATCTTATTGAACTCTTATTCTACTTTTCCCTGCCCTTTGAAAAGACCAACCGGGCCATGCAGAAAAAGATTAAAAAAATGCTGGACCAAGGTGAAATGGTCGACAACTCCAAAGAGGCGTATGGTGAATGGATCAGGATGCTGGAGATGAATTTTATGGAACTGCTTAAATCCAGCGAATACACTGAAGTGTTGAACAATACTATTATTTCATTGGCTTCTTGCAAAAATGTCAGACGTGATGTGATTTCCATTTTTTTAAAAGATTTACAAATACCAACGAGTGTTGAAATGGACGAGGTGTATAAGACACTTTATCAAATGAAAAAAAAGATCAGGGAACTTTCCCGGCAGGTAGAAGAATTGCAAGGTGCTGTCAATACCAGAAAACCAAGACCCGTTAAATCTGCTGAATAAGGGAGGGAGCAATATGAATCAGGTAAAGATTCCAGTTGATCTTATCCTCAAGAACATTACGGAAGACAGGAAAACCACAAGCAACAAATGGAGAAAGGCGTCGGCCGTTTTAACGGGAAAGCTCGACACTGACATCTCTACAACTCCTTACGATATTGTTTACGAAGAAGATCGGGTGAAGTTGAAACATTATAAACCCAAAAAAGTGCGGCTTAAAACTCCCCTGCTTGTCATTTACGCATTGATAAATAGAGAGACGATGCTCGATCTCCAGCCTCGCCGAAGCGTAGTTGAAAGCCTTCTTAACCTAGGCGTCGAGATATTTATGATCGATTGGGGGTATCCGACCCGAAAAGACCAGTATCTGACCATCGACGATCATGTAAACGGGTATATAGCCAATATCGTCGATTTCATATGCAAGGAAAAGAAAATCCCACAGGTGAATATCATGGGGATTTGCATGGGAGGTGTTTTCTCTATTATCTATGCCGCCCTGCACCCAAGCCGGGTGAAAAACCTCGTCACTACCGTCACCCCGACAAATTTCGATACCGACAAAGGACTTCTTAATATTTGGATGAAAAGTACCAATGCGCAGGTTCTGGGCGATGTGTACAGCAACATGCCTGGTGATATCATGAATCTCGGCTTTTTGCTTTTGAACCCGGCACGGTTGATTATAGATAAGTATGTCGGCTTTCTACAGAACATTGACGATAAAAATTATGTGGAAAATTTCATCAGAATGGAGAAATGGATCTTTGATAGCCCGGATGTGCCGGCCGCGACTTTCAAACAATTTATTACCGATTTTTATAAAAAAAATCTGCTTATTGAAAGCAAACTTGAAATCGGTGGCAAAAGAGTTGATTTAAAAAAAATCAACATGCCGGTACTGAATTTTTACGGAAAATTCGATCACCTCGTTCCTCCTGAAGCCTGCGATCGTTTCACATCGGAGGTCGGTTCCAAGGATAAGGAAGATATATGTTTCAATACCGGTCATATCGGTATATATGTAAGTTCTAAATGTCAACGGGAATTTGCCCCGAAAATTGCCGAGTGGCTCCTGCAACGCGATACATCGGGAAAAGTCAACTCTCCTTGATTGGCCTTTGAGCATCTCTTTGCAAAACGAGGTGTTCTTGCAGCTCTTAAGGAAAGTTTTCTTCTCTAATGGCGTGCATCATGACTCTGTCCCCAGGATTGCAGGGAGCAGCATATTTTGTAGGAACTGTAACTATATAGAGATATAAAGATATGACTGATTTCAACCAATACTTCAAAATATTTTGCAATATTATTAAATCAATACAGAATTCATCCAGCCAGGATGAGATTCTTAAACTCATTGTTGAAAGTGCCGTCGAAGCTATGAAGGCCAAAGCTTGTTCGCTCTTTCTCATCAGAAGCCGCAGCGACTCGGACGGTCTCTTTTATCCTGCAGCCCAGATTGGCCTTTCGCAAGACTACATCCACTCAGGCCCAGCAAAAGGTCGTGATATAACAAGAGATATCTTAATGAAAGGAGGTTATCTTGCTGCATCGGACGCAACCACGGATCCTCGTCTGGAAAACCATGCAGCTAAAAAAAAGGAGGGGATTGCCTCCTTGCTTGTCGTGCCTGTGATAGCTCAAAAGGATCCCATCGGTATCCTCGCCCTCTACACTGCTGAACGGAGGGATTTCACACCGGTGGACATAGAATTTTTAAGAGGCCTTGCCGATCAGGGCGGCATCGCAATTCTTAAAGCCCGTGACGAATATCGAAGGAAAAGAGATACTGAGTTGCTCGCCTCGGTGGCAGAGGTTCTTAGTTCTTCTCTTGATATAAAAGTCATTCTTCATCTGATGACATCTGAAATTACTCAAGCCTTCGATCTGCTTGGTGTCACCATCCGTTTGGTTGAAGACAAGACCAAAGACCTCAAGCTGGTTGCCAGTTACGGGCTCAGCGAACAGTACCTGAACAAGGGGCCTGTCTCCGCAAAACGGATCCAAACAGTGATAAAAAACAAGGCCGAGCTTATCGACAATGTTGCAACTTTCGATATTGATTATCAAGAAGAAAGAAAAGCGGAAGGTATTGTCTCGATGCTCCATCTGCCCATCACTGTCAAAGGCTCGGTAATCGGCATTATGGGTTTGTATGACGATAAAAAAAGGTCTGTCTCAGATGAGGATATCAGCCTCATGAATTCAATCGCCCGGCAATGTGGAATGGCAATTCAAAACGCCTCGTTGTATTTGCAACTCAAGGAAGAAAAGAACAGCCTTGAAGAGGAAATTTGGGGACATAAATCTTGGTTTTGATATCCTTCCGGTAATCAATCCATTCAGTTCCGGCACTCCCCTTTTCAACTGCCGTGGATCGGACCTTATTCATGTGTTAGATCGAGTTGAAAGCGAACCGGGCCACGGTGGCTCGGCCGACCAAATGTAGAATCGAGGGCACAACTCGATTCCGGATGCGACCAGGAAGTAGCAATGGCCACATGCCCTTTAGGAAAAGGAGTTACTTCCACGTCGATAAAATCCAAAGGCGCCAAAGCTGTCTCTTTTTCTACAAGATCATCGGATTCTCCATAGCAAAGCAACCATCGAATATTCTTCTCTTTGAGCCTTTGGAAATTGAGTTGCCGGCCGAAAATTGATATCGGCAATGTGCCGTCCTCCGTGATGGGGATGTTATAGGAGCGAAAACTCATCTCTGTTACTGACATGGGAATGTCCGAACGTTCGTTTTGCAACCAGTAGTTAAGAGCGGCCACCGTCTTGTTGAGTGGGTGAGAATTGGCGACTTGGACGCTGCCCATCATGATATCCCGCATAAATGCCACCATGGGCCCTGAATCCTCAATGCTTTTCAATTTGTAGACCCATCCCATCAAATCTCCGTCAGCTATTTTGCTGCCATTGGCCAGAACTTTCGTTCCATACGCCAGATCATTAAAATTTTGGGGAAGATTCCTGAGAAAACGCCCTAATCCCTTGCTACGCGTCCCATCCATCGGAGCCACACAGGTAATCAAGGCATCTACCAATCCGTCAAGTTCACCTGATAAGATAGTGCATAGAGATGAAAATCCTCCCTGGCAATATCCATTCAACGTAACCGGTCGATCATGCTTATTTTTCACCAACTCACAAAAGTATTTGGTGTCCAAGGCTTCATCCTCCAGCGTCATTTTCTGTACAGCTGGAGTTTTATGAATACCTTTCATAATACGGATGTAGGTCGGAATGGACTTGTTGGCAAAGGCATGAGCATAGCTCTTTTTTTCTCCCGGCAGAAAGGCCAGAATGTTCGATCCCAAAACGAAAGGCGGGATAATAATCAACGGCTTGAGCTTGTCGTCAGTAGTCACTCCGGGCTCCGTCGGCGTAACCTTCCGCAACATGAATCTTTCGGTCTCGGCAAAAAGGCTTTCAGGTTGTTTTTCAAAATGAAAACCGTATTCAGGCTCAATATTTTTTATTGCTTTTGGGTATTCCCGCAAAACCCAATGGAGGGTTTTTGTCTGATTGGAGATAAACTCATCGAGTTTTTCTCCTTCTTTATTAAAAACCGTGGCCAACCATGCAGTGAAAAATTTATCGAGCTCGTTTTGATTGTATTCGCTGACAATTTTCAAAGTTGCCAAGCAATACCTGGAAAACAAATCGAGGTTAAAATCGAGCAGTTTAAGATACGATTTTCCGTTATCCAATGGAGACCGTCGCCAACTTCTTGCTTTCTCGACGTTTTGGAAAATCATCGACGCACTGAGCAAAGGATGCAGGAATTCATTGTTATATCGGTTGATGCCCTCAACCAGATATTCAACTCCGCCCACTTGATCAAGTAGCATTTTATTCCAGCTCTGAACCATTGAGCACATATCTTTCATCACTCTTAACCCTCCCTCGACCGGATGATACTATCCTCGTCTCATCCCCAAGCGGCAACAATATTCCTCTGTAAAGACAGTGCATTGAAAAATTTTCTCACTATTTCCGGAGGCATCGAAACCGCTGCCAGACCGTATTGCAAAAAAAGGCCGGCAGAGTTTCCCCTGTCGGCACTTTAAATCTGACCTGGGCTGTGCGCCACTATTTTTCTTCAAGCAGCTCTTCGAATTTCCTATAACCCTCTTCCACGGCAGTTTTAAAATCGTCTCTTGCTTTCTTTGCCATATCAACCGATGTTTGCAAAGCCTTTCTGGCATCATCGTTGACCCATGGCAACTGATCAAGATACGTTCTCACCAGTTTCTCAGTCTGATCCTGGGCCAGAATCATTGCGTTGAAACTGTTCTCGAAAATGGTTTTTTGAAATTGAAGGCTCTGTTTTGCAAATTTTGTTGTTTCCATTTTAGTTCACTCCTGTCGTAAATTTTTCCCTCAACGGGTCGCTCGGATTGTCTTTAAAAAACCGCCTTGGATGAAACACCATTAAACTTAATAAAAAGTATAGTGACACTTCATCCCTTGTCAAGAAAATGTTGCGACGCACAATAAAGTTACGGACACAACAATTGGTTTCATAAATAATTATACATTATTTTCAGTATGTTATTTTTTTATTAGGATTTGACGGTTTTTTTATTCAAAATACATGGTGCGATGTGTCAATAAAAGAACGGCAATACACCACGCCCGAAGCCTGACAATATAAAATTCCTGTTTTGCAACAAATTTTGCGTACACAAAAAAAAGGACCTCCAGCACAGGAGGTCCTTTTATCGGTTTTTTTCAACATCAAAGGATTGGATTCAGAGCTTTATTATGCAATGAGACCGCAATCGAAGGACATCAACCACAGCTGCCGGAACCACAGGAACCACCGCATCCTCCGCCTCCGACCGGATTGGCCGATGTTATACTGAACCCAGATCGTGGGCCTGCATTGACAAACTCGACATTGATGGAGCCGCACATCTCCAAAAGGCTTTTTTCCACGACAAACTTGAGATCGTTGTATTCAAAAATCTCATCCTTATCTTTCGGTTCGTCCAAAGCCAATCCCAAGGAAGGCCCGGAACAACCGCCTTGCATCAGGGCAACACGCAGAGCAGACTCAATATTGTTTTGCTCCATATACTCTTTGACTTTGGATACGGCCATATCCGTGACAACAAAATCAGCCATAATTCCTCCTTAAATGATTCAGTTGCAATAGAATAAAACAACTAAGGCTGCGTAAGAGCACCTTAATATCGGAATATCAAATTAAAAAAATAGATTTTCCCTATATTCCAAGGGTAGCGTATTCGATTTAATTTTACAAGCCGTTTCCTCTCTTTCTTAGAGATTGCTCCAAAACGATGAAAGACACCGAGTAAGAACAATGTTTTTTTATTTTAATTTTGATACAAATCGGCATGAAGCCTAAAGAAAATTTAAAGGGAATAAAACGAGAATAAAAAATTAAAATGTCATCATTTTCTATCAAAAAAATCAGAATATTTTATGCGAGTTGTGATAAAGTATTTTTCCACAGTCCTCCACTAAAGAGACAGCAAGCCTCACACACGGAATTTGTCATGCTTGGCAGGGAAACGAACGAGAATGAAGTGGCATCGGCCCATAAAGTCTGGGACCATCGTTGGAGCACGAAGGAAGGCAGATCGGATTGGGTTTCCCCGGAAAAGGAGGTTACAGATCTCGCCGAAGAATTACATAATAGAAGAAGTAAAACCCTTCTCGATCTTGGATGTGGAGTCGGCAGACATAGCCTGTTCTTCGCTTCCCGGGGATTTACGGTTTTTGCAACTGATGCGAGTCTCAACGGGTTGAAATTGACAGAAAAAGTTGCTCTCGAGGCAGGATACTCGATTGATATACGACAATCTCATATGACCCACCTGCCTTATCCAGATGATTTTTTCGATTATGTTCTCGCCTGGAATGTGATTTACCATGGCACCCCCGACATCGTAAAAAGATCAATCAATGAAATTTTGCGGGTACTCCGTCCAGGTGGCCTTTTCCAGGGAACCATGCTTTCAAAAAAAGATTCGTATCATGGGATGGGACGACGAATTGATGTGGATACGTATGTCATGGATACTGGCGATGAAGAAAAGAGCCACCCCCATTTTTATTGCGGCTCAAAAGATCTATTGGTTCTTTTCAAAGGCTTTGAAATCATTTCTCTGCGCCTTTGCGAACAAAAAAGACCTGGATCATTTCATTGGAATATGTTGTGGGAAAAATGCAGGTGATCGGTGGCGTAATACCACCAAATTCTTGTGAAGTCTGGTATTGGCCGCTACCAGCAACAAATCATATCCTCAAATCCCTCCGCTTGCCAACTAAAAAAAACACCCAAAGACCCCTCTTTTGTCGAACCCGTTTACTGGTGAATCCCTTTTCTGCCATTGCAGGAGGATGAGTTGTGAAATTCTCCCAAAGCACAGTGCATACGTTCCAGTGCCTTCCTCAGTACCTCGCGGCGGCAGCCGAAATTGAGCCGGACATATCCAGGCAGGCCGAAGTCGCTTCCCTCCGAGAGCCCGACTCCGGATTGTTCAAAAAAACGTACAGGTTGTTGAATACCACTGTCTCGGGTATCAATCCAAGTGAGATAGGTTGCCTCCACCGGTGTACTATAAAGTCCCGGCATATCTGCAATCGCCTGATGAACCAGATCGCGATTACCACGAAGATAAACGATCAGTTCTTCAAGCCATTTTTCTCCGTATTGATATGCCGCATAAGCGGCGGTATAGCCGAAAAGATTGACATGGGGGACGATCCCGTTCATAGCTGCCCGAAAATCGCGGCGCAGATCTTTGTCGGGGATAATCGCAAACGAGCACCCTAATCCTGGTATGTTATAGGTCTTGCTGGGAGCGTTGAGAGTAATCGTGCGCCTGGCAATATCCGGAGAAAGTGCCGCAATGGGGATGTGCTTTTTATCCTCATCCAACACAAGCCCGGAATGGATCTCATCTGAGCAGATAATCAGATCGTGCCTCTCGGCTAAAGCGGCGACATCTTCCAACTCCTGCCGTGACCAGACCCTGCCTGTGGGGTTTTGAGGATTGCAGAGCAAAAGCAGGCGAATGCGTGGAGTTAGTTTTTTCTCCAGTTGATCAAGGTCCATTTGCCACCGGTCATCCCCCAATTTCAGTGGTGCCGTTACAAGCGTTCGCCCGGAGAGTACCGGTGCCGTCAGGAAAGGCGGATAGATGGGTGTAAAGGTAAACACCTCATCATTGGATTTTCCCACCGCCCGGCATGTCACATTCAACCCACAGACAAGACCGGGAAGCCATGTAAGCCATTGTCGTTCAATGTTCCAACCATATTCCTGTTCGAGCATTAATTGCACAGTTTCTTCAAGTTCTTCAGGAGGGGTTGTATATCCGAAAATTCCGTGCTTTACCCGATCATGCAGAGCTTCGAGAACCCCGGGAGGCGAAGGAAAGTCCATATCAGCCACCCATAGTGGGATGATGTCCCGTCCTTTGTAGCGTTCCCATTTCAGGCTTGCTGTGCCTCGCCTGTCAACGGGTTTATCGAAATTGAAATGAGTTTTCATTTTGTCTTCAACTTCCAAACAGTCCAATGCGTACGAAACGATGCGACCTCAACCGCACTCTCATGCCGGTATGATTGTAATCAACATGCTCTTTCTTACGGGTGAAAGGAAGACCGGCAGTTACAAAATCAACGGCGCTACAATCCATCCAATATGAAAAAAACAATAATTCATATTACTCAGCCATTGCTTCCCATACAAGACTTTTCAGTCTCCGGATAAGACGATGTGTACCTTGGTTTTCACTTGTTTTGAGAAATCGCAGACTGCATTCTCATCTCTCTGAATAATGGTACGGTTATAACCCTCCAAGAGGAGACTAATAGTTTTTCACCGGTTTGACCTTTGAGAATTCTCACTCTGTCATATAGTATAACGAACCACCGGATGCCCCCATTGGGAATGGCATCGGTTATGGAAATTGATCCTGCAAGGTCTCGTCGAACCCAGGAGTTTGCTGCAGCACTGTATGTCCTCTGCCTTTCGCGATGGACAAAATTCGATTCTCAAACCACGTAACAAACCTGCCCCGGGAGATCGGCCGTGATAGAGAAAACCGTCCTCACTTTTGCCTTTCTTTTTGTAATCTGCAGCGGTTGTCAGTGGTTGGCCTGGAGGCTGAAGCTCCCTCCCATCATCTTTCTTCTTTTCTCCGGGATCCTGCTCGGTCCTTTGCTCAAAGTACTTAACCCTGATCAATTATTGGGCGATCTTCTCTTTCCCTTTATCTCACTCTCTGTAGCCGTAATCTTGTTCGAGGGGAGCTTAACGCTCAGATACAAGGAGATTCTCGGCAAGCAACGCGTTGTGAGAAACATGGTCAGCTTCGGTCTTCTGGTGACTTGGTTGATTACAGCTGTAGCCGTCAAATACGCCTTTTCCATTTCCTGGGAGATTTCTTTTCTCTTCGGTGCAGTTACGGTCGTAACAGGCCCCACCGTTATCGTTCCGATGCTTCGCACTATCCGACCGACCGCCGCCGTTTCCAATATCCTTCGCTGGGAAGGAATTGTAATCGACCCAATCGGTGCTTCCCTGGCCGTACTGGTTTTTGAATTCATTATCTCCGACGGAGTCAGCCAAGCCATTGGGCATACCCTTGTTAGTTTCGGACAGCTTGTGGGGGTAGGAATTGCAATCGGCGGCTCCTGCGGGTATATCTTCGGCCTGCTCCTTAGAAACCATTGGATCCCTGAATTCCTCCACAGCATCATCGCCCTTGCGTTGGTGTTTATAACTTTTGCAGTCTCAAATCTTTTGCGACCGGAATCCGGTTTGTTGACTGTGACAGTGATGGGGGTTTGGCTGGCCAATATGCGAAATGTCGATGTCGGTCAAATTCTCAACTTTAAAGAAAGCCTGAGCATTCTTTTAATATCCCTGCTTTTTATCCTGCTGGCCGCCCGCATCGACCTTGCATCACTAGGCGGTCTGGGTTGGAGAGCCTTTCTTGTGTTTCTTGCCATACAGTTCCTGGCTCGGCCTCTGAATGTCGTGGTTTCAACGCATGGTTCCGAATTGTCCTGGCCTGAACGCCACCTTTTGGCATGGGTTGCCCCCAGAGGCATTGTGGCTGCAGCCGTTTCTGCTCTTTTTGCCATACAGCTTGACAACGCAGGCTTCGCAGATGCCTATCTCCTTGTCCCCTTGACATTTTTCGTTATTATTGCCACTGTACTCCTGCAAAGTGCCACCGCTCGCCCCATCGCCTACTGGCTCGGCGTGGCGGAACCGGAGTCTAAAGGATTTCTGATCGTTAGCGCCAACCAGGTGGCCAGGGCCATTGCCAAGGTACTGGTTGCTCACGGATTCCGAGTCCTTCTGACCGACACGAATTGGGCCAACATAAAAAGCGCCAAAATGGATGGTCTTCCCACCTATTACGGCAACCCGATTTCAGAGCACGCCGATCGCCATCTGGATCTCGTTGGTATTGGCAGAATGTTGGCGCTTTCCTCCCATGAAGACATGAATGTTTCCTCGCTCATGCACTATCGGATGGAATTGGGGTCCCGTAACGTCTTCGCCATCCAATCCAAAGCAGCCACCAACTCAGACAATCGGACGACTGCGGCCGGAAGACACGGACGAACGTTATTCGGAGAGGATGTTACTTATGCAAAACTTGCCGGCATGCTATCCCGAGGCGCCGAAATAAGGTCTACAAAACTGTCGGACACATTCAGCTACCGGGATTATCTGGCTACTCACAATGGAGGCTCTATTCTCCTCTTCGCCCTCGACGTTAAGAAACGGCTTCATGTCAATACCAAAGGCAAACTCCTTGCCCCCAAAACAGGATGGCAGCTTTTAAGTCTGGTCCTCGAGGACGAGCCTCAAAAATCAAACTAACAGAGTTTTCCCTGCATTTTCCATTTAATACGCCTCTCCCCCTGATATCCGGCCTTTGATTTTAGACCAGCCTGCATAAAAGTAATAAAAAAATTTCCCACAAGGTTCAATCCGAGTCGACTCGAACAGAAATTGGCAGGGTTGATTATATTATTGTTGAATATTATATTTATATAAATAATATTGTTCAAAACTAATTTTCCTGGATGCACATTTATTTGCCAAGCTAAGCCTCAGTTTTATTTACAATTACAAGCAAAAGGTGTGCTTTTTCTGAAATCATCGGGTCTATCGAGTTAAAAAAAATATGGAACAAATCGCGGTAAAAAACCTCTACAAAATTTTCGGATCGGACCCGCGAAAGGGTCTGCAACTCCTGCAAAAGGGAAAATCCAAGGAAGAGATTTATGAGCAAACAGGCCTGACTGTTGGAGTTCAGAATGCCGGTTTTGAGGTATCGAAAGGAGAAATTTTCGTAGTTATGGGTCTCTCCGGTTCCGGAAAATCCACTCTGGTCCGCATGCTCAATCGACTCATCGAACCAACTGCCGGCCAAGTGCTGGTCGATGGGGAAGACGTGCTCAAAATGTCGAAGTCCGAACTCGTCAGGTTTCGCAGAAGTAAAACCAGCATGGTATTCCAATCCTTTGCCCTCATGCCGCACTTGAACGTCATGGAAAATGTCGCTTTCGGCCTTGATCTTGACGGAGTTGAAAAAAACAATAGGCACGAACGTGCATTGTCGGCATTGAAACAGGTGGGCCTGGAAGGCTGGGAGAAAGCCTATCCTAAAGAATTAAGTGGTGGAATGCAGCAAAGAGTCGGGTTGGCACGAGGACTGGCGGTGGACCCGGACATTCTTTTAATGGACGAAGCCTTCTCTGCTCTGGACCCTCTTATCCGCACTGAAATGCAGGATGAACTGCTAAAACTGCAGGATCGGCATGAGCGAACCATTGTCTTCATCTCACATGATCTTGACGAGGCTCTGCGTATAGGCGATCGAATTGCCATTATGGAAGGAGGACAAGTGGTCCAAGTGGGAACCCCGGAAGAGATTCTTCAGAATCCGGCCAACGATTATGTACGTGCCTTTTTCCGCGGAGTCGACCCCACCGGAGTTATCTCTGCAGGCGATATCGTACGAGACAACCAACCCACGGTGGTATGGCGCACCCCAAGCGGTAGCCCCCGGGCAATTTTGGAAATGTTGAACAACCAGGACCGCGAATTTGCCTATGTACTTACCTCGGAGCATCGTTTTTGCGGTGTTGTTTCAACAGATTCACTGAGGGAACTGCTAAAAGAAAATCCCCCAAAAGGTAAAATCGAACAGGCCTTCCTGACTGAGGCAAAAGCCGTTCTTGTAACTGAAAGTCTACAGGAAATTTTACCACAAGTCGCCTCGCACACATGGCCGATTCCGGTTGTAAGTGACGACAATATTTATCGAGGAGTTGTCTCAAAAAACCGGTTCCTCCGCACCCTGTATCGAGCGGAAAACGGCAGCGTTACGGCCTAGAAACTCAAAAATTGCCGCCTGCCGTTGCATTTTCAGGAACAGTAATGACGTATGCCCGAAAAGTGATGACCAACACAATCTCGGATTGAGTTTCTCATTTGTAGACGGGTCTCTCAAATCATCTCTTCAGGAGTTTCAAAAATGTTTACACACCAAGTCATTCCACTCGATACCTGGGTAAACAATTTCATTGACTGGTTGGTTGAAGGATATCGCTGGTTTTTTCAGGCAATCAAATGGCCGGTGGAAGTCACCTTAAACGGCATGGACCATGGCCTCCAGGCCGTCCACCCTTTGATTATTATTCTCGTACTGGCCTTGATCGCCTGGAAAGTATCCGGGGTTAGATTAGCCATCTATACCGTCGCAATGACAGTTCTCATCGGCTTGCTCGGCCTCTGGTCTGAGACAATGACTACCCTTGCCATGGTTTTCTCATCCGTCGTTTTTTGTACTATTGCGGGTATTCCACTGGGCATCCTTGCCGGGCGAAGCGACCGTTTTCAGTCTTTATTACGCCCCGTATTGGATGCGATGCAGACCACTCCGGCTTTTGTCTATCTGGTCCCCATTGTTATGTTGTTCTCCATAGGCAATGTGGCGGGTGTTTTGGCAACCATCGTTTTTGCCTTGCCTCCCATCATCCGCCTGACAGCTCTTGGAATTCGCCAGGTTCACCCTGAGCTCGTGGAGGCTGCTTTAGCCTTTGGCGCCACTGACAGTCAAGTGCTCTTTAAGGTACAGATTCCATTGGCCTTGCCCACTATCATGGCAGGGCTGAACCAGACGATCATGATGGCACTTTCCATGGTGGTCATCGCTGCACTCATCGGCGCAGGCGGGTTGGGAGCACCTGTCATCCTCGGCCTGAACACACTCGATATCGGCCAGGCAACCATTGGCGGTCTTGCAATAGTTCTTATTGCAATCATTTTGGACAGGATCACCCAGTCCATGGGAACAAAGAAAAAAAACTGAAAGGAGGAATTCACATGATCAGGAACGTATTCATCGGTATTGCACTGGCCGTAGTAACCCTGACGGGGCTAGGAACCGCGACTGCGGCCAATAATGAACTGCCGGGCAAAGGGATAACCGTCCGTCCTGCAAGGGCTACCTGGAACACCGGTTTTTTCCAAGAGGCTCTCGTTCGCCGGGGGCTTGAAACACTTGGGTATACCGTGGAAAAACCAAAAGATCTACAAAATCCGATTTTTTACAAGTCGGTGGCCCTCGGCGACGTTGACTACTGGACCAACGGCTGGTTTCCGAACCACGACAGCCAACTTCCAAAAAATTTCTACAAGAAAGCCGAAAAAATCGGCTATGTCGTCAAAGCGGGCGGTCTTCAAGGTTATCTTGTCTCCAAACGGGACGTCGAGAAGTACCACATCACCTCCCTCGATGACTTCAAACGTCCGGAAGTCAAAAAAGCTTTTGACAAGAACGGCGACGGCAAAGCCGATCTGATCGCATGCCCTCCCGGCTGGGGTTGCGAAAACGTCATTGCTTGGCATATGAAGGTCTATCATCTGCAAAACGACATCAATCCGGTTAAGGCATCTTATGAAGCAGGAATGGCCTCGGCCCTTGCCGCGTATAAAAATGGCGAACCGATCTTTTTCTACACTTGGGCACCGAACTGGACCATTTTCAAACTAAAACCTGGAAAAGATGTCATGTGGATCAATGTCCCCAAAATCATCCCCAAAAAATCCCAGGAATCAGCAGTGGACAGGATGACGGCCAGGGGCATCAAGGGCGCGGTAACCGATCCGATCAAACTCGGATTTGTCGTTTCCGATATCCGGATAGTTGCCAACAAGAAATTTTTGGCGAAAAATCCTGCCGCCAAGAAATTCTTTCAGGTATTCACGCTTCCGCTGGAAGATATCAACGAACAAAATACTCGCATGTATGAAGGCGAAAAAAGTGAGGCCGATATTGAACACCAAGTGGACCAGTGGATTGCCAAAAACAAGGTAAAGTGGGACGGCTGGCTAGCTGAAGCGAGAAAGGCCGCTCATTAACAGAAAATCCAACTATTTTCCAGTCCGGGGACAAGCTCCTTCATGTCCCCGGATATCATAATGAGCAGTTCTCCTCGAACTGATCGCTCATAATGTCTCTCCGCCCTCACAACACTCCAAAATATCAAATCATTATGTAAAAACAACTGGAACAGGCAAAAAAAAAAGAGTACTAAGCTCAAAGTTAAACTTGTTTCAGGAGAAGCGATGGACGAAAAGAACAGACAGGCACAAGAAATTCTAAAAAAACTACAAGTTATTCTCAAAGCCGTACAGGCTCATTCGAAATTTGTGGAAGAGAAATGCGGACTCAGCAGCGCCAAGTTATGGATGCTCTATGAAATATCTCACACCCCTGGGCTTAAGGTTTCACAACTTGCAGCGCTTCTGTCCATACATCCCTCGACCTGTTCCAATATGCTTGACAAACTGGAGGAGAATCAACTTGTTTTTCGGGATCGCAGTAAAAGCGACCATCGCGCCGTACATCTTTACCTCACCCAAAAAGGAATAGACCTGCTCAGCCAGGCGCCCAAGCCTGCTCAGGGAAAACTCTGCAGCGCCCTTGAGAATCTCTCCTCAGCTCAACTAAACTGTCTGGGCAAAGGATTGGAAGATCTTATTAAAGTATGTAAAGTATGGTGAACTGACGGCAGGATACCTTGAAAAATTCGAATCTTCCTTCAAGATCGAGGCCAGCGAAAATTCTCACTGCAGACTTATAGCCGCATCCGGCAATAAAATTTTCTCAGAGCGAAGATATTGGGGCAACTGACTGTTATCTGACCAGAACCAGCAACAATCTTGCCCACATCCCCTTGTTTCAATTCACTGCGAAACCATAGCTTTTTCCTCTATCATGAGTAGACTTAATACTAAAGAACCCTTAATTGATATTTTCCATCATCAATGAGATTTCGAAACAGTTACGGTTTGTTACCCGTTGGCTGAAAAGAGGACGACATTATGGATAAAATTATAATTTTAGCCGATCTCGGACATTTTTACGCCTACAAGCTTTCCCAAACTCCTTCGGGTTCGGGAAAATTGGAACTGATTGAAGGTTTTGATTCCATGGAAGCCCATGCCCGGTTTTCCGATAAGGTAACTGATGGACCTGGTAAATTCGGGCAGGCAAGCGGGAAAAATTGGTCCAAAGGATATGGCGAACCACATAACGTAAAACTCGAAAACGAAAAAAGACAGGTTAAAAAAATTGCCTCTTGCATCAACAAGATAATAGGAGAAGAACAATGCAGGAGTTGGTGTCTCGCAGCGCAGAAAACCATCAATAGCCAGATCGTTGACGCCCTTGCGCCTGCGGTTGCCGTAAAACTTGAAAAAAATATCAACGCCGATCTGACCAAAGCAGAAAAGGCGGACATCCTCAGCAGATTCGCGTAAACATCGTGGGCCCAGTAAAAAGAAGAATTATCCATGTGCATAAAAAAGGTTGACGCACCATCCTTGAAGACCGGTTCAAAAATGGTGTGCCAACCTGTTGTTGCAGTGCTCTTTTTCAAGCAGCACTTACCTTTTTATCGCTTCCCCGTTTCATGGCGGTCAAATCGGCAGCTGCCATGAACGTTTCTCCTCTCGATTATCCAAGTATCTGGAAGTCGTTGTAGGCATGACCTCCATGCTCGGTAACATCCAAACCTTCCAGCTCTTCTTCCGGTGAAACACGGAGACCGATGGTCTTCTTTATCACCATGAAGAGAATAAAACAGGTACCGAAAGACCAGACAAAAGCTGAACCGATACCCAACAGCTGTACGCCGACAATTTTTGCTGTGGCCCCGCCGATATTGAATAGACCGGCAGCCAGTGTGCCCCATGCACCACAAACACCATGTACGGAGATGGCACCGACCGGATCGTCAATGTGAATTCGATCTATGAACAGAACTGAGAGAACGACGATGACACCGGCAATGGCACCGATAATCACTGAACTGGTGGGCGATACATTGTTACATCCAGCTGTAATGGCAACAAGACCAGCCAGAGCGCCGTTCAAAGTCATGCCTGCCTCAGGTTTTTTGAAGATAACCCAAGCGGTCAGCATGGCCGTACAGGCTCCTGCTGCTGCAGCCAGGTTAGTATTGACGAAAATCATTGCAATGTCTTTTGTTCCTGCAGTCGTTGATCCGGGATTGAATCCAAACCAGCCCAGCCAGAGAATGAATACGCCGAGGGCCGCCAGTGGAATATTGTGGCCCGGAATAGCTTTGACTTTACCGTCTTTACCATATTTGCCTATGCGAGGACCGATAACGATGGCACCGGCCAGCGACGCCCAACCGCCGATGGAATGGACAACGGTTGAACCTGCAAAATCAATAAATCCCAGTTTTCCAAGCCAGCCGCCGCCATGAAACAAGCTCCCCCAGGCCCAGCTGCCAAAAACCGGATAAATGAATGCCGAAATAAAGAAACTGTAGATCAAGTAACCGACAAATTTGGTTCTTTCAGCCATGGCACCTGAAACGATGGTTGCAGCTGTCGCGGCGAAAACCACCTGAAACATCCAGAAAGCCAGGACCCATGGATCGCCGCCAGGTTTGAAATCACTAAGAAAAAATCCATTGGTGCCGAACCAGCCCGTAGTGGTTGCACCAAACATAATACCAAAACCTATGGCCCAGAACGCCACCGAACCAACGGCAAAATCCATCATGTTCTTCATCATGATGTTAATCGCATTTTTCGCGCGGGTAAAACCTGTTTCCACCATTGCAAACCCGGCCTGCATAAAGAAAACCAACGCCGCAGCGGTCAAGGTCCAAACATAGTCCAGATGTGTCTGCACTCCTTTAATCGCATCGGCGTTCGATGAAATCGTTGGGGCAGCGGCATTATCCCCAGCCCAGGCCAAAGCGGGAAGGCCGAGCAATAAAACCAGAAAAAATACTTTCTTCATAACTTTTCTCCTTTTTTAAATAGCAACAATTTTGTAATTATCAGATCGCATCCGTTCCCCGCTCGCCGGTTCTGATTCGACAAACAGTATCCACAGGCATTACGAATATCTTGCCATCACCGATGGTGCCGGTTTTTACACTGTCGACAATCGACTGAACAACCTTTTCAACCAGGTCTTCGTTTATAACGATTTCAACTTTTATTTTTGGTATAAAATCAACAACATACTCGGCACCACGATATATCTCCTTATGCCCTTTCTGTCGTCCGAATCCCTTTACCTCGCTGATTGTCATTCCTTGTATGTTTAAAGACCCGAGGGCCTCTTTCAACGCGTCAAGTTTGAACGGCTTAATTATCGCCTCAACCTTCTTCATTGCTTTTCCTCCTTTTCCCTATCAATTTATTTACGAATTCTGCCATGACGTAATGTCATGCCTTTAATACGACTGTGTTGATCTTTATCAACAAGTGTGCCATGTTACGAAAATGCCGACAACGCAACTGATAACAATCTATAATTACTTTACATTTTATAAACAGACTTTCCACATGGCTCTCCTTCTCTCTTGAAGGTAATTTACTTTTTTGTAATAATTTTTTTTCCGTTTAACATTTACATGACAATATTGTCACGTAAATGAGAAAAAGTTCGCGGAAGAAAAATCTGGAAAAATAAAAGTTGACGTTGGAAAAATCTGAAAAGAGTGTGACAATCACTAGAAAGACTTGATGGGAATGGAATATTGGCGTCATCCCATGGATGAGTGCCGCGGGTCTGTTTGCACCCTTAGCAACTTTTTTGCAACGGGGCCGAAATTTGTTTAAAAAATTATTTAGTTGTAATCTTGTTATATTCCTATCCATTTTTTTGACATTTTGACGGATTGCGTTTGTCACCGATATTCTATTTCAGCGCTTATAAGCAAGGACACCAAAAAAATGCCGTCTGATTATCGGGAATTAGATAATTTCACGCTTCTCGACCTTGTTGAAGTCGAGAGTTTGCAAAAGATCCAAGATGCCTTCTCAGAAGCCTGCGAGATAGCCTCGACTATTACCGATGTTAATGGCAATCCATTGACAAGGACCAGCAACCATAGTGGGGTATGCACCCTAGTTAGATCTTCCGAGAAGGGATTGGCCCGGTGTATTGAATCAGGAAAACAACTCGGTCTTAAAGCGGCACAACTTTTACGGCCCATGCACCAAAAATGCTTAAGCTGCGGATTTTCGGATGCGGCTGCACCAATTATTGTTAATGGGCAACATATCGCCAACTGGTTGATAGGGCAATACCATGTTCGAAATGTAAATGAGCAGAGAATTATTGAATATTCAAGGGAGATAGGTGTTAATACGGAGGATATGCTCCAAGCTTTCAATGCGATGCCTAAAATGTCGCCAACCAGGTTCGAAAAGATTCTCTCCTTTTTATGGGAAATGGCCAATGAGATCTCACAGATGGGATACAAAAGTCTGATTGAGAGGAACCAGACGGAAGAGCTAAAAAAGATCAAGCACCGACTCGAAATACACCAACAAGAGTTGGAAAAAACTGTGGCCGAAAGGACTGCGGCTTTAATCAAGCTCAACCGGCAACTAAGCATCGAGATAGAGAAGAAGAATGAGATACAGAAGAAACAAAATCGTTTGATCACGGCGATTGAAAACACCGCCGATACGATAGTAATAACCGATGCCGATGGATCGATCATCTATGCCAATCCGGCTCTTACCAAGGTAACCGGTTACGCAGTTGAAGAAGTGATTGGAAAAAACCCCAGAATTTTGAAAAGTGGATACCATGATGCCGAATTTTACAGAAATTTCTGGGAAATAATTCTGAGCGGTCGGGTTTGGATCGGTCGATTTAAGAATAAAAAAAAGGACGGCAGTTTTTTTTATGAGGATGCTTCCGTTTCCTCGGTTAAAGACGATAACGGAAAGATCGTCAATTTCATTGCTGTCAAACGCGATGTCACGAAGGAATTAGAGATGGAAAGGCAACTCATGCAAGCGCAGAAACTCCAGTCCATCGGTCAGCTCGCCGCAGGAATTGCCCATGAGATCAATACTCCCATGCAGTTTATTGGCACCAATATGGAATTCCTTGAGGAGGCTAGCCGGTGTATGGCTGAGCTATCCGAAGCTCTACGAGATATTATAGTTATATCACCTCCGGAGATAGCCGATAAGTTAAAATCTGCATTTGAAATAACTGACTGGGAGTATCTCATGAAAGAAGTCCCTGCCGCAATCGAGCAATCGAAAAACGGCGTATCCCGAGTGAGTTCAATAGTCCAGGCGATGAAAACATTCTCTCACCCTTCTTCAAAGGAAAGAGAAAATGTTGTTGTAAATTCAATTATTGAAACCACAATTTTGGTCTCCAGAAGTGAATGGAAGCATGTATCGAACATAACAACTGATTTGGCAACTGATCTTCCTGCAGTACCGTGTCTTGTAGATGAACTAGGACAGGTTATTCTCAATCTGATTATTAATGCGGCACATGCCATAGGTGATAAACTAGAAGAAAATCCTGGGGTTGAAAAAGGAGAAATTCATATCTCCACAAGGGAAATAGATTCTTATATCGAGATAAGGATTAAAGACAATGGGCCAGGTATACCGGTAGTCATACAAGATAAGATTTTCGATCC
>JBJKQT010000111.1:0-23930 GCA_046705065.1 Desulfocapsaceae bacterium
CGATTGGCAAGTTTCAGAGCCGCTCTGGCGTTCTGTTCAACCAAAAGAACGGTCACTCCGCTTTCGGCTATTTTTTTTATCTGACTAAAAATGGCTTTCACCAGAATAGGTGCAATCCCAAGGCTTGGTTCATCCAACAACAGCAACTCCGGTTTGCTCATGAGTGCCCTGCCGATAGCCAGCATCTGCTGTTCTCCTCCGGAGAGTGTTCCGGCCAGTTGCGCTCTGCGCTCATTTAAGCGAGGAAAAAGATCGTACACCCAGGCGAGGATTTCGGAATCGACCTTTTTTTTGACGTAGGCGCCGAGCAAAAGATTTTCTTCCACACTAAGAATGTTGAAGACCTTCCTTCCCTCCGGAGACTGGCTGATCCCCATGGAAACAACCTTATGGGCGGGCAATCGAGTGAGTTCTTGGTCCTTAAAACGGATGGAACCGCGCCGGACCTTGATCAGCCGGCTTATGGCCCGCATAATCGTTGTTTTGCCGGCACCGTTTGATCCAAGAATAGTTACGATTTCGCCTCGTTGAACATTCAAGGAGATCCCTTTTATGGCTGCAATACTCCCGTATGAAATTTCAAGATCCGAAATTTTTACAAGTGTTTCATCAGAAGTCATCGTCTTCACTCCCCAAATATGCCTCAATTACAGCAGGATTTTTTTGGATTTCCTCAGGTGTTCCCTCAGCAATCTTGCCGCCGAAATTAATGACTGTCAGATACTCCGTCACTTCCATCACAAGATCCATGTCATGTTCGATGAGTAAAATGGTGACGCCTTGTTCACGGATTCGGTAAATTGTCTCAACGAGAGCCAGCGTTTCGTTATCGTTGAGCCCGGCAGCGGGTTCATCAAGAATCAGCAATGAAGGTCGTATGGCCATTGCCCTGGCCATTTCCACCCGGCGCTGAATGCCGTAGGCAAGCGATCCCACGGTATGAGCCGCGTACTTTTCCAAATCGAAAAAATCAAGGAGATCAAAAACCGCCTGCCAATTGTCATTCTCGTCCTTTCTTGAGGCAGGCGTGTGTATGATTCCATGCCACCAGCTTTGTCTGCTTTTAATATGCCGGCCGCTCATAACGTTTTCGGCGACGCTCATCTGGCTGAAAAGACGGATAGTCTGAAAGGTTCGAACGATGCCCCGCTGAACGATTTTGTGAGGCGGCAGGTGGCGAATCTCTTCACCGCTCCAGGTTATTGATCCCTCTTCGCAGGCGTGTATTCCGGTAATACAATTAAACGCCGTCGTCTTCCCTGCACCGTTTGGTCCGATAAGTCCGTAAATTTGTCCTTCCTTGACGTGAAGGCTCAAATTATCAACTGCAACAAGGCCGCCAAAACGCTTTGTAACGTTGCTCAAAATGAGATCTTTACCTGCCATACTCTCACCCTTTTTTGATAAAAGCTTTTGGAATTCGACCAAATTTTGCAGGCCATATCCCGCGCGGACGCAGGATCATGGTGAAAATCATAGCAAAGCCGAAAATGAAATAACGCCATGTGGCAAACTCCCGGAAAATTTCAGGAAGAACAAACATCACGAACACACCGAGGAGGACTCCCGGTACTGACGAACCACCGACGATCACGATGGTAAAAAAGAGAACCGACTGGATAAAATCGAATGCCTCAGGGCTCACGGCAGAATATTGATTGGCATATATCGTACCCGCCATCCCAGCTATCCCGGCCCCCAAGGCAAAGGAAAAAATTTTGTAAACACGTGTGTTTATACCAATACTTCCGGCAGCGAGGTCGTCTTCACGCAGATAATGCAATGCTCGGCCCGCTTTGCTTGTCTCAAGGTTCCGAAGAAGAAAAAGGGTCAAGAGCAATACGATCAGTGCCGAGTAATACGGAGTGAAATTCTGATACGCCCCCATACCGGGTATTGTCAGCATTTGCAGACCGAAAATTCCATTGGGACCGCCTGTTAACCCTCCGAGATTGTTCTCCAAAGCCTGGACAAACACGATGTTGAAACCTATTGTTGCAACTAAGAGATAATCCCCGCGCAGATGGATTATCGGTCCGGCCAGCAGAATTCCAAATGCTGCCGGAATGAGAATGGCAAGCGGCAGTGTGGCAAGCAACGGCCAGTTGAAATGGGCATTGAGAATGGCGCTGGTGTAGGCTCCCAAGCCAAAAAACATCGCTTGCCCCATATTGAACATCCCGGCTTTGCCAAGTACAACATCCTGACTCAATGCTACTATCGTAAAAATCACAAAAGTTGTCGCGACAGCAAGCCAGCGAGAATTGAGAACTGTCGGCAATAAGGCCATTACGATAAAAAAAAGCGGATATCCGATCTGTTGCAGCTTTTTCATCATACTTTCTCCGCTACCCTTTCACCAAGGATTCCAGTTGGACGAACAATCAGAATTACAATCAACAAAATGAAGGTAAAGGCATTGGCCCAGGTGCTGGAGACATATCCTGCAATAAAGGCATTAAACAATCCCAACAGGATTCCTCCGAGCATCGCTCCCGGAATATTGCCTATGCCGCCCATGATTGCGGCCACAAAAGCGTACAAGCCGTATTGCCAGCCCATGTTAAAGGTTATGCCGCGATAATAGAGCCCCACAAAGACACCACCTACAGCACCGAGTGCTGAACCTATGAGAAAAATGGCGGCAATGATATTATTGACGTTGATCCCCATCAGGCGTGCAGCATCCTGATCAATGGCGCTTGCTCTTATGGCGGTTCCTATCTTTGTCTTTTCTATAAAGAAATAAAGCCCTGCCATCAGCACTGTGGACAGGACCATAATAAGGATTTGCATCAAACTGACCACGACTCCACCAATATTCCAGATAACCGTGGGAATCAGTTCAGGAAAAATATGCATCTGAGGCCCCCAGAGCAGCATGATGCCGTTCTGGATAACCATGCTTGCCCCCAGGGCCGATACCACAGCGGATAGACGGGGGGCAGTGCGAAGAGGACGGTAAGCCAGTCGCTCCAGAATTAAACCCAACAGAGCGATGATAACGATGGTGATTAAAAAAACCCCAACAACGACAATCACCGATGTTTTTCCGCCCAAGAGTTGGGAAAAAACGAACAGGCCGACGAAGGCTGAGCCGGCAACGAGATCACCATGGGCAAAATTTATAAGCTTCATCACCCCGTAAACCATGGTATAACCGAGGGCTATGAGGGCGAACATGGATCCGATGGTGAGTCCGTTGACGAGCTGCTGTAAAAAAATATCCATAGGATTCTGTACTCGGCAGAAGAAATGAGAGAGGGGAAGACCTGGATTTTCCCCTCTCTCATGGTTGACTACTATTTGTAAACTATCTTATAGCTGCCATCTTTTTGAATCTCGTAAGCCATATACCCGCTTCCGACCCTGTTTCCATCGGGAGCAAAGGAGATCGGACCGGTTATCCCGGGAAAATCCTTGAGTTTGTGAAGATATTCCGCAGCCTTCTTGGTATCGAAGCTCTTATTTTCTTCCATAGCATGGATAAAGGCTCTCATGCCGTCAACGTTTAAAAGAGTCCATATGGAAGGAGGCATCATGTGATATTTCTCCTTGTAGGCCTTAAGAAAATTCTTTGCAAGGTCATAGGGAAGCAGTTCGGGTGTGGGGACATTAATTATATAGGCGCCTTGGGCGGCATCGCCTGCAAGTTTCACAAAGTCCACATTGTCATTGGCATCACCACCGATAAAATCAGCCTTGATTCCGAGGCCTACCTGCTGGGAACGAATCATTCCTCCGTCGGAATAATACCCGGCATAGAAGATGACATCCGGATTTTTTGACTTCAATTGCGTGAGAACGGGAGTAAAATTCTGGGATCCGGCTTGAACTTTTTCCCTGTCCACGATATTGCCGCCGAGGTCTTTGACCGCGTCAGCCACAGCAGTCGCCAATCCATCGGCATAGCTTGAGAAATCAGAAAGAATAGCTATTTTTTTATATTTCTTTTCTTTAACCATGTATTTGGCGGCGAAAGTCGCCTCGGCGCTATTGGGAAAGGAGTTTCTGAAGAAGGTCCAGTACCCGTGTTTAGTCAGGGTGTCACTGGTGCCGTCGCTCGTCTGCAGAACGCCTGCCCTTGCATAGGTTGCCTCGGCAGCCTCGGCACAGGTGGAAGTGTATGAACCGATGACCATGGATACACCTTTATTTACCAGGTCTTTGGCACAAATTGCCGCCTTCATGGCGGTACCTTCATCGTCACAGGTGATTACTTCTATATCTCTGCCCATGACCCCGCCTTTCGCATTTATCTGTTCAGCTAAAAGACGAACAGACTGGTCTATACCTTGTCCTTCATTGGCATAGGATCCGGTGATTGGAGCCTGCACCCCGACTTTCAGGAATTCCTTTCCGAAAACAGGACCGGAAAGAAGAAACGTGGCCAGCAACGAAAAAACCATTACTTTCGACTTCAACATTGTATCCTCCAATAACATGTCTATTATGCCTACGGAAAGGAGGCCAATATTGCTCGACGTCTTTCCGTCTGCAAATTTTCTCATGGAGGAGCGATGCATCCCATCTTTGCCTGCAAACAACGGAATGCGTAGTCATGCGCTCCCCATTCGATCCAATCGCCATCGATGAGGCCAGGCGACTCACTCAGGTGTAAGTTGTATACCATATGAGTATACCACCATCAAGAACATTTTTATCAAATGCAGGATATATTAAATCCGGACAGTTTTTCAAACGCTTAGATGGAAAGATAATCGTCCGGCATCACGTCGACTGCCTTAAGATCCGCAACACTACTTTTAATATGCTCCTCCATCATTTTACTCGCAAGGTCCGAATCATGATCGGCTAACGCGTTAATGATCCTTTGATGAGCATCCAAAGACGGACTCATGGTCAGTTTAAGGAAGGGGTCAAACAGAACCAGATAGATGCGGGTTCTGTCGAAGAGTTCCTTGACATAGGAGGCCAGAACCTTATTCCCGGAAAATCTCGCTATCTCGGTATGCAATGTGTCGTTGACAACATCATAGGCTTCGAGATCCTGTTGATCAAAGACCTCCTTTTCTTGCTCAATCAGTTTGTTGAGTTTTTCTATCTGAGCCGAGGTAATCCTCTGGGCCGCAAGTCTTGCCGCCGCCTGTTCGAGCTGACTTCGAACAAAAAAGGTTTCCTCAATTTCTTCAAGCGAAGGGGTGACGACAAAGGCCCCCCTGTTGGGTATGGTGTAAACGAGTCCTTCCGCCTCCAGCTGCTTGATACTGCTGCGCACAGGAGTCCTGCTCACACCGAGTTTGGCGGCCAGCACTCCTTCCACCAACTGGCTGCCTTGTTTTATATACCGCTTTCTGATGGCATTTTTCAGTTTAAGATAGACGGTATCGCTTGATGTCTCGCGCTTTTTTTCCATATTGTGCTCTATATACGTTGCAGAGACCGACGTCTCTTTTCTTGTGTGAATAGGACGAACCTTCTATTCACCATTTTCTGTCTGTCTTCACGGACTCGGTTCTCTTTCCAATCCGGTCAATCTCCACGTCCAGCACCAGCCCGGTAAAGAAAATGAAAGCTCTTCTGGAGCCGTGAAACTGTATACCATACGGGTGTACAGTCTCAACATCCACTCTAAACGACAAGAATATCATTGACAAGTATCTTGGATGCCTTGGGGGCAAAAAAGATTGACAGCAGTCCCTAAATGGCGTACTGATATTGTATACACTTATTAAGTACAATATTTTGGTGTCCCACCCTATACAATTATAATAACCAGGAGGAACGAGGTCATGCACCTGATGAATAACGCTGTCATACAAATCCCAAAGCCTGCAAACGAACCTGTCTACGAATACGCGCCCGGATCACCGGAGAAAGAGAAACTCAAAACAGCATTGGAGGAGATTGCCGGCAAACAAATCGAAATTCCTCTTATCATCGGCGGCAAAGAGATTAAAACAAACAATTTCGGCAAGGTTGTCATGCCTCATAACCACGAGCATGTTCTTGCGACCTATCACAAGGCTGGCCCTTCAGAAGTCCGCCTGGCGATAGACACCGCCGTCGCCGCTCAGAAGGTATGGCAGTCATTCCGCTGGGAGGAACGATGCGCCATTTTTCTGAAGGCGGCGGATTTGCTGTCTGTCAAATACCGTTTTCAAATCAATGCCGGTTCCATGCTTTCCGCAGGGAAAAATGCCTTCCAAGCCGAAATCGACGCTGCCTGCGAGCTCATTGACTTTCTGCGCTTCAATGCCTACTTCGCCCAGAAAATTTATCAGGAGCAGCCGGAGTCATCGAAAGGAATCTGGAACTATCTTCAACATCGGCCGCTGGAAGGATTCGTTTTTGCAGTTACTCCATTCAATTTCACCGCCATTGCGGGCAATCTTCCGTCCTCACCGGCCATCATGGGCAACACCGTGGTTTGGAAGCCGGCCAGCAGTTGTGTCTACACCCCTTACCTCTTCATGAAGATCCTCGAAGAAGCCGGTCTGCCGCCAGGTGTAATCAACTTCGTACCAGGTTCCGGCGCAAGTGTTGGTGATATCTGCCTGGCCGACCCCAATCTTTCCGGTATCCACTTCACAGGCTCCACCGCCGTTTTTCAGAAAATGTGGAAAACCGTCGGGGAGAATATCGCCACGTACAAATCCTACCCTCGAATCGTCGGCGAAACCGGCGGTAAGGATTTCATTTTCGCCCATGCCAGTGCCGATGTCGATCAACTGGTCACCGCTATGGTCCGTGGCGCCTTCGAGTATCAGGGGCAGAAATGTTCGGCCGCCAGCCGTGCATATATTCCCAAAAGCCTTTGGCCGGCTGTGAGACAAGGCCTGGAGAATGAAATCGGCAGCATCAAAATGGGGCCGCCCACCGATTTTCGCAACTTCGTCAATGCGGTCATTGACCGTGCTGCCTTTGACTCCATCAGTTCCTATATCACCTATGCCAAGGAGAATCCGGGAGCAGAGGTTATTATCGGAGGCACATGCGACGATCGGGTAGGCTATTTTATCGAACCAACAATAATCCTCGCAGAGGATCCCCAATTCCGAACCATGGTTGAAGAGATCTTCGGACCGGTGCTGACCGTTCATGTGTATGAAGATGAAAAATTTGAGCAGATATTGGAACTCTGCGATCAGTCATCTATTTATGCCCTGACCGGTTCCATATTCGCCAGGGAACGCAAAGCGATCAGTACCGCCTTGACAAAGCTTGAGCACAGCGCCGGCAATTTTTATATCAATGACAAACCAACGGGTGCGGTCGTGGGCCAACAGCCATTCGGAGGTGGCCGGGCGTCAGGTACCAACGACAAAGCGGGCTTTTACACCAATCTCTTGCGTTGGGTGTCTCCCAGAACCATCAAGGAAACTTTTGTTCCGGCATCCGGTTTCGAATACCCATTTATGAAAGAAGAATAAGAAAAGGCGGGTCTCGCCGGGTTCTACCAAAACGACCGTGAATCCAGCCGCCACCACCCCTTCCCGGGAACAATTACAGTCCCCGGGAAGGTGAAGAAAAACCGAATACCCACCGGCTTTTCAGGCCGGCGCTTTTCATGAAAACCTTAAAGTGACAGATGTCGCTGCGTCCAGCCACTGCAATCCACTTCGAGTTATAAGGCAGTATTCACCGTCCATATCACTCTCCACAGTGCCCATAGCATGCATGCTCTTGAGCATCTGTTTGGTTTCACCTAATGTCATATTAAGGCGTCTGGCAATCTCGTCCGTTTTCATCAGCTCGGGATGGGGATTTTTTAAATTATCCGCCAGGATTTCAAGTAGCCGGCTCTGTATGGAATGAAGAAACATCGAAGCTCCTCGTGTATATTTTCAGCAATGATACGTCAGGGAAAATACTGTCCCGGACTGCGCACAAGCTGAGTCGGTTCTCACCTGAAATACAACAGTCCGGTTCGGTCTCAAGCAGTATTTTCCCGCCCTGGATCCAGCATTTATCCCTTGACGAAAATCGCTTTGATAATGGTGCTTGCCATCTGTGGATTTTCCTTGAGACGGCGGGTAGAGTAACCGAACCATTGCTCACCGAAAGGCACATAAACCCGGATTCGATGTCCCTGATCTTTGAGCATTTTGCGAAGACTAGGAGTCACACCATAAAGCATCTGAAACTCGTACATATTTTTGGATACATGATAGCGTTCGATGAGTTTCAGGATCGGCTCGATCAATTGCTTGTCGTGGGTAGCTATGCCTGCATACATATTGTTTTCGAACATAAACTCCAAATCACGAAGGTATTGAGCGTTGACCTCTTTGTAGCCCTTGTATGCGATTTCCGACGGCTCGACATATATGCCTTTGCAAAGACGAAAATTGAGCGGTACTTCACTTTTTATTTCCTTAAGATTCTTAAGATCGTCCAAAGTTCGTTTCAGGTAGGCTTGAACAACCAAGCCGACATTTTTCGGGAACTCCTGCTGAAGTTTTCGATAGAGAGATATCTCCATATCCGTACATGGCGAATCTTCCATGTCGATTCGAACAAAATTATCGCATTTGGCTGCTTTCTCAACTATTTCTCTTATATGCCGATAGCAGACCTCCCGGTCAATCAACAATCCGAAGCTGGTCGGTTTGAGAGAAAACCCGCCATTTACCCCGCTTTTTACCGAAGATTCTATTACATTGAGATACTCATATTTATTGGCCTCAGCCTCATCCAGAGTCTTAATAAATTCTCCTAGGACATCGATTGTTGTCAGAATGCCTTCACTATTCAGCTGTTTTGCTGCTGCAATAGCGTCATCGATAGTCTCACCGGCAATGTATTCCTTGGAAAAGTGCCAGACAAGTTTCTTAGGCATGTAAGGGAGAATAGAGGAAATCATTTTGTTTAACATAGGTTCCATCCGTTGTTTTATTGAAAAAATTTAATTTCGCATAGTCCAGGCGCTGCACTCCGGTCAACCTTAGACATGAAACCTTACAGTTTATTGATCCAAAGTCATCCCATGCGTAGCTCCGGATCTTTTGTTGGGAAAGTCCCAGGTTTTCATTCCTATCAATCGGTTTATCGTTATTTTGCTGTTATATCATAACATTTTTGGTGCTTTGTTATGTATCAACTCATGATATTCAACCGTGAATTTATTTTTTGTATACAATCTTTCAATACCGTATCAGTACATCACGATTAGGCACAATGCAATGCTTTTTTATACACCTATTGATGATTCCAATGCGGGATATATTTGCGAAACTGTTTTGGTTGATTGTATGAGGAGAAAACCGTCAAAAACAATACGAGAAAGGCGATATGAATCTGTTGTTGTCGATTGCCGGACAAGTATTACAATATGTGAAAGCACCAATTACATAAAATATGTGAACGCCACTTTTACCTACGATGAATAAGAAAATTCTTATAGCGATTGATGACTCCGGCTCAAGTGATCAATCGCTTTCCTATGCAGCCAAACTCTTTGAAAACAGAGAAGAGATCGCTTTTCATCTGCTAATTTGCACAGGACAAAGTCATGGTGTCCTGCCCGAACCGCTTGATAGCAGGAACTCACTCTTTCCCGGTGCGGATGAGGAAGACGAACGCTCGATTGTGGCCAACCGATATCTTACTCGAGCCAAGGAACGCTTGTATAAACATGCCATCACGGCAGACCAAATAACCACTTCTATTATAGTTGCCGACAGCATTTCAAAAGCAATCCAATCCGAAGCCGAGCATTTGCTGGTTGATGCTATTCTGGTCGCCAGAAGAGGAATCGGCTTTATGGGAGAAATGCTTCTAGGCTCGATATCGGCTGATCTTTTCAGAAGATGCCATCAAATACCGCTTTGGATTATTGATGGTGATATCACTAAAAAAGATTTTCTTCTCTCCGTTGACGGTTCCTGCCATTCACTTATGGCCGCGGACCACTTGGGCCACATCCTTTCGGGAAGAGACGATATTCAGATCTTTCTCTATCATTGCCGAAGATACTTTGAGAGCAAGGTAACATATGAGAGGGAACAGTTGTATCCAAGATGGGATGAGAATTGGTGTAAAACCTACCTCATGGGCGATAATCCCATTTATGACGGACCATTTCAATTATTACTCGAAGCAGGGATTCCTAAACACCGGATTACCGTCCTGCCCGAAGCCACAAAGATTGACAATAGCAGCAGCATTATCAATCAAGCCCGCAAACATCAATGCGGAACCATTGTCATGGGCAGACGAAGACCTGGCCTGGCACGCGGCATCTGGGGAGAAGTCGCGACCAGGACCATTAAACACACCCAAAACATGGTATTATGGATCATAGGATAAATAAAGCGCCTCTCTTATTTCCCTAGCCTTTCTGTTAAAACAATGGCGTTCGGCGGAGGTTCCCGGTTTTTGTTTTCTTGATTATTTTTTCTCAACCTTTTCAGGTCTGACAATTGCGATGGCCGCCCGTTCCGGGAGAAGGTACTTTTGCGCCAATTTGTCAACGTCCTGTGTAGTAATTGAATTAAAATCTTTAAGAATCGTTGTGGGCCACTCAAGTTGCTGAGGATGTCTTGACGAAAGCGCCAACACCGTCTCCAACCAGTACCCGTTCGTCCGAACCATGTCTTTAATCGAAGTGATTGTCGGGGCTTTCGCCCTTTCCAGCTCATCGGCGGTACAGCCGTTTTCCCGGAGATTTTGGCCGATTTTCAAAACGACATCTTTGATTTGGTCGATATGCACGGGATTTACGATGATCATTGCCTCCATCAGTCCGTACCCTGGATAAACACGGCTTGAATCATTAAAAACCACTGGCGAATAGGATTCGCCCAATTTTTCCCGCACTTCTTTACGCAACCTATCGGCAAATATTGAAGCCAAAACATTCAGTCTTCTTGTTCTTCCTATATTCCAGAAGTCTGCTGTGGGCCAAGCAACCAAGACCATTGCTTTATCAATGGACGAATCGACCTTAACCTGTAGTCTTTTTCCTGCAGGAAAGGTAATCTTAACGCCCGCAGGCTGTGATTGTTTTTTGTTGCTTGTCCGATCGGCCAGGTACTCGCCGACCAATTTGATCAAGCGATCACGATCGAAATCACCTACTACGGATACTTCCAAAGAACTCTTCGATATGGCAGGAAGGAGCCAGTCACGGACCTGCTCCACAGTAAGATGAGAAAGCTCTTGCCATGGCGGCAAACCTGCATGCGGATAACCGCCTTCCAGAAATTTACTGACATGCAGGGCAACGCCACCGTTAATATTATTTTGAAGCTGGCTGTACATCTGCTGTAAACTGTTCATGGAAATCCTATAAGCATCGGCCCGGATTCCCGGGTCAACCAGCATGGTCTGCAGGACCTGAAAAAGGAGTTCCATATCCTTGGTGACCGCTCCACCTTCCCAACTAAAAGATGACTGATTGACCTGAAAGTGCAGATCCACAGTACTACCGGTGAGAACACGCTCGAGATCGGATTGAGTCAACCGGCCGCTCCCTGAACCGTTTACCACGGACTGGGCCAGCAGGGCAAGACCGGGCACTGGTTCCGCTTGTTTTCCGTGACCGAAATCAACACGGATTACGAACGTGTTTTTTTTGAAATCCGTTTTTTTCAAATTCAGAATGGTTCCGTCCGCAAAAACCAGCCTTTCCGCCCCCACTGAAGTCAGAGGAACATCAGAGACCGGACGGGCTGGGTTTGCTGCCGCTTTAAGATAGGGGAAATTGACCTTCTGTTGGACGGATTTCGGATGCACGGCCTCTTTTTGTGCGTGAGTATATACTTCTTTGATTTGTTCTTTCGGGTTTGCTGCTGCTATTTTTACGTTGCCGGTAACCTCGACAAGACGATTCCCATGTGACCACACGCTTGTAAAAACTTTCTGAACATCCGCCAAGGTGAGTTTGTCTATGATCGGTTCGTAAATTTCTTTTTGCTGTACAGGTGACTGATAAACGCTGTTATCGTTGAGATCGCCAATGATTTCTCCGGCAATAGCCATGGAGTTGCGAGTTGCGGCAGTAAGAACGGACGAATCGAGATTTTCTTTGAATTCCTTTTTCGCCCTTGTGAATTCCTCATCGGAGAATCCGTATGTTAAAGCCTGACGCAAGGTATGTTCGAGCGCTGTCAAAGTGGCCTGCCATTTTTCGGGTGCGGTTTTGGCTGAGATGGTGCCGAATCCTATCCGCCTGAAGGTAAGTCCCGAGGAATACCCACCGTCGATAAACGGGGTTTTGGGGTCTTCCATCATTTTTTCCAACCGATGGTTTATCATTGCATTTATCAAACTTTTTTTCAGGTCCTCCACTTCAGTCGCCAATGAATCGTTTTGCTCCTTTTCATTCCACAGCGTCTCCAACGTAACCTTTGTCGATCCCAATTCCGGCTCATAATGATAAAAGGCTTCCAACCCTGAATGATGAACCTCTCCGATATCAGGACATAACGGCTGTGCTCCGACTCCTTTGAATGAGGAAAAATGTTGTTTAATCATAGATTCTATCTGTGTGGGATCAAAATCTCCTACCATCACCAATATCATATCTTCAGGTCTGTACCATGTGCGATAGAAGGATTCCAAAAGGTTATGATCGGCCTTTTTGATAACTTCGAGTTTTCCAATGGGAAAACGCTCAGGCAGCATTGTGCCTTTAAGGGTAAATGCGCTGGTTGCCACCATGGTTCTGAAGCCTGCGGAATCTCGACTCCGTTTTTCGGACAGTATGACGCCTCGTTCCTTATCAATCTGCGCGGGTAACAACAGAGCACCATGGGCATAATCTGAAAATACCACGAGCCCTTTTTCAATTTCCGATTTAGATCCGTCAGGCAGTATGATATTAAAAACCGTACTGTCATAGCCTGTTCGCGCATTTGTATCGCCGCCGAAGCTCATTCCCAATGATTGAAAGTAATCTATCAATTCTCCTGGCTTAAAATGTGTTGATCCGTCGAAGACCATATGCTCGAGAAAGTGAGCGATACCACGCTGATCATTGGTTTCATTAAGCGACCCGGCTTGGACATCGAGATACATACCCACTCTGTTTTTCGGTTCTTTGTTTTTCATCAATACATAACGAAAACCGTTTGGAAGTTTGCCGAACACAAGCCCGGGATCAGGTTGTAAATCACTCATCTCATGGGGCCACTTCGTAGAAAAGCAAAGTTCTTTGTCGGACGAAGTCGTCGTGCCGTAACAAATGGAAAAGGAGAAAAAAAGAGCGGCCGCAATAAAGATGATGATTGATTTTCTCTTGTTCATTGATATCAAGTTAAATCTAAGGTTATATTTTATAGATAAGTATTCCGCGACTTGCAGTTTTACTAAAATACATCGCATCTCTGCAAACACAAGAAAGGGAGATATAAAAATGCTGCTTCAAGGAAAAACGGTCCTCGTCCCGGGTGCATCACGACCTGTCGGCAGAGCAATCGCCAGAAGATTTGCCAAAGAGGGTGCTAATTTGGTGCTTCCCTTTTTCGACTGGCCGGAATCCACCATAGAAATGAAAGAGGAATTCGAGGATTCAAAGATCCCGCATCTGGCACTGCCTGTGGATCTTAGAAATCATGATCAGGTCAAAGAAATGGTTTCCTCAATCATGAACACCTTTGGAGCACTTCACATCCTGATCAACAATGTCGAACGAGGCGGCATGCCGGTGGTTCACGGCTCCTACAACCATGAACACAATAAGGAGCAATGGGATATCGAGATGGACACCAGCCTCAAGGCCAAGTGGATCCTTTTCCATAGCTGTCTGCCTCTTTTGAAAAAATCGGAGTACGCTGCCGTGGTGAATATTTCCTCAGTTGCCGGTTGCACGGGACGAAGCGGACCGGCGGCATTAATTTTCAACGATGGCTACAGTGCTGCCAATCGAGCGATTTCTTCATTTACTGAAACATGGGCACGGGAAGGAGCCCCCACAATCCGAGTGAACGAGTTGATGCTCGGACTTATAAAAAACCGGCATGGGGAAGAGACGCGCGGCTGGGCGGCATTGACACAGGAAGAACGGGACAGCCTTCATGGGCATACGCTTCTCGGGCGCTCAGGAACCCCTGAAGAAGTGGCCGATGCCGTGTTTTTCTTAGCACATCAGGCACACTATATGACAGGATCGATTATCCGCATGGACGGCGGCTATCTTCTGGGAGGCGACAAAACAGGACCGTTTCCTCCCGGTATTTTAGGAGAATGAGGGCGGAATCATCCGATAGAAGAAAGAAACCGCTGGACGAGATCGGATATTTTCGTCTCCAGCATGAGACCTTTATCGTAGAGACCAATTGTTGCCTGGTCACTCCCAAGACTTTCCAGGGCGGTCTTGGCTGATACGGCCTGCAGATTGCCTAAAGCCCAGACAGCCATTCCCCGCACAACGGCATCCTGAGAATGGATGTAGGGAATAAGATCGTCGACGATTCCCTTTTCAACGAGGATATCCCCATACACCTCGGCAAGCCGTCCTATTCCCCACACAACGCCCCTTTGAAGTTCAGGAAGTTCCAGAAAATTGCCGTCCTGAAAAGGCTCGGAACCGTCTTCCCGCATATAAGAAAACAACATATGGGCATACTCGTGAAACAAGCTGTCGCTTTGAGCCATGATTTCAGCCATGGCCTCCGGCGCCCCCCAACCTATTCCTCCGGATTCGTCGTTAAGGCTCCAGAGGAATCTGCGCATCACTACACGGGCCGATTCCATATCTTTTCGTGCCATGGAATCAACCACTAGTCCAAAGGCTGTCACAGCGTGCCAGCGGATCAACTCTTCCGTCCGATAGAGTGCTGAAAAAAGTGGGTTGAGCAATGCTGATTCGCTCTTGCTCTTTAGGAAAACAGAAATCTTTTCTAAATCGGTCTGGCCGAGAACAGCAAGAAGCTCTCGTTTTACTTGGATACGTTGAGTCACTACAATGTGAGATGTTGCATTTGGAAGGTGGCGATTCAACCTCTCTGGTCGTCGATTCGTTTCATGCCTTCCATGAGCATGGCCATGAACCCGCCGATAACATCCAATTTTTTTTCGGCGGAAGTCAAGCCTTGCACAAATTTAAACCGTCCCTTGGTCATGGCAAGAATTCTGTAAAAGGCCTCTTTTCCTTCCATCTCATTGCAGACCGCCTGCAGGATCTCGCCTTCATAGAATACGAGAAATGCTCCGGTCTCCGTTTCGCTGGATTCAATGACGAGCCGACCTGTTTTCTGGATGGAGTTGATCATCTGGCAAAGCTCCACGGGAGGAATATCTGCCAACTGCCCGACCATTCCTGAACCGAGCTCCTCGGCACGCTTCAAATTGACAGCTGTAATTCTGCTGACAAGCAATTTATAGAAAAAGACTTGTAATGCAGGAAACCTGTTCAGAATATGCCGGAAATTTTTCTGACTCATTTTGGCAATCTTGCAGGGTTCGGCTGCCAGGATCGTCGCTGTAACCCTATCGCCGGTAAGAAGACTCATCTCACCAAACACCTCTCCCCTGCCCATAACAGCCAAAGTCACACCTTCATCATCGACGACTTCAACTTGTCCTGAAATAATAATATACAGGTTGGTTCCCGGATCGCCTTTCTGGCAAATGGGAAATCCCCACTGATAATCGTCCAACGTCAGTAAGGCTGCGAGATCGAGGAGATCATCGTCGGTCAACATTTTAAACAGGTCGATACTTCTCAGCAGACCTGCAAAATCGGCGACCAGCCGTATCTTGTCTTTTTTCTCGGCCGCCGCCAAAAGTTTCATCTGCAGGGTTGCAAATTCTTTTTCTTTTTTAAATTCGAAACGAATAATCCCGCTGCAGCCGCCACACTCAAATTTCGATTTTTGGTTTTCCCCTTTGCTGTATTTCTCAAAGGCAATATCTTCTTCGGATACAATATTGAAAATGTCGTGGGCAAGAACAAGGCAGGTCGACTTTCCAGTAGGAAACTGCAATGAAACATCGGTAATTACAAATTCCTCTCCAACGTTGTAAAGAGGGCAGTTGCTTTCCTCGGTAATAATGAAAATACCATTTCGAAATTGCATTTTCTTTTTAATCCCGATCTTTGATGATCATCGATCACGCCTTATTATTTTGCAGCGCATGGTTTTCTCTTTGCGTCTGTAATCCAGATGGTCATTTCCATTATAAGACGATCGTAACATCAATCGGATCTTCCGAAAATAAGATATATAACTATTCCAAGGGCAACGGCACCACCAATGAGAACCGGCAAAACCTTATTTATTTGAACTTCGCCGCCCACGATCAGGGTATGCATATACTCTGTTCCACTCACCCACCAGACACCGCTCAGTATCGCGATGATGATAATATCCTTAATTTTCTTTTTGATCAAGAGATAGAGGATAAAGGCCACAAAGGGAACCATGAACCACGGGTTCACGACAAGGTGGACGGCATCGACCTCATGGAGCTGTTGGAGAACTTTGGTCTTGTCGACAAAATCGATAATTTTAGTTAAAAAATCAGCCATTTTTTACATACCCGCTTTTTTGTTGCTCTTCTGGAAATTCTCCTGAGACCTGTTGAATACCTTGATGGCGCAGTAAGATCCGCACATCGAACAGGCATCCGTCTTTTCACTGCCGCCTTCATGACGAAAACGAGCCGATTTTGCAGGGTCGATGGACAACTCGATTTGTCCCCTCCAATCAAGTTTGTTCCGGCATTCGGCCATCTTGTTGTCGCGGTCCATGGCACCGGGTATTTTTTTAGCCAGGTCGGCAGCATGGGCTGCTATCTTCGAGGCAATGACACCCTCATGGACGTCGTCACAATTGGGGAGTTTTAAGTGCTCAGCCGGGGTAACATAGCAGAGATAGTCCGCTCCTGCTGCACCGGCAATGGCACCTCCTATTGCTCCTGTGATATGATCATAACCGGGTGCGATATCTGTAACAAGAGGGCCGAGAACATAAAATGGTGCGTTTTTACACATTTTTTTCTGAAGCATCACATTGGTGGCAATTTGATCCATAGGCATATGCCCTGGGCCTTCGATTATAACCTGAACCCCTGCAGCCCAGGCTCTTTCGGTCAACTCGCCCAATGTAATCAACTCCTGAATCTGATTCCGGTCGGTTGCATCGGCAAGACACCCCGGCCGGATACCGTCACCAAGACTCAATGTGACCTCATGCTCTTTTAGGATTGCCAGCAAATGGTCAAAATGTTCATACATGGGGTTCTCTTTATTGTGGTAACTCATCCACTCCAATGTAAAAGACCCGCCCCTGCTGACAACTCCCATGAGTCTTTCCTGACGTTTCAGTCGTTTCAATACATCTTGATTAATACCGCAATGAATAGTCATGAAATCGACCCCATCCATCGCCTGTTTTTCAATTACCTTGAATATTTGATCGACTGTGATGTCGGTTATCTCCAAATTTTTGGCATCCACCGTTTCGGCGACTGCCTGGTAGATCGGCACCGTGCCCAAGGGTACCGGGCAGTTTTTCAAAATTTCTTGACGAATCTGATCCAGATCGCCCCCCATCGAAAGGTCCATCACGGTGTCCGCTCCAGCCTGAATTGCAACTTGCAGTTTTTTAAGCTCTTCATCCAGGCTGTTGATATTTTTAGACGATCCGATATTTGCATTGACCTTTGTGCAGGTATTTTTGCCTATAGCAATTATTTTATCAAAGTTATGATGGATATTTTTGGTAATGGCAACAGATCCTTCACGTACACCATCAACCAACTGATCCACCGAAATCTTCTCAATATCGGCGCATTGTTTGAACAGGGGCGTGATGGTTCCCTGCTGCGCATCTTCTCTAATTGACATTCTATTTCTCCCGCGAATATAAATCTCTACACCGACCTGATAGTTAAACGGCCAGGGAGGTTGAAAGTTGATATGACCCCTAAAAAAAGCTCAACTAAACCGTGAAGACCTTCTCCTGTGCAAGTGCAACCGAACCTTTGACGCAATCAAACCTCTCGCAATCATCATCCCAATCTTCACTGGTAGTCCAATGTCAGAGTATTTTCAGCTAATTTTTTCCAGCGGCCACTAAAATTTAAAGTTGTTTTAATTATGAAACCATCCTATCGCAATAAGAAAAAATAATACACCTTTCATTTTCCTCCAACATCCCCACCTGGCAATCTTCTGAAAGATGCATTCCACACAATAATACTAAGGAAAACCAATCCAGGCCAATGAAAAGAGACAGATATTTTTAAAGCAAAAGGAAAATATCATATCCTTCGACAAAACCTCGGGACTCCCTTTAAAAATCGATAATCTGATAAGCCTTTTGCAAAAATGGTCCTTTCACCCAAAATCCGTGTTATGCTTAAAGTTTTATCTTTGGAATCTTCAGCATATACCCTCGGCAATATTTTTCGTATGCCTTGGTTTTGAACAAATATCCTCATTTTGCAAAAGGCCCTTATTTTTGAAAATTACATAAAAGGAAATAATATTATGAAAATTTCACATGCATGTAATAACATTACGTCCTTCCCCAGGCAACCTCTGCAACAATCCTTCATTAACCGACAGGAATATAAACAAAAACAAAACAACATTTTTCATTTTACACTTCTGGCACATTATATGGATAGAGTTTAAACACACCCCGAAACAGCCGTTTTTCACTTAGGCTCCTCCGGCCCTCCTGCATTCTCCCATTCTATCGTGCAGGGGGGCCGTTTTTTTATCGACTCCTTTCTTGCATAGCTGCACGTTTTAAAAAAATTGATTCAATTGACTTGTATCCATTCTTTTTGGTAATTTACAAAAAAGAAAATCGGCAAAGCTTACTTTTTTCGCCATTCTCGATTAAACTGGTTCGTACATCTTCGAAATTTTAAAAATATCAACCTGAATCCATAACAACACTCCTCCGCGGACCATGAATTTTCCTCCGATACGAACAACTCAGGTTCAAACGTACGTCACCTGTCTGCTCTTCGTGTTGTCTATAATTCTAACCAGCTGTAGTTCGGGAATCACTACGTATAGCCCACACGCCATCTATCTTGAAGGCGGCCCCAAAATCGACTTAAACAACCCTTCCCTTGTACAGAAGACCTTATATCGACAACTTAGATTATGGGAAGGAACACCCTACAAATACGGAGGCCTTACTAAAAACGGCATTGACTGCTCCGGTTTTGTCTATCTGACGTTCAGAACACAGTTCGGAATCGCTCTCCCTCGATCATCGGAAGAACAGATTGAAGTAGGAGAAAAAGTCAGCGGCAGGTTTTTGGAACCTGGTGATCTTTTATTCTTCTCCACCGGATTCTTCGATCGTCATGTCGGAATTTACCTTGGGGGCCAAAGCTTCATTCATGCTTCGACAAACCGGGGCGTCATCGTCTCAAATCTCGACGACCGGTATTGGCACTCAAGTTTTGAAGAGGCCAGAAGAATCAGATAAAGCATAACCAATAAGTATTATTTAAAATTTTTCAGATATGCAAAGAAACAAATCCAATATTGTTCTAATCGGTATGCCTGGGTCAGGCAAAAGCACCGTTGGTATCATCCTGGCAAAAATGACGTCGAAAAATTTTATCGATACCGATATTCTGATTCAGTTGAAGGAGGGAAGGTCTCTACAAGACATTGTCGATACGGACGGTCACATGGTTTTGCGAAAAATTGAGGAGGATGTGCTCCTTTCAGTTAATTGCAAAGACCACGTCATCGCAACGGGTGGAAGTGCCGCCTATAGCTCTTCTGCCATGTCACATCTCAAAAAAGATGGCATTGTGATTTTTTTAAATGCGTCGATGGACACTCTGCAAGCCAGAATCCACAATTACGAAACACGAGGGCTTGCCAAAAGGCCCGATCAGACCTTTGCAGACCTTTTCAACGAGCGCTCGGCCCTTTATTTACGAAACGCAGATATTATTATTCAAAGTGACGAATTAACTCAAGAGGACGTCTGCTTAAGGATCTTAAAAGAATTGGGAAGTTAAAATTGATTCAGCCAAAACAGTCCCGGATCGTCCGGGAACGTGAATCCGTTAAGGCAATGATCTTTTTGTATTGCCGCTCTCACCATGGAAAGAAGGGGGCACCCTGCGCTGAGTGCGCAGCCCTTCTCAAATATGCGCAAGACCGACTCACCGCCTGCCGTTTTCAGCAAAACAAACCGACCTGCGGCAAATGTCCCATCCATTGCTACAAGCCGTCGATGCGAACCAAAATCAAGGAAGTGATGCGCTATGCAGGGCCACGCATGCTTTGGCATCACCCCATCCTCGCCATTCGTCATATGAGAGACGGCCGGCGTCCCCCTCCTTCCCCGACAGAAACGGTCGTTCCCTCAAATTCACGTTGAAATCAGGTTGAGGGGGCAGCCGCAATGCCCTACTTTCCGGTTATCCTCGCCAGGGCTTCTATATAACGATCCCGCGTTTTTTCCACAATTTCAGCAGGCAGCTCAGGCGCAGGCGGAGTCTTGTCCCAATCGAGGGTCGTGAGATAATCCCGGAGAAATTGTTTATCGAAACTGGGTTGTCCTTTTCCCGGGGCATATTCGTCAACGGGCCAGAAACGTGAGGAATCGGGTGTCAGTACTTCATCGATCAAAATCAAAGCATCATCCTTAAGCCCCAATTCGAATTTAGTATCGGCAATTATTATACCTTTTGTGCGGGCATATTCGGCTGCCCGGCGATAGAGGTTGATGCTGATTTCAGCGATTTCCTGTGCCCGTTTTTGCCCTACGATGTCCGCCATCTTCTCAAAAGAGATATTCTCATCATGCGTGCCCAGTTCAGCTTTTGTTGAAGGCGTGAACAAAGGCTCGGGAAATTGCTCTGATTCGAGCATCCCGGAAGGCAACTCAAACCCGCAAACATTTGTGGATTTCTTATAAGCGCTCCAGAAAGAACCGGATATGTAGCCACGAACGATGCATTCTATGGGCAGGGGTTGTGTCTTGTGGACAAGCATAGACCGCCCTTCCAGTTGTTCGGCATACTTGCGGCACATGTCGGGATATTTGCCGACATCGGCACTGATGAGATGATTTTGGACGACATCGCCCAAAAGGTCGAACCAGAAAAGAGACAAAGCGGTCAATATTTTCCCCTTTCCCGGGATCGGAGAATCCATGACCACATCGTAGGCGGAAATCCTATCGGTAGCGACCATCAACAATTTGTCATCATGACCAGGGATCATATACATATCCCGTACTTTGCCTCGGTGCATCAGATTCAGATCGGAAAAATCCGTTGCCATTATCGCGTCCATCATCATTCAATCTTTCCTTTATTTATCGTTTAATTCTATGATCGGCATTTTTTGCCTGGTACATACTGTACTTTTCACAGGCAGGATTACTGTAATACACCAACTTGGATGTCAAAGAGCCGATAACAATCTTTGAGTTGATCAAGACCGGAACCCTGCACTCGTCATCTGTATACCAAATGACCGTATCGCCCTGTTTATCGTAAAGTCCCTTGAAGGTTAGTATCGGCATGACCTCAATGGTGTCAACGGGACCGATGACCGTATCATCCAGACGGGTTTTCCGCATGGGTTCGACAACGACTTCATTGCGTTTATCATCGGCAAAAGTCGGAACCTTGAACGGTTTGTTGACTTCCAAAGGCATGACTCTGCTGCCGAAGAAGGATGAAAATTCATTGTAGGTGGTTCCTTTGATATTAAACTCCTCTGCTGGATCTCCATCTTTTTTATAAATGACTTTCCCTTCGTTTTGTTCATATTTGGTAACACGATGGGCCGTATAGCTCCTTCCCTCTTTCTGCCAGATTTCGTAATACACAGGCAACCGCTCATCACCTTTAACAATGGTGACATGCGTATCTTTTACCGGATAAATATACTGAAACATTCCGTTATCGGTCGTGACCTTGGCAAGAATTTCAAACGTTTCCTTTTCATTGGGGATTTTTTTGATCTCAAGACGCAGCTCCCCTATTTTTATGCCTCCTGTCCAGGAAATGTCGTAAACTAATTTTTCACCGCCTGAATAGGCTATTTTCGCTATTCCCGGTACGATTTTCCCAAACGGAATGTTGCCGGAAGAAACTTTTCCATCCGCCGAATCCCGAGTTTCATTTTTTTGAATCTTGCTTGAAGGGTCAATAGTTATGTCAGCAGTTCCCGCTTGAGCCGTCACCACGGCAACCAACAAAAACAAAAAGATAGAAGCAAAAACTTTCCGTGGCATTTTCGTCACCTTCCCGTTGTGGCCAATGACAGCCAAGTAGCTATAAAAAGTGTCAGGCTGATAATGCCGTTCATTGAAAAAAAAGCCGCATGAATTCGAGACAGATCTTTTGGATTCACCAATATATGCTGATAAAACAGAGCTGCTGCCGTCAAGACGATGCCGATATAATAAAAATAATTCAGCCCGAAGACAATACCGGTGAGCGTAAAAAAGAGAAAAGCCAGCACATGAAAAAGGACTGCAAGACGAAAGGCTTTTTCCCGTCCCAGTCTCGCAGGGAGAGAATACAGACCCGTTTTCTTATCGAAATCCGCATCAAGGCAGGCATAAATTGTATCAAACCCCGCAACCCAGAACAAAACGCCCAAAGACAGCACATAGGGATAATGCTCAAGATTTCCCCTTACCGCAACCCATCCGCCCAGCGGAGATATGGCCAAAGCCACGCCGAGAATCAAATGGCAAAACGAGGTGAATCTTTTAGTGAGGGAATAAAACAGGGTTAAAGCAAGCGCAAAGGGAGCTAAAATGAGAGTAAGGCGGTTGAGATTGTAACACGCGAAAAAGAAGAGTAACCCGGCAAGAACAACCATTGTCCAGGCCTCCATCATCCTCACCTGTCCTGCCGGGAGCGCTCTATCGGCTGTACGGGGGTTGGATCGATCAAAACGGAAATCAACAATCCGGTTGAAGCCCATCGCGCATGTCCTTGCTCCCACCATGGCAACGATAACCCAGAAAATTATCCGGAGCTTGGGAACACCATGCGCCGCCAAAAATGCCCCGGTAAAAGCAAACGGCATGGCAAAAACGGTCAGCTTGAATTTGATCATTTCAAGCAATATGCCGATTTTTCGAATCATTTCCGGCTATCACCCCAGCTTTTTCTCGACGTTACCTGAAAGCCCATCTGATCGGCAAGCCTCCAGGCAAAGGTTTCAACGGCCTCCGCAAGGCTTTGCGGTTTCAAATAAAAACCAGGCATCGGTGGGCATATTATGGCTCCGGCGTCATGGGCTTGCAACATATTTTGCAGATGAGTCCGATTGAAAGGAGTCTCCCTGACGGCAAGTATAAGTTTTCTTCTCTCTTTCAAGATGACATCTGCAGCCCGATGAATCAGATTAATTGACAATCCGGAAGCAATCGCCGCAAGCGTTCCCATTGAACAGGGGAGGACAACCATTCCATCATACCCGCTTGAACCTGACGCAGGAGGAGCGGTAAAATCATGTACATCAAACCATTCTGATACAATGGGAAGATTTTCAGGTGCGGCTCCTTCTTCAAACGCCAAGACATCCCGTCCGGCATCGGAGCAGATACCATGCACCACGACATCCTGTTCACCAAGCACTTTTAAAAACGGGGGAAGAAAGAGCATTCCACTTGCCCCTGTTACTGCTATAAGATATTTTTTGGGTGCAAATCCGTTTTTCATCAACTCAACTCTTTAAAATAACAAATTATTTCTCAAAGAAAACAAAGAATTCACTTGGGTTGCAATCATGAGGCAAGATATCAGATTTTAACGTCATATCGCAAGGATAATACCAAGTCTTCGAAGGTGCCCGGCAATTTTTCATTACTGCAAAAAGATTGCTGAAGACCTCAGCCTATCAGCAGACAGACCGATTACAAGGTGAAGCGAGAAAACTTGCCCTCCATACGAAAAACCCGATTCGCTCAGATGCTCCTTATTTTTAAAGGCAAAGCGCCGGGAGCAGCCACGCCGCGATCGATGAGGTATTGAAAAAATCTGTTCACGCCCTTCCTTTTTTT
>JBJKQT010000112.1:0-16687 GCA_046705065.1 Desulfocapsaceae bacterium
CTTTTGCAGCACATCCTTGGGCCAATGGGAGGCAACGTCTTCTTCGCCTTTGTAGTAATCGACGGTAGAAGATACGTCAAAAACCTCCATATATGGAAGAATATTGACTTTTCCAGAATCAGGGTATTCACAGACGTCGATGCCGAAGGTGGTGCGAATGTCCAGATAGACACAGGGGGAGTCGCCATGGTTATACAATTGGTGTGCGCCGCTTGCCCCTTCTTCAAAAAAGATCACGCAACCCGCCGAGACTTTTTGAAATCCTTCAGGAGTTCGAAGCGTCGCCTCTCCGGAAAAGATGGCAAAAAGCTCTTCCGCTGCCCGGTGAAAATGGTAGGGAAAGGAAAATTTGCCCGGGTCTAAAGAGCGGATGTCGAACTGCAGCTGTTTTGCATCAGACAATTTTGACAAACGCGGGCTTGTGTGCCACAAGAATTCGGGAACACGGCTTTTCATCTCTTTTAACGAGAGGTTGTCGATATTGAATATTTTCGGCATGGTTATCTCCGGTTGAGGGAAAACTCCAAAAGGTAAAATCTCTCTTCCAAATGGACTCAGTGTTTATGAAAAATGCGGGTTAGTAATATGGATGAACCCGAGGAAAGGGCCTTTCCCGGCTGCAGACCGGGTGGGTGAATGCGCTGATCACTCCGGTAACACCCGACGGGTCGAAACCTGAAACCGCCTCAAGCGTGTTCTGTGCGCTCTTGCCGACATCATTGCCCAACATCATCGCCAAATGGTTCAAGGCATATTGTCGTTCGACCCAAAGGCGGGCTTCCGGATTGGGAAAATGGGAATCGATCTGCCGCACAACCTCGGGAGAGGTATAGGCTCCAAATGAACCGACAAACTCATCAACCCAAAGTTTTGTTGTTTTTCCTGTCTGGTAACCGGCATTTCCCGCTGCATAGCCTTTCGATCCCAGCTCTATCGCTCGTTCGACGTTTTTGTATTTCGCAAGCATCCCGGCGCCGCCTCCCGACACGATGTTTGAAGCAAGCAGGGCCGGAGCGATAATCATGTTGGCGGTGCTGGTCGCACATTCCTGAGTGCTTTTGGCGCAACCGGCTCCACAGGCGGTCCTGTCGGCTGGGCAATTCTGCCAACACACGGGTCCCACCCCGTGAAATCCCCGTTTACATTGCGGATAGCATAACGCGCCGTTCTGTTCCAACCCCGCCGCACATTGGAGCGGACGTCCTACACCTCGTCCGTAGCTGTGCTTGGCACAGAATGCCCCGTCATCGCGCATTCCGCCTGGGCAGACCGGCGTACAGATATTGCTGCCGAAGGCCCTGTATCCTGCTTTGCATTTCGGATAAACAATGGCGCCGAACTTTTCGCAATTCCCTCGGCCGTAGCGCTTTTCACAGCGCCTGAACATACCTTTGTCGTTGAGTTTGTCGCCGAATTTCCAGGGAAAGCCGCCCCCCCGTCCATAGGCCGCCGGTTTGGCGCAGCTGACTCCTATATCGCTGAATCCCTGAGGGCAATCCTGCCAGCAGACAGGCCCGACCCCCCGGTAACCCGCTTTGCATACGGGATAGCACAACGCTCCGTTTTTATCCTCATTGCCCCGGCAGGCACTCAGCGGCCTGCCCGCGGTACGTCCATAGCTTTCACGATAGCAATACGGCTGACGGTCTGACGCCACCCTTTCTGCAATCCACCTCATTACCGCGATCAGCTCGCCTCGAGACAATGCCGGCCGGCCCCACCCCTCCACCTGAGGAGGGGGTGGGCCGGAAGGGGAGGAAGAGATCTCCTGTTCAGGCTCCTGCTCAAATGGTGTTTGTTCCGGCTGTTGCTCCAAAGGTTGCTGCACGACCAACTCACCGTTACCGGGGGCCTCCACGGCTACGCCTTGCCCAACCCTGAGCTGCTGAGACGTGTCGAAATCCTGCTGAGCCGCTCCGGGGTGTCCAATCCGCTGCTCTGATATTCCTCGATAGTAATAGGCGTCGGAATCGTTGGAATTAAGCTGAATTGCCTCGTTGAAAGAAGCAATTGATTCATAAAGCCTGCCGTCGTTTTGCTGATGGACCCCTTTCATTCGGTACAGGTTCCCCAGATCGACCCCCGAATATGTTCCTGAATTGATAGCAATATCGCAGGCAAGGACTTTTGTAATGTAGTTGCCGCCGTTCTCAAGACACTGATTGAAAGATCTCGCCACATTTTCCGGCGAGAAGGTCGCGCAGCCGGCAAACGCCCACAGGACTAACAGCCCCAGGGAGAATTGAAGCAAACGAAAATCGTGGTTTTTTTTCTGTTTCACGACGCCCCCCTTTTTTGGTGATGATGATACCCCCTCGATGTTGGCGAATCCGACCGGCCGAACCATCAAGGCGTATTGATCTTTGAGCCGTTTACAAAATGAGGATTTTCGTTCAAAATCAAGGCATGCGAAAAATTTTACCGTGGGCATATACTGAATATTCAGAGGATAAAATTTTGAGCATAACTCGGAGTTTGGGTAACAAGACCTTTTTGCAAGAAGCTCCTTTGGATACAATAAATCCTATTCCATCCACAACTTTGATTCAAATTTTTCTTCAGAATCATATCTTAAAGAGAGAGCGTTGAAAATAACGTCACCGTTATCCATAACCGCGGCGTTTTTTTGCTTTCTGCTTGACATTTTGTCTTCAAAACCTTCAGTTACCCCGAAAAACTCTCCATTCCGGACATTATCTCCGACACGCGAGAAGAGACGAGTCAGAGTACAAAACACAAAAAACAGAGACACTGCCATGCTCCATTCTCAAAGCGACGCAACACGGTCATCAGGAAATTCCCCAAATCGGTGGCAGGTGTTTTTTCTGGTGGCCATCGGCATTTTCATGGCCACTCTTGACGGCTCCATCGTCAATATCGCCGTACCGACTATCATGGAAGAGCTTAAGGTGTCGATTGCCGCCGTCCAATGGGTAGTCATGATCTATCTTTTGATCGTTACATCACTGATCCTCAGTTTCGGGCGCCTCAGCGATATTTTGGGAAGGCGGAGAATCTACAGCACGGGACTTGCAATCTTTTCCATCGGCTCTCTTTTCTGCGGCCTGTCGCCAGGCATCTTCTGGTTGATTGGCTCCCGCTTTGTTCAAGGTTTGGGTGCCGCGATGATCATGGCTTGCACACCGGCCTTGATCGTGGACGCATTTCCTCCGGCGGAAAGAGGCCGTGCCTTAGGATTTATCGGCTCTGTCGTGGCTTCCGGCTTGACCACAGGTCCGGTTCTCGGAGGGCTGTTGCTTCATTTTTTCTCCTGGCGGGTCATCTTCCTGATCAATATCCCGATCGGTCTGATAACAGCCGTCATTGTCCATTCCATGTTGAAAGGGAGTCAGGCTGATATCAAGCGCCATGAAACCTTCGACTGGATTGGAGCGCTGCTGCTCGCCGTCTGCCTGGGTTCGCTTCTTCTGGCCATCACCCACGGGTACGAATGGGGATACGCTTCCGCTCCCATCCTGGTGCTCACAGGAATTTTCCTGGCAAGCACAATTTGCCTGATTCTTGTGGAACAGCGGGTTGTTCATCCCATTCTGGCAGGCGATCTTTTTCGTATCCGTCTTTTCATCCTGCCCATCGTAGCGGCAGTTATTCTCTTTATGAGTCTCTTCAGCCTGGTCTTTCTGATGCCTTTTTTTCTTCTGGATCCGGGGGGGTTCAATGTGGACCATGCGGGATACCTGATGGCCACAATTTTCGTGTTCCTCTTTGTCGTATCGCCGATTTCCGGAGCGCTGTCGGATCGCATGGGTTCCCGGCTTCTGTGCACCTTTGGAACCGCTATTGTTGCAACAGCCTTGTTTTTGCTCTCCCGTCTCCCGGCGGACGCCTCCGTTTTCGCCATTATCTGGCACCTGGCACTGGCCGGGATAGGTATGGCCGTGTTCATTCCTCCCAACAGTGCCACGGCTTTAAGCTTTATTCCTCCGCATCGAAGGGGGATTGCCAGCGCCACGGTGGCAGCGGCGAGGAATCTGGGCATGGTCCTTGGAGTTGCCATCAGCGGAGCGATGTTCAACAGCTCCTTTCAACGGTTAAGCGGCGGGATTCAGCTGACGATTTACCGGCCATCCATGGAATCCATTTTCATGACGGCATTTCATGCCGCCATGGCAGGCGGCATGGCAGTTGCTCTGTTTGGCGTGATCATCTCCTTTCTCCGAGGGCCTGAACCGCGTAATCTCCGACAATAAAAGAGGACGTGTTGAAAAACGCCGTTTCCTCTTCAAATCCGGCAATAACAAAAAAAATGCCTGAAGATACAAGTATTTCCTTTTGTTTTTTGCAGCATTGTGCGATAATTTAATTCTAATTCACAGTGGCGGCAGTCTCCATCTTTACGAAAGGATTTCTTATCCCGGCAATGAAGAGAACATCATATGATCCAGAAGAAACAGATCATCGATAACGAATTGATGAAAGAAGTCATTTCCATTCGTCTCGACACCCTTTGGCGCATGCTGGAGCAGAGCCGGCTTGGATTTCTTCCGGATATCCTTGAAGAGGGGGCTACGGGCAAGTATGACAACAAAGGTGCGATTTTCATCCCCGGAGGCTTGATCTATCAGGACGTCGACGAGCAATTTATCAGATACGAATCCTACGGCCGGATCACCGCCGACGAATTCCGGCAAAAGATTCGTGAGGCGATGGGCTATGACAACGCGATCCTGCTTTATCACGACGGTATCGCCGGTGGAATAAACCTTGACGGCGGTTTCTTTTCCAAAGCGGCTCGCCGGATTTTCAGTTACAAAAAGGCAGCATACCGGCGCACCAAGAAAATAGGCAGCGGATCATCCATCGAGATCGATTCAAACGACATCCTTCGGAGCCACTGTCCCACCTATATGAAGCCACCTTATGGCGCCAGAACACGGATCAGCACCTGCGTCTCAGCAGGCCTCATCGATCCGCCGATGTTTTTCACTTACAATAAAACAGAGTTGAACTTTTCTCAAAAACAGTCCCAACGTTTTGTTCAAGATCTTGACAGGACAAGGGAGGCGCCACTGTCATCGGACGGCAAAGTCCTCTATCCACCCTATGTGATCGTCTGCCACGATACCCGCTACAAGGAAAATAACCTCACCGGCCTTACCAGGATCCTGGGAATCGGTAAATTCGGCGAATTTGCAACTTTTTCGTTCGAACGAATCAACAAGCGATTGACATCCGAACTCAAAAGAAAAGGACAAACCTATCGGGAAGAGGATATTTTCGCCGAACAAAATGATGCGCCGATCCTGGGCATCATTCGTATCTACAACATGACCAATCCGGGAAGACGAGCCCTGAAATACCAGGTGCACATCCTCTCGCCTCGAGAGGACCTTGATATCGATGTTGATCAGGCGAAAATCGCCGCTCAGGCCCATTACAATTATCAGCAGCAAATACTATCCTGAGAGGCGAAAGGTTGAGGTCACGTTAAAAAATCACTCTTTCTGAGGCAGTCGACCTCGGCGGGCTGCAGACCATCGCGCGAATCTCACGCCAGCTTTCCACTGTTCGAAAAGAGTGCCCATTCCTGTTCCACGGTTGGGAATAAACAAACGGCGTGATTTCAGCTTCATTCAGGATTTCACACGTCCTGGTCCGATCATCGACGAAGTATTTCAACCCCTGATCACGGATGTACTTGATCTTGCCGTCGTGATCCCCCATGGCGATCAGGTTGATTTTTTTACAAGTGCGGGACGGCAGAAATTTGTCGAGCCAATCGATCACAGGCTGCGACTTGGGTCTGGCGGTGATGATGGTCACCGGTGCGAGATCCGCCAACTCTCCGATGACTTCGCACATATCCGGCATCGGTTTCAGCCCGGTTGCCAAAGAGTCCAGAAGGATATCGGCAAAAATCTTCTCCACCAGAGGAAGAGGTATATTCAGGCATTCCTCCACCTGAAAACTGGTAATGTCTTCGAGGGTAAACGAACAGTAATTGTATTCTTCGCAGGCGATCCGTAAAAAGGCGTCCGCTGTATCGGCAATCACACCATCAAAATCGAAACCGATTTCATCCGGAGCAATTTTCAAGGGCGACCGTCTCATGCCCGGATTCTCCCTGAAGCCTCTTGCATCTTCCCTTTATCTTCTCCCATCTTATTTTCGGTGTACCTTTTTTCAATATCTTTAATCCGCAGGACCAACGACTCGTTTGCAGGAGCCGGAATCTTAAGCTCTGCCGCCTCCTTGACAACCGCTCCATTGATTGCATCGATCTCGGTTCGTTTCTTTTTCAGGACATCCTGACGCATCGAAGAGATATTTGTAGCCGTCGCCCGGCAGACTTCAACGGTTGCCAGATACGGATCGGTTTCCGGAACTATGCCTTTGGCGGCCGCCAGCCTCACCGCCTCGTCCACTGCCGCCTTCATCTCGACGTCCACTCCCGGAATCACCAGAAGGTCTCCGTTTGGACAGTCGTGGATGGCCGTGAGGGCGTTGATGCCGACATTGACGAAGAGCTTGGACCACAGACGAGTTAGGATATTTGCCGAAACCGAGGCCGAAAGCCCTCCGTTTCGAAGCCTGGACACCGCTTCAGAAAGAAGATTTTCCGCTGCCTTACCGGGATGTTGCAAAAAACCGAGAAACGTCGCGCCCTCCCCGGCATGCCGGATGTGACCGGCACCGAGATGAGTCGCACCTTCGCTGGTGCATCCGTAGACTGGAGTTGCTCCGCCCACCTGCTTTTCAAGCTCCAGATGGGATATGCCGTTTTGCATGAAGACAACAAGCGTACCGGGAGCAAACAGCGGTCTGCAAAACTCAAGAGCCGTTTGCAAATCATAGGATTTAACGCAAAGAAAAACAACATCCGCCCCGCCCATGGCCGACGGATCGGAACAGGCATTGACGGCAAAGCTTTTCCGGTTTTCGCGTTTTTCATATAAAATGCCCTGATTCCCGAGAAGCCCGGCCCTTTCCCGGTTATGATCGAGGATCCAGAGGGTGTCGCCGGTTCCGGCTATGCCACTTGCCAATTTTGCCGCCAACAGACATCCCAGGGCCCCCGGCCCCACTACTACAAAGCGCATTTCGTCTCAAAGCCCGAAAGATGGTCTATTTTATCAGCTTTGCCCCTTCAATGATCGCAGAATAGGTGTACCCTGCTCCGAAATCCTTGTTGGCCGCAAGCTTTCCTTCGACGGTGATGACCTCGCCGACCTTTGCCGTTTCGCTGGAGGTTGCCACAAGATCATGGGTGTTTTTCAAAGGATCGCCGGTTCCGTCCTGGATATGAATCCAATTTCTGCCCATGATCGCCGCATGATATCTCACGACTTTTCCGCGAACGCGCACCATCTTTCCATTCAACTCTTTGTTTTTCGCAAAAATTTCAGCGACGGTATAAGCATTTTCCCCTTTGGCTTTCTCTACCTTGACCTCTGTAAACGGAGCCCTGGCCGCTGCACTGCCTCCACTTAACTGCTCCGGAGAAATCGATATATCGGCATGACTTTTTTCAGCCTTGACCGCATCGTTGAAGGAAGGAGCTTTCTTGCCTGCCGTGGAAGCCTCGGGAACGTCCTGCTTGCCTGCGGCAAAACAATCCGCAATCGAGAAATTTTGCAGACCGATCGTCACCAGCGCTGCGACAAAGAAGGAAACGATGAGAAATATTTTTTTCTTGGACATGATTTGTCTCCGTTTTAATAGCTCATTCCCGCACCATCCGAATCCGGTGGAGCCGGAAATTTTTCGTCATTGCCGTTTAACCTTCTTCAACCAGGAAGGCAACGTATTCAAGGAATGAGCGGGCCCAGGATTCGTAGGTTTCCTTTTTGATCTGAATCCCGTCAGCAAGGAAAATATCCATCCCGTTATCCGAATATTTGACAAAATTATCAAGATAGCAACAACCGGATTCCCGCGAAACAGTTTCGATATTGCCGTTGAGATGACGGACGGCATCATCCACCAGGAAGGGAATATCGATATGAGGCAGACTGTTGAGAATGATCTCCGCATTGGGGTAGTAGTTGCTCAAACGGATAACAATCTTGCGCAGGGTATCGATAAAGACGTAATCTTCGTCGATAACGTTATTGATACCGCTCATAATCAGAATAACATCGGGAGATTCGACCGCCTCTTCAATTTCCTTCAGGCGGCCTAAAAGATCCTCGATCTTTTCACCCGGCACCCCGTAGTTATATACTTTGAAAGACGGCATACGCGCCTGCCAATCAAAGCCTGCGATCAGGGAATCTCCAAGCAAAAGGAACGTTCCTTGTCTCATAACGTCGTGTGTCATTTTGTGGGATATGATCCTCAATGAGGCACCACATCCCTTGGTCCGATTGGAACCCGGCCCCGTCACGCGGACGTTGATTCCGGCCCAACCAACCCGGTAATTGTTGTAGTCTTGCTACGCCCCCCGGCGTCCACCTCAAAAATTGAAGCAATATGACGGTTACACTATCCTTTTATCGATATTATTGCAATACATAGTGGAATCTTAAGGATAAGAATGTAACAATTTTTTTAGGGAGATCCCGGCTCATTTTTTTGCAGATTGCAAGACGACGGCCGCCATGGCCGCCACCTTGACTTTTCCTCCGGATGGAGTTTTGGCGCCATCTTCAACGGCAATGAAATCTGCAGGCGGACGCGCTGCCGTATCTATTATCTTATACCAACGCCGGGGCTCCCCGTGCTGGGGAATTTCAGGGAGTGAGAAGGTTACGTCTTGATCGCGGTTGCCGTTTAGCATAATAAAAAAATCATCTTCTCTGGACTTTTGAGCTCCTCTGCCATCCAACAAAAAAGCCAGAACCCGGCATTCCAACGACCAATCCACCTGCCCTGGGGCAAGGGATTGCCAGACTACGTCCTTAAACGGGACACCATTGAATATCTTTTGGGCATCATTGAAAAAATCAACACGACGAAAAAGAGTGTGCCTCTTTCTCAGAGTAATACAGCATTTGAAAAAGCGCAGAAGATCGGCATTTTTCTCCGCAAGCGTCCAATCCACCCAGCTTACGGGATTGTCCTGGCACCAGGCATTGTTGTTGCCGCCCTGACTGCGCCCGAATTCGTCTCCTGCGGCGAACATGGGCACACCTTGAGAGAGAAGCAAAATGAGAGCCATGGTCCGGATGCGGCGATGACGAAAAGCGGTAATTTTCTTTCCCGCCGGGAATCCTTCCTTACCGCTGTTCCAGCTAAAATTATGATTTTCGCCGTCCCGGTTCTCTTCACCGTTGGCAAGGTTGTGCTTTTCATCGTAACTCACCAGATCGTAGAGAGTGAAACCGTCGTGACTGGTGATAAAATTTACCGAATTGCACGGTCCCCTGGAATTCTCCTGATAGAGATCGGAGCTGCCTGCCATTCTGGTGGCGAGGTTTGTTACGGCTCCCAAGCGGCCTGTCATAAAAGCCCGGACATCGTCTCTGAACTTGCCGTTCCACTCACCCCAACGGGCATCGCTGGAGAACGATCCGACCTGGTAGAGTCCCGCCGCATCCCATGCCTCGGCGATGATTTTGGTGTCGCGGAGAATCGGGTCTTCGGCGATAATTTCGATCATCGGAGGATCCGGCAAAACCTTACCCTCCCTGTCGCGTCCAAGAATCGAAGCGAGATCGAATCGAAAACCGTCCACATGCATCTCGATGACCCAATAGCGCAAAGAGCTGCGAATCAACTCCCGGACAACCGGATGATTGCAGTTCATGGTATTGCCGCAGCCGGAAAAATTCAGATATGCATGCTGCCTGCGGTCGAGGAGATAATAGATAATGTTGTCTATGCCGCGAAAACTACTGGTTGTTCCGTCATAGCCGCCCTCCCCGCTATGATTGTAGACCATATCGAGAATCACCTCTATGCCTGCCCTGTGCAGAGCCAGGACCATGGTTTTGAACTCGTCGACATGATGAGTACAATCGGCTGCGTATCCTGATTTCAAAGCAAAAAACGATACCGGGTTGTAGCCCCAAAAATTCTTCAGGGGTTTGCCGGTCTCCGGTTCGCTGAAGTAATTGTCGTTCTCATCGAATTCGGCAATCGGCATCAACTCCACAGCCGTCACTCCCAGTTCTTTGAGATAAGGTATCTTCTCGGTTAGTCCCTTATATGTTCCGGGGTGAGCGACGGAGGAACTTTTGTGCTGCGTAAAGCCACGGACATGCATCTCATAGATGATTGTTTCGTTGAGCGGTGTTTTAGGCGGACGATCGTCCTGCCAATCGAAATCGTGTCGAACCACACCGCAGCAGGGTCTTTGGCCGTAACCGGCTCCCTCTCCCCATTTCCTCGGAGTCAACGAGTGGGCATAGGGATCGATCAGAATCTTTCCTGGATCATAGACCAGGCCCGTTGATTGAGGGGCCATGGTTCCGTCAATCCTATAGCCGTAACAAAGATCGCCGGTCTCATCGATCTGAAGGAAAACATGCCAGATATCGCCTGTTTTATTTAAATCGGCCGAGAGAGGAATTTCTAAGCGTTCAGGTGCGGAACCAGAGGAAGCCGGCAGATCCACAACCAGCACCACCGACTTGCCGTGGCGGCAAAACAGAGAAAAGTTGATCCCTCCGGGCACCACCGTCGCACCCAGCGGAACCGGGTAGCCTCTTTTTTGTCGGATTGAGGAAATTGTTTTGGACATAATTAATAATAATAACTATACTCAACTAGGGAGTTTAAATGAAATACACACGCAGGAACTTATCCGGACCATTCCGGTGTATCCAGTGTATAGCAGGACGTTGCAAGCAAGAAGGAAAAAATGCACCAATCGAGCATGAGGAGACGGATATGTATCAACGATTGAGAGTTGGCGACAGAATGATAAGCCCCATTGATTGGGAAATGACCCCTGAATTGAGTTTTGGTACATACGAGTCGTGGGGCGGCCGGGAACGGGTCCGGAATAACAGTGAGCGTGTCTATTATTTTTTTGTCGACGCATGGGGTGAAAAGCCGAAGGTGTGCCTTATGGAAAGAGGAGTCAAACATGCGAAGATCCTGGCTGAGATCGATGCTCCGGAGGAGATTGTCCGCCGGTGCGTGGAAAGCCAGGGTATAACCGCACGTTTTGAGCGAAGCTTTGCCATAGACGAGGCACTGAAACAATGGCTGATCGATACCGTTCTTGACGACGGGGACACTTCTTTGGTATTTCCGGTAATAGAGGAAAAAACAAAAGAAGACATGGGAGAGGACCTGCCGGTTTTCAATGCACAGGTTCTTACCGGGTCTGTAAGGCGGCTTCCCTCTGAACCGGCCGTCATTAACGAGGACGAGCTTGCCGGAATCATGACGAAGTGGAACTTTTTCGATTCAGACCTCAATCCTGAAGGTGGCTTTAAAAACGCATTGTTCAGAGGACAAGACGACCGTGTTGTTATCGATGCGAAGACATCCCTGATGTGGCAAAGAGGCGGTATTGACATTACGTCGATCCGCAGAATGCATCAGCATATCGATGAACTGAATAATGAAAAATTTGCAGGATACGACAACTGGCGTCTGCCGACGCTTGAGGAGGCCATGTCTCTGATAGAACCTGAGATAAACGCCAAAGGAGTCCACCTCCATCCCTGCTTCTCCAAAGAACAGCCGTTTATTTTTGTTTCGGCAAAACGGAATCCGGGAGGCTACTGGTTCGTCGATTATAAGCACGGAAGAGCCTTCTGGTCGTCAGGAACAATCCCCGGCGGTTTCGGCAGGCTTGTCAGAACGGAGACAAAATGAAATTTTTGATCACAGGCGGAACCGGCTTTGTCGGATCGGCCCTGGCCGATCGTCTGCTCTTAGAAGGTCACCAAGTGACCATCACCAGCAGCCGGGAGGTTTCAGGTTCAACCGATCGGCCGGAACTCGTTCATCTAACTGCCGATACGACTCAACCGGGAGATTGGCAGGAAATTGTCCCGGCCCAGGATGTCATCGTCAACCTTGCCGGCCGTTCCATATTCCATCTGTGGTCAAAACAATACAAAAAGGAAATCAGGGACAGCCGGGTTCTGACGACTCGCAATCTGGTGAGCGCCCTGCAGGAAAACAACAAGATCGTTTTATTCAGCGCCTCAGGCGCCGGTTATTACGGGGATGGCGGTGAACATGAAAAAGACGAAACCTCCCCTTCCGGCAACGGTTTTCTGGCTGAAGTCTGCCGGGAATGGGAAAACGAAGCGAAAAGGGCCGAGCGGAAAGGGAGCCGGGTGATAATAATGCGGTTCGGGGTCGTTCTCGGGGCAAGCGGAGGAGCCATTGCGACCATGAAAGCCCCCTTCGAGATGGGCCTCGGCGGTCCCATAGGCAATGGCCGGCAATGGTTCCCGTGGATCGATCTCGAAGATCTGATTCAAGCTTTTTTCTTTCTGCTTTCTCGTGAAGACCGCGGGACATACAATTTTGTCGCCCCGGAGGTTGTCAGGCAAAAAGAGTTTGCAGCCACCTTCGGACGCACTCTCCACCGTCCGGCCATCGTTCCTGCGATGTCCTGGGCCATGAAACTCACTCTCGGCGAATTCGGCAAATCACTTCTTCAAGGACAGAAGGTTGTTCCAAAGGCACTTTTGCAACTAGGATATACATTTCTCCACCCGGAACTCCAACCCGCGCTCAAGCAGATTCTCGGCAGGTAATCCGGACGTTTTCTGGATCACGGCAAAGTCGTTTTACTCCCAGAGATCAAGAAGTGGATCGCTGGAATGAACGAGGTGCATACCGGCCTGTGAAAAATGCCTGAAGGCATCGTCTGCCACATCGCTGAAATCAGGCCCCCCCGGAATAACGACCGGCGAAGTGCAATCCTCCAGCAGGTAGATTTTTCCGGCAAGCTCGGATACAGCCCCACGCTCCTGCAGACCCGAGAGCAAATCCGCAATTGTCCACGCAACACAATGGCTTTTAGCCTGGCCGGCGACGAAAACCGCATCGAATTGCAACAAACGCTCCACAAGCGCGTTGTCCCTTTCTCCGACAATTTTGCCGTCAGGGCCTCGGGTCACTTCGGGGCCGAAAACGGAATAATGCTCCGTTAATGGGTTGCCGCCTTTTATACGAAATTCAGGCTGACAGGACCTGGCCAATGAATGAAAGAAAACAGCCTCTTCAACCGAAGAGGCCATTGCATGGCCAATCCCTCCAAGCATGGCATGGTAGGGCCAGACAGTCAGATCGAATTTCCCGCTTTCTTTAAGGGTTCTGGCATAATGCAGTAGATATTGCCTGCCGTAGTCAGGATCTAACCCAAGGTATCGCAAAGCGTCCGGTTGCGGCATCCAATGACCGTCTTCAATCTCCTGCACGGAAATCTGGGAAAACGGCTGAGGATGTGCTCCTTCGGCGTTCACCAGAAAAGCAGGATGAAAAATCTGCAGGGCCTGATGCGTATCCATGGTGGCGATGATATGACTGATGGAGGCAAGATTGCGATAGATGAACTCGCAGAGTCTACGGTTATCGTCAACGGCCCCCGTACCCGAACGACCGCCCACATACAACTCAAATCCCGGGATGCAAAAGGTATTCTGAACATCAACCAACATCAAAGCTATCCGTCTTGCATCGGAAGATGCCGGAGCCATACCGTGCCTGCGAGCCCAGGTTGCGGCCTCATCCGCCCTTTTCTGATAAGGAACCCGCCACACTTCGCCCACTCGTGCCGGTTCAAAATGCCCTGGCACGGGAAGTTCTTGAAAACTCATCCAGCCACCTCCTTTGGATAGGCGGTCTCGGCTCAGTCTCTTTGCAACCGAAAACACTTCAGTATTTTTTTCATATTGTAACTCACTGTTCCCACAATCTTTTCGTAATAGGCAACGACCAAAGCCATCCCCGTCACACAAAGAAGAATAATGACCGAGTTGTTTCTTAGAAAGATATATTCTTCCACCTGGTTCCGCAACACATGCAGTTGATAGAAATTAAAATAGTCCGTGAAGATGCTGAAAATGGAAAACATCTGGATGATTGCCAGAAAAAACAGGATATTGCTTTGCCTGTTTTGTGCTTTGTTGATGAGTATGCTTGTTTTTCTTTCCACCGATTCCTTGCAGATAAGGATGGTCTTTTGATCAGATTCCGACTCCAGGTAGAGTTGAAGAGCAATGCAATCACCGCGATCTCGCTTTGTACATCAGCAAATCGAGATAATTTTCCTTTGTGGCAAGGTCGTCCCGCCACCTGTCCCGTTCTCGGTATAAATCACGGAGATCGAGTCTTAGCCGGCTTCGTTTATCGTCGGAAAGATCTTTTCTCCGCAACTCATTTTCTTTGTCGCTGATCTGATAGTCAAGGGTTTCAAGCTTCCGTCTGAGGCTGTAAACTTCATAGGCAGCACTGTTGTACAGATTGAAAACAGCATCGATGGAAGACGGGCAAACGTGATGATATCTCCTTCCGTGCAGACCGGTATCAATGGCATTTTCCAACCGGCAATAATCTGCCAGCCCTTTGGCCCGCCCCTGAAAATACAGTTTGCTGTTGACGAGAATGCCGAATTCGGCACAGGATTTATTATGCTCGTTCACACGGGTTTCAGGCTCACCCGCTCGGCCGTCAGCCAAACCGATGCCGTACCAGTCACCGTTCTGGCACTGCTCACGGCTCAAGGTAGCACATCCGGTCATCAAGAGTGCAATGCACAGCAAGCATAAGATCCTCAAGACATATCCTCTTTGCATGATTATTCTTTTCCCCGGAATGCAAAATTCCACCCTGAATGCCTGTCATGGAAGGCCGGATAAAAGGAAGCGTGCCTCTGCAACAAGGTCCGCTGTCTGATAAAATCTCCAAATTTTCCACCCTCTTGGGAAAGGCACTAAGCCCTTGAGAAAATTTAACCTGTCCGTTAGGGTATGACAAGACTTTTCCGGCACACCGTCAACGGGTAATCATATCTCCGATTTCAATCTGTGAGATATTGGCATTCTTGATTGAATGTCGGGCGCGTTAAGACTTTGGTAATAAAAGAGTCTTTTGCAAGAGGCTCAACAGATAAAAGGAATTGATTCATGGTTCTGCAAATCGTCTTCTGCCTGGTGGGATTCACCCTGCTCTATTACGGCGCAGACTTCCTTGTAAAGGGGTCGTCCAGCCTTGCCAGAAGCCTGGATGTCACTCCAATCGTCATCGGCCTGACCGTTGTCGCCTTCGGAACCTCGACACCTGAATTGGTAGTCAGTATGGTATCATCTCTTAAAGCCAAAAGCATGATCGCCGTGGGCAACGTCGTGGGAAGCAACATCTGTAATATTGGTTTAATTCTCGGCATCTCGGCGCTGTTCAGCCCCATTCGCAGTCATAAGTCGGTGGTCCGACGCGATATCCCCATCATGATCGGGATCTCTTTCTATGTTTTGCTCCTCTCCTTCAACTCCCACCTTAGCAGAATAAAAGGGGTATCTCTTGTTGTCCTGCTTGCATTCTACACCTACCTCAATTACTCGCGGGCAAGTGGAAATAAAGAAAACGGCAACGCGGTACGGGCAGAGACACTGGTTGAAGACGTTGTGGAGACAGGCTATATAGCAACGCGGCCTCGTCAGGTGGGAATGATCATCGCAGGTATTGCTTCAGTAGTCTTGGGCGCGGAACTCCTGGTTGATGCGTCCGTGACCATCATGACAGCTTTGGGAGTCAGTGAAAAATTCATCGGTTTGACCATCGTGGCCTTTGGCTCGTCCTTACCGGAGCTGGCCACATCCGTAGTGGCGGCGATTCGCAAGGAAATGGACATCAGCATCGGCAACCTGGTGGGCAGCAATGTTTTCAACCTTCTGGGTGTGTTGGGACTGTCTTCGATTGTACGTCCCATTACCATTGCCGGCGGCTTTTTCGCTTCGGGACTGTGGATTGACTTTCTGGTTATGATTACGGTCAGTGCACTGCCGTTTTTCCTGATGCGTAAGACATGTACCGTGAGCAGAATCGGCGGTGGAATCCTCTTGACCAGCTACATCGCTTACCTCAGCTTTTTAATTATCAAGGTATGAGAGTCATGCGCAAAAAGGCTTATGCGGCACTCAATCGAGAGTTATGCTGCTAAAAAGAATACAGGCCAACCAGCACAGTCGGCGGACAAATCGATGCTCGCCGAAATTTAAGAAGACAACAAAGGGAAATCTTGCTATTTTTTTAGAGGAATCTGTTGAATTCCATTCACAACTTTGCAGACATGCTCGTATCGACATGCGGACATGTCATTCTTTTTTTTTCGGGGAACGCGTGTGAAAACAACTATCACTTTCAACGATGCGGTCAAACGGCTGGCACATTTCGGGATAAAAGAGGAACAGGTATATCTTATCGATCTGATACCATTGGTTGAAATGGCCTGGGCTGACGGCCGGATCCAGAAAGCGGAGGTGGCGATTCTCATCGAATACCTCAAAGAGCATGTCCGCAGCATTAACAGATTGGCGGGTTGCAGAGTCATTTCTGAGGAGTCGGCCATTGACTTTATCAAAGGTTTTTTAAAAATCCGCCCCGACCGGGAATTACTCGATGCCGTGGAAAAAATCATCGCCGACACGCGAATCAATAACAAGCTTCCGGATCAGGCTGAATGCAACAGGATGGCGGTGCTCAACGGCTGTCTTGACATTGCTGCCAGTGCAGTCACCAAATACCCGTATGGACTGACCGAACGTTTTACTGCCGAAGAGAAGGCCTGCTACCATAAAATCCAGGAGATATT